>JAWWDX010000135.1:0-7831 GCA_033719695.1 Putridiphycobacter sp.
CCCCACTCAACATCTAAAGGCCAATCATTTTTAGTTGCTAATTCAGTCATTTCTCCAACTGGCGTAGCTAAATCTGGCGTAAAAGGGCCATTTACGTGAGGCTTCAATTCCGACAAATTAATTTCAATTACTTGATCGAAATATTTTTCTGGATTGGCATACACCTCATCATCACCAGTTAAATAGGCTTTAACTTTGTTAGCTTCGTCGGCAACCTCTGCTCTATCAGTTGCTCTTAAGTATCGCTCCATTGATTCGTCGTAGCCAAACGTTGAGGTTGTTGCACCAATTTCAGCACCCATATTACAAATGGTTCCTTTACCAGTACACGACATTGACTTGGCACCTTCTCCAAAATACTCGACAATGGCTCCAGTTCCACCTTTTACCGTTAAGATTCCAGCTACTTTTAAAATAACATCTTTTGGTGCTGTCCAACCAGATAATTTTCCAGTTAATTTTACACCAATTAATTTTGGAAATTTTAATTCCCATGGCATCCCAGCCATTACATCTACGGCATCAGCACCACCAACACCAATCGCAACCATTCCTAATCCACCTGCATTCACAGTGTGCGAATCAGTACCAATCATCATTCCTCCTGGGAATGCATAATTTTCAAGAACAACTTGGTGAATAATACCAGCACCTGGTTTCCAAAACCCAATACCATACTTATTGGACACAGAGCCTAAGAAATCAAAAACTTCACTAGATGTGTCTAATGCACTTTTTAAATCTGTTTCTGCACCTGACTTCGCTTGAATGAGGTGATCGCAATGCACTGTAGTTGGTACAGCTACCTTCTCTTTACCAGCTTGCATAAACTGTAATAAAGCCATTTGTGCAGTCGCATCTTGGCATGCTATCCTATCTGGCGCAAAATCGACATAATCTTTTCCCCTTGTAAAAACAGTATTTGGGTTACCATCCCAAAGGTGAGAATATAATATTTTTTCAGAGAGTGTAAGTGGTTTACCAGTCAACTCTCGAGCTTTATCAACACGCTCTGCAACGTTTTGATATACTTTCTTGATCATGTCAATATCAAATGCCATAAAAATAATGTTTTTCAGATTTGTCGCGAATTTACGTATTTATTCCCTTTTTATGAAGGAAATTGACTGATAAATTAAAGGTTTTTCTCAAAAGGTAATCTAAAACCAATCCACCACTATTGAAGACATTCTGTACGCTTGAGAAGGATAGAAATTAAAAGTGATAGCTGTACTGCGATCTTCGGAATAATAAACTAAAACACGTACTTCTGACGCAACATTGTCAACTTTCAGAAAATCTTTTTCAGCTGGTCCGAACAAAGCAATAATGTCATCAGGCGCTTTACCCAACAAGGCAGCGTGACAGATGTTTAAAGGGTATTCTCTTTGGGCCCTTTCAATATCTTTTTCGAAGTTTTGATATAGGCCCAAGATTTCTATAAAAATGGTCTCGATATTTCCAGAGGTAGCATTTACATATATTTTGACTGGCACACGCTCAACAGCTTCGAATGTGTAAATAAATGCTCCCTTATCGTTAGTATAACTTCCTCCTGTCCATTTTCCTAAAATGTTTTTAAGTTGAGACTCTCTTGTTTCTCTACTAATACCAATGAATGAACTAAAATCGGACAGTGAAAAATACTCACATTCATTTTGTAATGGCTCAACATTTTCAACTTCTTTGTCGTTAATACTGCATGACCATAGGCTTACAAGCAATATTAAGGACAACAATAATTTCATAATTTTTAGACTAGTTACAACGTTAAAAATACAAAGATCCTACTAATAACCTACTGAGTGTTCAAATTTCAGCAGGCCGATAAATCGTGTTTATTGGTAACAGGGCCTTGGCAACAAATTGCATCTTGACATACACCAACTCACAAATCATGGTTAATAAGCTATCCATTTACTTTTACATATCTATTCAAATAATCAATAATATTAACAGATCAGGTAATAATTTGGTTTCGGCATCATATTTGAATTACCTTAATCATAAAACTAAGCGTTATGAAAAATTTAAATTCAACACGTCCAAAAAAAGAAAAAGAATTTAACGGATTTGATTTAGGCCTACTAATGATAGGTTATAAATTCCTTTCACCAGCTAAAACTGTGAAAAAAGCCACTAAGTAAGCGGTGGTGTAATTCCCATTTTGTCGGCAAAATGAAAGCAGTAGTCTCTTAAGTCTTCAGACATGTTCTTTTCGCCGGTTGCTCGCTCAAAAGTATCAGCCATAGTTAATAATGTCTGATGAAAAAACTGTTTCATTTCTTCAACCGACATTTGATCATTCCACAAATCAATTCGCATAGCATTTTGCTCTTTTTTATCCCATAAAGCTAAAATCAAAGCCTTAGCCTCTGCCTTATCAACGCCTCCATCTTCAGCCGACCAGTGGATAGCGGTTGGCACATTATTTTCGTTAGTTGTAATATCGATTTTTATTTCTGACGACTTGTTCATTATTCTTTTGGTTTGTATGATTTTAATATTTTAGTGCTGTTTTTCTCTGCAATTAATGCTTTTAGACTTACCTCATTATTTTTGTTCATATAGGCTGATATTATTTGATATCCTAAGTACTGCCCTATCCTGTCAGGAGAACCATCAAAACCAACAGTGGTTGGTGCTGGTTTGAAATACCGTAGCATGGTTTTCATTTTCGTATCATATACCATATTATTTTGCACAATATACTGCCATACAGCATATTCATTTTCCTGTGCCCACAATAAATCCGATTCACTGTAACGCAGTATAGCGCGGTCTGCTGTTGCAGGCAACATAGCTTTAATTGTGTACAAAACTTTTCCGTAATATATTAAATTAGCTAAAAATGATTCTTCTGTAACACCTTCTAAAACATTGTACTCAAGCCAGCTCTGACAGATATCAGGCAACAGGTATTCGGGATTCATTTTAGCTTTAAAATACTGAGGAAACGGTACTTTTTTTACAATATCATCTTCAGGTCCTAAATACATTTCTAACCCCACTCCAATAAAATTTGGCGTAGAAATAACACCATTTGAGAAAGTTGAATTGTAGGTGACTATTTTTGAAGGTAAAATAGCCTTTGGAACATGGTACTTTAAATGCTTAAACATATCTGCAACCTTCGGCAAATAACTGTTGAAACCATTAAATTTTGTTGCAATTTTTCTATTCACCAATTGCATGGTTGAATCTGCCAAAAAACGTCCAATGAAAAATGGTGTTGAATCTTGAAGTGGCATCCCTACCCTCAACATTTCAGCTGTGTAAAACTCATATAATTCTGTGCAAGAAGCATTGAGTTCTGAATTTACTTTAGCCAATGATTCCAAGTTGCCTGAAGCATCATAGGCTTTCACAATATCAATATGCTCTATGTCGAAATCAACTGAAGACACATCAATATTTAACGGATCTGTTGTGCATGATATCATAAATATCAACATAGTAAATAAATAGAAAATTCTATTTTTCATATTGTGTTAATTGGTTTTAAAATGCTATTATTGTAACTGCAAATATAAAACCATATCGTATGAAAAAGTTATTTTCTTTCATTTTAATTCTTTCAATTTCTGCCGCTTGTTTTGGGCAGGATAAAAAATTACGAGCTGGTTTGGTAACTGGTATGACCACCAATTGGGTAAAAATTCAAACCACTAAAATAGAAAGAAATGGTATAGGAGCTGGTTTCACTATTGGTATGGTAGCCGATTATAAAATTAATGACAATATTGTATTTGCAAGTGGGATTCAATTTGATTTGGAATCATTTAAATTAAACTACGGAGACCCAGCAAACTCTAATCTTGGCAATGTTTACTACGGCTATAACGATACCGAAATTTACAAATACAAATCTGGTCTAATTTCAGGATACACAGACACCACTGCTTTTCAGTTGACAACGCGAAGATTTAGCGGTAAATACGTAACGATTCCTTTATTTTTAAAGTTCCAAACCAATATGATAGGCGCATTTAGTTATTATGGAAAGTTTGGTGTTAGACCAAGTATTTTAGCTGGTGTACGATTTGAAGATAAAGGCTATGATGCGAGATACTATACGTCGGCTGACGGTGCTTCATCTACTTTTGAAACGGTTAGTGGTGCTACAGAAATTACCAATAGTAATATGAAACCTGATATTTTTAAGAAAGGTTTGTCGTTAGCAAGATTAGGTATTGGTGTTTATGGTGGAACCCAATGGAATTTCACAGGAAACACATTTTTATTTGCAGAATTTGGCTTCATCTATGGCGTTACTCCAATTGTATATCAAAAATCAGAACACTTAGTTGACAAAATTGAAGATGGCGCTGGATTTAGATATGAGAATTTGGATGTAAAAAGTAATCCACAGCACATGTTTGAATTAAAAGTGGGACTACTATTCTAAAATGCAGACAGAAAAAGTTACTGAACATATTGTGGCGTGGCTTAAATCCTACGCCGAAAAAGCAAACGTTAAAGGATTTATTGTTGGTATTAGTGGTGGTATAGATTCTGCAGTAACCTCAACTTTGTGCGCTAAAACTGGACTTCAAGTTATTTGCCTTGAGATGGGAATCCATCAAAACGAAAATGAAGTAAATCGAGGATTAGAGCATATCAGCTGGTTGGAAGCGCATTTCCCAAATGTGTCACATTTTAGGGTAAATCTTACCAATACCTTTGAAACCATGAAAACCAGTTTTCCTGAAGGTGTGGACAATCATGGTTTATCAATGGCCAATACAAGAGCAAGGCTTAGAATGACAACACTGTATGCCATAGGACAAGCGAACAGGTTATTAGTTGCCGGAACAGGAAATAAAGTAGAAGATTTTGGGGTCGGTTTTTACACTAAATATGGAGACGGAGGCGTGGATTTAAGTCCAATAGCCGACTTATTTAAAACAGAAGTATACGCCATTGCAAAACACCTTGGTGTGATTTCATCTATTCAACAAGCTGCACCGACTGATGGTCTGTGGGCTGATGAACGAACAGACGAAGGTCAAATTGGCGCTACATATCCTGAATTGGAATGGGCCATGACCTATGATGGCGATCAATCTGAATTATCAGATCGACAAAAAGAGGTCATTCAGATTTATCACAGACTGCACAGTGCCAACAAGCATAAAATGGTCCCTATTCCGGTCTGTGAGATTCCAGAGCGATTAAAAAACTAACAAAAAGCTTATTTTTTTTATTCAGTTTAGAAGCTATTCATTTGCTATTTAAGATATTACTATTATCTTGCAGGCAAAAAAACAAGCATGCGTAAAATAATAGCTTTTATTCTACTTTTCAATACAACAATTAGTTCTGCTCAAAATTCTACAACAGTATTAGAAAATATTGATTCAGACGCTTCATTAATTGGATTCAGTGATGAAACCTCTGTCTTTCTGACTGAAATAGAAGGAGGGGCATTTAGAAGCGATTTTGCAAAATCACTGGGATACAAAGTTTTATTTTTTAACAACTATTCAAATACACTGTCTTCCCAAAAAGATTTACTTTCTTCCAGTTCAAGTTTCAACTTTAATATTATCAAATCAATTGATAAGTCAAATGAAATCAATGTTTTTTGCTCCGACTTCGATAGAAAGAATAAGGAAATTGAAATTTCAACCATCAACATATCAAAAAATAATAAATCTATCACCGAATCACAACACGTTGTTGGCTTTCCTATAGACAACGTACCGTTTTTGATTGTAGTGGGTCAACCCCGCAGATTCTATACTAGTGATCTGATTAAAGGTCCTAAACTAGCAAATGACGGAAAAACAACTTTTGGAACAGTCTTGTATGGTAAATCAAGTACTAAAGCAAAAGTATTTACAGTGCGAGAAGGAGAAGCAACAGAAATGGAAATCCAATTACCTGCCTCATGCGAGCTTTTTGAAGTCATAGAACAAGAGTGTGACGACAATGGTAATGTATTTATTCTAGGTTACATCAAAACATCAAAGGAAGATACTGATTCTTCAATTGATCGCAAAAAAGTATACTTAATAAAAGTGGACTTCAAAACAAAAAAGATTAGAAAAATGTTAGTTAATTCTGGGAAGTCTGTTAAAACTATGAGTATGCTTCTTTCCCGAGATGGAAGAATTTTCATAGCCGGTCTAGGCCACACAAACAATATTGTTAACTCATATTTTTCATTTCTGTATAGCTCTAACCTGCAATTACAAAAAAGAAATGTAGGAGAAATTAATGAAGAGAGCTTCTTAAACTCTTTTACAACAACTGAAAAATCTATTTTTAAAGGCACAAAAGAAAATGAGTATTTCTACAATTTTAAAAAACCAATTATTATAGAAAACGAAAATGGTTCATTTTCTTCATTTACAGAACAGTACTATAATATTGAAAGGACAGTCACTTCTTTTGGTTCAGACGGAAGTACCTACAAAAATACTATTTATGAAGAATATACTGTTGGAATAATTGGTCTACACTTTGACACACAAGGAATACAAACAGGTAGTAGTCGTCTGAATACCGGGACAGAAAGGCAAGTTCTTTCGCCCAATGATGACAGAGTAAAAGACTTTGGCGTGTACTTGTATAAAGGAAGAGGCGCAGTTATCTTTCAGCATTCATCTGTTAATGAGTTGGATGGAATGAAAATAAATTCCTTCTCTAGAGGAACCCAACTTTTACGAGCAACTCTAAATGAAAATGGAAGCTTTAGTGAAGAAGTTGTATATGAACTCCCAGATTACTTAACAACCTTCATAGCTTATACTTCCAATATAAAATTAGGAGAAGATAACAGTATTGCTATATCTGGAAAAAATGGTGATCCAAGTAGAAAAAAAGAACCTACTATCAAGTTATTGCGTGATGACGAAATACGAGAAGGTGGTACCTTTGTATTGTTAATAGAATAGAGTTTTTCTTTTGCTAACTAATTATCAATGCTTCCTTCTGAATTTAGCCCTAAAATAAGTTCATCAGATGTTGAAAAATGGAAAAATTCTCAATATTTTAGAGATATCTTAATAATAAGGTAAGACATTAACTCCCTATCACTTTAAAAGCTAGTTTTTTTGCTTATCAGGCTGATTATACTATCTTACACCAAAAAAAATGAAATTAAGCAAAATTGTACTTTTATTCACTATTCTACCTGTTTTTGGGTTTGCGCAAGAAGATTTAGACGATATCTTTGATGATGGCGATAAAGATGCCAATCTATTCATTGGTACAAATCTTAACACCCTCGGGAGTGGCACACTAAATTTATATGCCGACTATTATCCAGCTGAAAAGATGAGGTTTCAAGCAGGAGTAGGTCTGATGCCTTTAAATACATTCAGAGATTACACATTTTTTCTCATGGCATTTGATGATGACATGACAATAAAATATGAAGATGTGTCTGGTGGCACCTTTTGCAGTCTTGGATTTGCAGTTAAAAGTGGCCTAGATATGGTCATAGACTTTGATTATTATTATTATGGTATGTTTCGCTATAGAACATTTGGCTTAAATGAAGACCTTTTTAAAGTAAAGCAAAGAAAATTTAGCGTGGGAATGGGTTATTTAATTGGTTTACCTGGACGCTTTAATCTTGACATTATGGCTGGACTAGCCATGGGAAGAGCAAAACTTTTCGACTCAAACCTCATTGAGCCCAATTTGATTTCTGAAGATAGGGGTGTGGGGTTTGAATTGACTTTTGGCATTAATTATGCACTTTAAAAACTAAATATAAAATGAAAAAAATTCTTCTAGTAGCATTAATTGCTGCACAAAACTTATCATTTGCTTCTGTTGTTAAATGGACAGAAGAGATACCAACAGGAAAAAGAGCTCC
>JAWWDX010000136.1:0-7796 GCA_033719695.1 Putridiphycobacter sp.
AGATGAAGAAACGGGGGGATACAGTTTTTCCATGATATGGTCTCGCATACCATCACTAGCTTTCACTTTATGGTTTTCAAAATACTGTTCGGTATGACGTAACAAATATTGTAGTTTTTCATATGCGTCTTCACTCTCAACCACCTCACTAACCAGCATTAATTCCTCAGGAGTTAATTCAAAGTACTGTTTTGCTTTCACTATATCTTCTACTGTCTTCATTTTTCTATTATTTTGCGATACACAGACAATTCACTTGCTAAATATTTTGTTGCATAATGTAATCGAGATTTTACAGTACCTTCATTAATTTGCAGTATTTCTGCTATTTCCTTCATGCTCAAATTATCATCATGCCTTAATTTAAACACAAGTGCGTGTTTTTCAGCCATGCCATTTAACGTTTTACGCAAGGCAGCTGCAAATTCAGACTGATCTAAATGTTCATCACTAAGTATATTGTCACTTGCATTTTGATGATATTCTGGTACATCATAATTGGTGTTTCGCCGTACCTCTTGTTTTTTATACTCATTTTTACAACGATTGTAAGCCACAGAGAACACCCAAGTTTTAAAATTCTGTTTGGCATCAAACAATTGAGGATTTACAATCAATTTAGTAAAAATATCTTGCGCGGCATCTTCTGCTTTTAATTGATTTTGCCATAACTTCTGATAGAAAAAATTAACTAAATGATTAGCATAGCGATTGTATATATGCTCAAATGCCTTCTTATCTCCTTTTTGAAATAAAAGCATTAACTGTTCGTCAGCCTGGTTGCTATAATCTATTCTAAATAGCCTCATCCTATTCTCGCTCCAATATTTCTTTAACTTGTTTCTCTTTCCCAACAAATTCAGCCAATTGAAGAATATCTGTTTTCAGTTTAGGTAAATTGTTATTCAGTCGATACAAAGTAATAAGCGGGGGCAATACATTCTTAACAATCATTTTATCAGATGAGTTAAAAGCATATGAAAGTAATTTTAACTTACTGTACTCGGAATAAAAAGTTTGCAATTTTTTTAGTTGGTCCAGTGCATTCCGCTCAACTACCAAACCTGTAAGATAAAAAGATGAGCTATACCAAATGTTATTTTGTACTGTTGTACTCACAGATACATTTTTTAAGTGCTTTAAAATCTTTTTTGCGTGGACTTCTTTGGTTTCTTGTCTTAAATTTAAACCGTGCCTTTTATTAATGTAAACCCTGTAGCTAGAGTCTGCTAACATTCCAAGTGAAATTATTTGCACATCCAAACGATAATTTTTGGAGATTTGTATTATCCTCAGCGGAAATGAATCATCTTTTGAATTGGTCAGCAAAACGGTGTTTTTAGGAAGGTTACTCAAGAGGAGACCATAATAAGCATAGGCAAAACTCGAGTATGATTTACTGAGTCTTTCTGCTATTTGTTTTAATTCAGTTGGATTATCAGAGACAATAGCTGCTTTAAACTCTTCTTTTACGGACTGCCCAAAACCAATTATATTCCAAAATAAAAGGCCTACTATTAAAATTGATTTTACGTTCATTTTTCTACTATCTGAAACTACATACAACATAGTTAACTAATCGTTCAAAAAATACTGCAGAAACTATTATTGTCTGAAAACAGACCGTTTTTTCTGTTTCTTTGTGGTTGTATCAAATACGCGATAGCCCACTTTAAACGCTCCCCATATATTTTGATCACTAAACTTATTAAACTGGTAGGCTAATTCTAAAGCCCATGACCATCTATCACGTTTTATTTTGTGTAATCCTATTGGGAAGTATAAGTTGTGTTGATAGAACTCTCCGTCCTTCCAAAAGAAAGCATCCATCACCCCAAAATAAGGTGTAATACCGCCTAAAAACTTTGCACCTACGTGGTATTTTGCGCCTACAAATAAAGATGTTGGGTTAATGCCTTTTGTTTGAATACCTATTCCTGCCTCAAGGTTAATTTTAGAATCAATAAAATAATCCATTGAGACTGCTCCCCAACCTGTTGGACCAAGAATACCTACATTGATTCCAAACGGTAATTTTTCTCGTCGGTTTTTAAATAGGCCTAAATCTGTTCCTAACGGCTCTGACACCCTTAAACCATCATAAAATGAAAACCCACTGAACAATTGCGCTATAAGGAGTATTGTACATATTTGCTTTATCATACTATAGTGATATGTTTTTACAATGTACAAAAAGCTTACCAAGTATTAGAATCTCCAAGATAAAGAAATACTAGGCATGATAGGTAATTGGTATACTTCTTCAGCAGTAACCCTATTGATGTAAAAAATATTATCTCTACTGTAAGCATTTGTAACACCCGCTACAATTTCCCATGACATGTTTTTATATTTACTTGATTCAATGGTTTTTTTAATATTAATATCTAATCGGTGATATGTTGGTAAACGGCCTGTGTTTAAGTCTTCATACAACAAGGTCAAATCGCTATTATTTGCCGACACATAGTCTTCACCTACAGTTGTAATTACTGGAATTTCTCCAGCACCTGTTGTTTTTTTGAATGGTAAACCAGAGCCTAAATTCCATCTTACACTAGCTTCCCATGATTCATCTTTACCAAAGGCATAAGTTGAGATAATATTGACGTTATGTCTTCTGTCAAACACGGGAAAATAAGTATCAAAACCATTCCAACGCGTCACTTTACTGAGTGAGTATGCCGACCAGAAATAAAATTTCTTAGTATTATACTTTAACACCACATCCACCCCTCTTGCTTGACCGCTTTCTATGATAAACTCCTTTTTAAACAAGTCATCAACCTTACTATTATCTGCAATATCTTCAAACACCTTATTTGGGTTTAAGTTGGTTAACTGATTAAACCACTTATAGTAGGCTTCAACATTTAACGATATTTTTTTTGACAAGTCATATTCTGTACCAAAAATGGCATGATACGCTTTTTGTAAACCATTTTTAACATCAATCACAGTGCCGTCAGGCCGTGTAAACTTACTTGGGTAATTACTTGGTGAATTCAAGAAACCATAAAATAAATTTACCACATCTCGGTCGCTAGTTGTACTCACATAATTCTGCGTAAAATAACCTGTTGCAAATTTAATCCTCCAATCCTCCGTTAAATTAAATTTTCCTCCCAACCTTGGTTCAGGTGATATCACCCCACCTTCAGGATAGATTTGCAATCGAAAACTAGGCTCTAACACTAATCTACCCGCCACTTTCTTATAACTAACATATATACCAGCCTCAGGTTCATTATTTCTTAGTTCAATCGTTCTGTTATCTGTATTTGAGGTGACATAATTTGTTGTAAAATAATTAAATTGAAACCCAAAATCAACTTGACTTTTCTCTTTTAGAAAGTAGGTAAAATCAAAGGCCATTTCAAACCCATTTATACCCGAAGAACGTGCTGGTAAATCTATTTCCTCTAATGTAATATCATATTGTGAGTAATTAATTCTACCTTTTAGATACAAAGGAGAAGACTGCGGGGCAAAAGCAAAATTTGTTCCTACACCGAAAGAATTCCAATGTAAGTCATTAATAGCTTGATATTTTACCCTATCATTAAAAGAAAAACCAAAAATATTAAACTGATTTCCAGAATTACCTGAAAAGGAAACTTTTCCATATAAATCCGTGAAATTAAATGGCAATCCTTCCCCGTCGTTCACATATGGATATAAAGCTCTTGAGGTTTGCTCAAGTAATGAAACTTTTGACGACAAGATAAATGAGATATTATCTTTTTTTGACAGAGGACCTTCCAATAGAAACTTTGATGTAAAAGGTGACAAGCCCACTAAGCCTGACATTCTTTTTCTATTGCCATCTCGGTATTTAACATCCATAATAGATGAGATTCTCCCTCCATACTTACCATTAAATCCACCTGTATAAATATCGGCTGTTCTAATTAAATCTGTTTCAAATACTGAAAAGAAACCTATACTGTGGAATGGATTATAAATTGTCATCCCATCTAACAATATTTTATTTTGAATTGGTGTTCCCCCTCTCACATAAACTTGCCCCCCTTGATCGCCTGTTGAAACTACCCCTGGTACGGTTTGAAAATAAGTGGCTATATCTGCATCTCCACCAGTGGTAGGAACGCGCAAAATGTCTTTTTGAGATATTTTAATAACCGAAGTTTGAACTTCCGTTTTCTTCTCCTTTTGCGCAGCTGTAACTTCTACTTCATTCAATACTTTCCCTTTTTCCATTTCAATGTTTAGGGCTAAAATCTTATTGTCGGTAATAGTAATTTCCTTTTGATACTTTACAAACTCAACATTAGTTGCCGTTAAGGTATAGGTGCCAGAGGGCAACTTAGGAATAGAATAAAACCCATTGAAATCCGTATTCGCACCTGTTTTTAATTCTTCAATAAAAACTCGTACAAACGGAATTGCGTTTCCATCTTCCGCACTGACAATAAAGCCTCTTACAGTTCCACCTTGCCCAAATAATGACATTGAGCTAACTATCAAAAACAAAGTAAGTAGTATTTTATTCATATAAAATTTTAAAAGACCAAATATAATACATTATGTCCGTTTTATTTCAAAACTTTATAGGTACTTATCAAACGGTACAATATTGCAAATTAACGGTAGATTTATTTATATAATGATTAGTTTTGAGCTAAAAGCAGATTTTTATTTTGACTGATACACTAGAATATATTGACCAACAATTATTTTTATTTCTTAATGGCTTGCATACACCAATTCTTGACACCATTATGTGGTATGTAAGCACTATTAAACTCTGGATTCCACTTTTCATCATTATTCTAATATATGCGTTTAACAAGGGAAAATGGCAATTAGCCTTAATTGTAACCTTAGGAGTAGCATTGAATATTTTGCTAGCCGATCGTATTTCAGTAGAACTGTTTAAAGAGGTTTTTCAACGCTACCGACCTACCCATAATCTCGATATTCGGCACTTGGTGCATACTGTTCAAAAGCCAAATGGAAACACGTATTTAGGGGGACAATTCGGTTTTGTTTCCTCACATGCTGCAAATTTCTTTGCCATTACCACATTTCTGGTTTTTATGTTTAGGCGATTTTCCAAATTGTGGTACCTACTATTTCTATGGGCCGCCTTAATTGCATACAGTAGAATCTACCTAGGTGTACACTACCCTAGTGATGTGTTAGTTGGTGGCCTGCTTGGTATGTTAATAGGAACTGTCGTTTATTATATTTCTAAATCAATTATTACTAAATATGGACATCTTAAAACTTAGTGGTCTTATTTTTTTAGGGGGTGGATTGGGCAGTGTTCTTAGGTTTTTATTGTCCCGTATACAATTTCAAATATTGCCTTCAAATTTTCCGATAGCAACCGTTTTGGCAAATATTCTGGCTTGCACTTTATTGGGAGTCATTGTTTACACTTCAAAGTCTAAAATCGACGATAGTATTTGGCTAAAATACTTTCTAATTGTAGGGGTTTGTGGTGGCTTTTCTACCTTTTCAGCCTTTGGATTTGAAACAGTCTCACTTCTAAAATCAGGTCATTTAATTTTAGCGGCATTAAATGTCATTGTTAGTTTAGGGTTAGGGTTTTCGATATTGTGGGTGTTTACGAAAGTTTAGACAATTTCTTCATGCGGTCTTTCATGAGTCTTAGCAACAGGTTTGCATCTTTTGTGTTTAACTTTTTTCCAAAACCAATGTCTTTGCCGTTAACCGAGAGTATTAAACTATCGGTACCTTGTCGCCAAAAGGCATTTTCATAATCAAATCCAAAAGAAAATGATTTGTGCTCGACGAGCTCAAAGTTCTTCACATTATCGATAAAGTATTTATTTGCTTTACCGTAGTTAAAAATAGACTGTTTGATAATTAACTCACCCCCAGCAATTTTTATTAACTCTTTCCCTTTAACTAACCATAAAAAACCTCTGACTACTTTATATTCAAAATACGCCCAAAATGCAATAAAAACAGTTAAATATATTTTCTGATTTTTTAAAATTTCTTCAGGGTTTCCTTCTATACCTGTATTATCAATTGTATGTAATCCAAAAAATAATAGATAAATCATATACAATCCTACAAAAGAATATGCCAACAACCACGCAAATAAAACGGCCTCCTTCCATCTAACCCGTTTTGGGAGGATTACAATACTGCATGAAGATTTATCATCAATATAACTAATTCTATCGCCAATACTTTTTTCCATGGCACAAAAATAAAAAAAGGAAGACTAGTCTTCCTTTTTTTATAATGTAAGTTATGAATTTTATTTCATGATAATGATTGACCCACTGAATTCATATCTATTATCATTCTGGAGATCCTTTGTGTCTATGGTCCAAACGTAATTTCCAGACATTACTACTTGTCCGCTATTACCATATGTACCGTCCCAGGTAGCCTCGGGATCGAATGATTCAAATACCAACTCACCCCATCTATTAAAGATACTTAAATGGAAATCATAAATTTCGACTCCTGAGATATACACTCTCCAATTATCGTTATAATCATCTCCATCTGGTGTAAAGATATTTGGCGCATATATGTTCACATCATTAGCAATAGCCAAAACTTTTTTCACTGAATCTGTACAGCCATTACTATCCCAAATTTTTAAATCAACTTGGTAGTTTCCTGGCTTCCCTTGCTGATAAACAACTGTTGGATTTTGAAGTGTTGAAACATCAGGATCTGGTGCACCAGCAAACTGCCACAGCCATTGTACAGGATCTCCTATTGACATGTCAACAAAGTTTGCCTCAGTATTAAAGATTGAAATATCATCTGGCGAATATTCAAAGTCAGCTTCCGGTCTATCCCAAACAGTTATGATGCCGGGTAAAAACTCTGTGTATTTACATTTATCTGCTGTTGTTATAATGACTTCAACATCATAGACGCCAGGAGAAGTTAGTGTGTGATTTAATGAATCTAAACCTGCAGAAGCTAATGTTTTATTACCAATGAAATTCCATGTTGTTGTCATTGCAGTTACATCAGCAGCAGGACTCAGTACATTGCCATTGACATCAAGAATACTACTACTAGAACTAATGTTTTTAATATTAAAGCTGTGTGGATAACATCCTGCAGTAGTTTTTGCTGTCACGTCATCCCCAAAGTAATAATCGAAATCTACATCTGCTGGTACGGTAATATCTATACAAGCGGTCACTGTAGGAGAAGGACAATCTTCAGATAATGTCATGCACACTGTTGTTGATGCAGACGGCGCGAAATTTAAACTTTGTCCTGGTCCAACACCATTATCCCATGTATATGTATAGTTACCATTACCTCCCGCTCCAAGAGCCGACAAGGTTATGTTTTCTCCCGGACACAATGTTTTATCTGTCGTCATAGATACAATTGACAATGGCTCAGGCTCTTCAATTGTTACCACCGTATCAACTTGGCATTCGGTTCCATTCGGACCACTGGCCAACACTACATTATAGGTGCCTGCAGCTAATCCTTGGAACAGACCAGGTGTTTGAAATGTCACACCGCCATCTACTGAATAAGAATTAGCCATTAGAGAAAAAACATCAATTTCCCCATCAGCTAACGTATAACATGTAGCATCTGTGGGTGTTATTGAAATAGGTAGTTGAATAATATTAACATCAAGAAAGGCAGATAAACTACAACTTAAACTATCAATACGATATTGGTAAGTACCTGCTGGTAATGTAGAAGGGAAGTTACATCGATACCTTCACCTGCTGCAACAATTACAACCCCTTTGTTAGAAGCACTTGAGTCTTCAGCAGAAACTGTAAATACACCAGAAGAAACTG
>JAWWDX010000137.1:0-7725 GCA_033719695.1 Putridiphycobacter sp.
ACAACCAATTTGGCCACCACTCATCTGTAGCATTTTTGCAGCGCTATTAATAATCTGATCCGCGGCTAATATAGCGAAGTTCCAAGTCATAAATTCAACTATTGGTCTTAGGCCATTCATGGCTGCACCCACGGCTATCCCAGCAAAACCAAGTTTTGCAATAGGTGTATCTATCACACGTTCAGGGCCGAACTCATCAAGCATTCCTTGGGAAACTTTGTAAGCACCATTATATTCAGCAACTTCCTCGCCTAATAAAAAAACACTTTTATCTGCTCTCATTTCTTCAGACATTGCTTCACGAAGAGCTTCTCTAAACTGTACTGTTTTCATTGAATTTGATTGAATTTTCTTTAAAGCTGTAAATCTAATAACTATTTATGTAATACCGAAATTCTTTTTACTAGTCCTTATGGGTTATAAACAAATTAATTTGGAATACTAATTAAGGTGAGTTTTTTAAGCGTACGCCTTATCATTACCTTAGCTAAATATTTGTCAGTATATGCTTAACAAACTTTTGATTTTTTGCTTTGTATTAGTGTCTTTCATTTCGATTGCCACAAAATCTGAAGTGACCATTCTTATTGATCCTGGTCATGGTGGTAAAGACCCTGGTCATTTGTCACTTTCCAAAGCACATCTTCCAGAAAAAGATCTCAATTTATTGATATCTAAAAAAATTGGTCATTATTTAGAACACAATTTATCAAACGTTACAGTATTATATACGCGAACAACAGATGTGTATCCCTCTTTAGATGACAGAGTGAAGCAAGCCAATAGTAAGGGAGTAGATTACATGATGAGTATTCACTGTAATGGCAGTGATAATACTGATATTCAAGGTACAGAAACACATATTCACAATTTTGAATCAAAAGAAGCTTATAAATGGGCATTGCAAGTTGAAAAACAGTTTAAAACCAGGGCTGGAAGAAAAAGTAGAGGGATTAAGACAGGTGCAGATATTGGTCATTCCCTACAGATATTAAAGTTTACAAAAATGCCTACCATTTTAATTGAGTGCGGTTTTTTAACGAATGTGTCGGAAGCGGCTTATTTAAATAGTGAATATGGGCAAGAAATTATAGCTTCGGCAATTTTTAGAGCAACTAGGGCTTTTTTGAAAGCTTCACACCCCAATATTGATTTTTCACCGCAAGCAGTTAGTGGACCTTCATTTAAAGTGCAAATTATGTCGTCGATTGACCCGTTAGAAACCGATATTCCTGAGTTTAAAAGACTAGAGTACAGCGTTGAGCGTGTTAAAATAAATTCTTCAAGTATGTATAAGTACAAGTATTTTATAGGCCCTTTTGCAACTAAAAAACTAGCGAAAAAGGCGCAAAAAGACGTGCAAGCTAAAGGTTATAAAGATGCCTTTATTGTTAATTTCGAATAAAATATAGTTTATCGAATTAATTATCCTTAGCGGTTATAAAATAATGATTAATTTAGTGCTGTTAAACGATAGTGTATTATAACAGATCATGGCAACTGTATTTGAAACAAGATTAATAGGTAATATAGGCAAAGATGCCGTTGTTCGGAGTATGGACAATGGCGTGGTTGCAATAAATTTCCCAGTAGCGCACAATAAAAACTGGAAAGATAAACGAACTGGTGAACAGCGAACTAAAACAACTTGGATAAATTGCACAATTTGGAAACGAGAAGGGGCCAACTTGCGAATCCTAGAGTTTTTGAAAACAGGAACGTTAGTAGAAGTTATTGGCACACCTTTTCCAAAAGGGTATTTACAAGATGACCATTCCATTAAAACTGAAATCAGGTTAAATGTGTCAAAGACTAATATTCTAAGACCGGGTAACTGCGAAAAAAATGAAAATTGTGATGACAGTGACGATTTTGATGATGATGTAGATGATATTGAGGATGATTTGTTTTAATCCGTCCAGAGCAAAGTTTGAAAAATAAAATTATTGAAAATAATTTTATTTTTTTTTGGTTTAATTTTTCTTTTATATATATTTGCACTCGCTTAAGGAAACAGAGACACCTTAAACTCCTCCTTAGCTCAGTTGGTTAGAGCATCTGACTGTTAATCAGAGGGTCCTTGGTTCGAGCCCAAGAGGGGGAGCAGAAAGAAAGAGTTACACGTAGTGTAGCTCTTTTTTTTTGCGATCACTTTTGAGCGAGAAGTTTATCCTGAGCGGATTCGAAGAGCAAGAGTAGCAGTGCAACTACTGCCTAACTGGTTTTTTTAACAGTTGGTTAAAGTGATATTCTGTATGAAAGCCTAGTAAAAATCTTGAAAGATAGACGCGCTAGTGAAAAGCCCCTTACCGCAATCGTTTTAATAATCGAAGGTTTTACAATGATAATGCATAGCAATTGAGAGTGTGTTTGGTCACTACCTGATCAAATTGAATTATAAAACAATCTAAATCAAGCTGCAATGAAAACCCTAAAAAATAATAACAGCAATGTAAACTTTTAATTTATTGTGTCAATAAATTAAACTAATTTCACCCGCGTTTTTATGGAATGTTTATCTTGTGGAGGCATTTAATAAAAGTGGAAACATTATCATGGCATAGTGTTGAAAGCAACTACTAATAAGTATAACATATATGATTGAGAATATTGAAAATATTGAATTGCGTTTTTTAACCATTGAAGATTATCAAGAGTTAAAATTGGCCATGATTGAAGCGTATTCAAGTATGCCTGATTCTTATTGGAAAGAATCGCATATTCAGGCTTTGATAGATAAATTTCCAGAAGGACAAGTGGTAATAAAAATCAATGATCAATTGGCAGGATGTGCATTGTCAATCATTATCGACGAAGACAAATTTGATGAATTTCACACTTACAAAGATGTGACAGGAAATTATACTTTTAATACACACGATATTAATGGTGACACCCTTTATGGCATAGATGTTTTTATCAAGTCGGAATACAGAGGTATGCGATTAGGCAGAAGACTATATGACTACAGAAAAGAATTAACCGAAAAATTAAATCTAAGAGGCATTGCTTTTGGCGGACGAATTCCAAACTATCACAAGTTTGCAAGTGAAATGACACCAAAAGAATACATTGAAAAAGTAAAGAGAAAAGAAATACATGACCCTGTTTTGAATTTTCAAGTAGCTAACGACTTTTATCCATCTAAAGTTTTAAAAGGATATTTAGAAGGAGACAAAGCTTCAAGTGAGTATGCTGTTTTATTAAAATGGGACAATATTTACTATGAAAAGAAGTCAA
This sequence comes from Putridiphycobacter sp., assembly GCA_033719695.1. Lineage (GTDB taxonomy): Bacteria > Bacteroidota > Bacteroidia > Flavobacteriales_D > Crocinitomicaceae > Putridiphycobacter. The sequence goes on from JAWWDX010000137.1 coordinate 3,241, forward strand.
AAAAGGCCGCGCGAAAAAAAACAGTGGTAAGGCTCGGCTTGATTCAGTGGCAAATGCGTTTGTACAAAGATTTAGAAGAATTAATGCAGCAAGCAGAGTTTTTTGTTGATGCGGTCTCTGGATATCGTTCGGATTTCGCTTTATTTCCTGAATTCTTCAACGCGCCGTTGATGGCAAAAAACAATCATTTGCCGGAGTCTCAAGCTATTCGTGAATTAGCGACGTATACTGCTGAGATTGTACAACGTTTTTCAGAATTGGCTATATCCTACAATATCAATATCATAACGGGTAGTATGCCTGAGATTCGAGATGATTTGCTTTACAATGTCGGGTATTTATGTAAACGTGATGGGGCGGTGGAGCGATACGAGAAATTGCATGTCACTCCTGATGAAGCAAAAGTTTGGGGTATGCAAGGCGGCAGCGAACTAAAAACATTTGATACCGATTGCGGTAAAATTGGCATCTTAATATGTTACGATTCCGAATTTCCTGAATTAAGTAGAATTTTAGCAGATGAAGGGATGGACATTTTATTTATCCCCTTTTTAACAGATACACAGAACGGCTACTCGAGGGTAAGGCATTGCGCACAAGCCCGAGCCATTGAAAATGAATGCTATGTAGCGATTGCGGGTAGTGTTGGGAATTTGCCTAAAGTTCATAATATGGACATTCAATTTGCACAGTCTATGGTTTTTACACCTTGCGATTTTTCATTTCCCGCGAATGGAATTAAAGCGGAGGCTACTACAAATACGGAAATGATATTAATTGCAGACATTGACCTAGATTTATTAAGAGAATTAAATCAATTTGGAAGCGTGAGAAATTTAAAAGACAGGCGAAAAGATATTTTTGAATTAAAGAAAAAGTAATATTATAAGAGCGCAAGCATGTGGCTAAACAGTTTTGTAACATATCTTCATTTTATTAGCGTCTTTGGTCTATTTGCTGTGCTTTGTCTAGAGTTTTTCCTAATAAAACCAATTCTTAGAAAATCAGAGATAAAGTTTTTAGCCAAATTAGATCTTATCTACGGCTTGCTCTCTATTAGTGTGCTATGCACAGGTATATTACGTCTTTTGTATTGGGGGAAAGGTAGCGCCTATTATTTGTCGAATGACATTTTTTTAGTGAAAATGGGGTTGTTTATAACGGTAGGACTGCTGTCGATATATCCCACCGTGAAATTTTTAAAATTGAGAAGAACTACCGAGTCTACTGTGACAGTGAAAAAATTCAGTAGCATTAAAATCTTAATTGGCATGGAATTAATTATACTCTTATTAATTCCATTTGCTGCTGTGCTGATGGCTAATGGTATAGATATTTAAGAAATACATCCAGATTGTGTTTTTTTTTCGTAGTATTACAATAATGAAACAGTTTTTCCTCGCTACAGTTTTATTTGTTAGCTCTTTTTGTTTTGGTGGGCAAAATCAAGAGGCAATACTTGGTGTTTGGCTCACGCAACTGAAAGATGCTAAGATCCAAATTTATAAAAAGAACAACTATTATTACGGAAAAGTTGTTTGGATGAAATGTCCAAAAGATGAGGCTGGAAGGCCAATTATTGACAGTAAAAATCCTAATAAAGCCATGAGTAATCGAACAATTATGGGCATTGATATCATTACAAAAATGACCTTTAAGAATAACGTATGGTCAGGCGGCGAAATCTATGATCCCAAATCAGGAGATTCCTATGCCTGTAAAATGTGGCTTGAGAACGGTCAACTAAAAGTCAGAGGTTACTTAGGTTGGTTATATGATACAAAGACCTGGACCAGATGCTCGTAATGTAGTTTTGTTTAATAATTTTTGTTAAAAGTTAAACAAAGTTGTATTTTTTTGTATATTTGGCTCTTGAATGACTATGAAATATATGAAGAACATTTACGATAATTTGGCAGAAGCATTTAGTAAGCAACTTACTAAAAAGTACTCAACCTCTTTTTCACTTGGCATAAGGTTGCTACATAAAAATTTGCGTCAAGACATCTATTCTTTGTACGCATTTGTGAGGATTGCAGATGAAATAGTAGACACTTTTCATGGCTATGACCAAGCTAGGCTATTGAAAGATTTTAAAAGAGACACATATCAATGCCTCGAAGATGGCATTTCCTTTAATCCCATATTGAATGCTTTTCAAGATACAGTGAAGAGAAACAAAATTCCTATGGATTTGATAGACCAATTCCTTCACAGTATGGAAATGGATTTGAATCCTGACTATGTGTATGATAACTCGTTGTATAGTGAGTATATTGATGGGAGCGCTGAAGTTGTAGGTTTAATGTGTTTAAAGGTCTTCTTACAGGGTGATGATCAGAAATATCTTGAATTGGAGCCTTATGCAAGAGCGCTGGGAGCCGCCTTTCAAAAAATTAATTTTTTAAGAGATTTTAAGCAGGATTACGAGCAATTAGGGCGGGTGTATTTTCCTGGAGTAAACTTTACAGCATTTGACAATGAGCAAAAGCAAGGCATTGAAGAAGACATTGCTAAAGATTTTGCCTTAGCCTATGAAGGCATATTAAAACTACCCAAAAAAGCACGATTCGGAGTTTATATGGCTTATGTATACTATTTTGGATTGTTTAAGAAAATTAGAAGCCTTGACGCTTCCGCTATTTTAAAAGAAAGAATTAGAATTCCAGACAATAAGAAATATAGCTTATTGCTGCGTAGTTATGTTCGTCATTCTCTTAATTTGCTATGAGGTTAATCATTTTAACGCTATTATTCTTATCGTCATTTAAAAGTGTTGTTGCAGCCGCAGACATAGACAGAATGCGTGAGTTATTTGAATTGGTTGATAAAGACGAAAAGTATTATATTGAGCTAGATAAACTCACAAAACATACGACTTATCGGCAACCCATACCTTTTGGATATAGAGCACTGTACTATTTTATGCGTGCAAAATACCTCTATTGGCCGAACCAGAAACTGGCCGCTTTTAATACGGGGAAAAAAATTATGGAAGCCATTATTACTTTAAATCCAAATGAACCAGAATTAAGATTAATCAGATACAGTGTGCAGTATAATTTGCCTAGTGTCTTGTCCTATAATCAAAATGTAACAGACGATAAAAAAATTCTGCAGTTGGCCTTAAAAGATAAAAAATATAACAACATTCACTATTTAATTAATGGTGTGCTAACGCTGTATCCATGATATCCGTATTTTGGCACCGACGAGATTTGAGGATTGACGACAATCATGGCTTGGCAAAAATAGCTGAAAAATATACCAATGTATTGCCGATATTTATTTTTGATACCACAATTCTTGAAGAGTTGGAAGCGGACGATAAGCGTGTGTCATTTATTTACTTGTCTTTAAAAAAATTAAAGAAAAAATACCAAGCATTGGGGAGTGACCTCTTTGTGTTAAAAGGAAAACCATTAGACGTACTCAAGCAACTAAACAAAAACCATTCTATTCAAGCTATTTATACAAATCGCGATTATGAGCCATATGCAATCAGTAGAGACCGTGAAGTAGCACAATGGGCAAGTGAGTACGAAATCGATTTTCAGACATTTAAAGATCATGTGATGTTTGAGAAAGACGAAATTAATGTAGATGGGCGGCCATACAAAGTGTATACACCATATTCTAAAAAATGGAAGGCTGAGCTTGGTATTATCCCGGAATACAATTTGAATGCAGAAGCACTTAATTTTGAGTTAAAGCAATCCTTGCCTAGTCTAGAATCGGTTGGTTTTAGAGAGGTTTTAGGTGTAGCGCCAAAGGTACAATTAGATGATGCGACTTTATACAACTATGCTGAAAACCGAAATCTACCTGCCAAAGCTGCCACCAGTAATTTAGGAGTGTATCTGCGATTTGGAAACACCTCTATACGTAAAATGGTAAAGCTTGCAAAGGCCAAATCGGAAGTGTTTTTAAATGAATTAATTTGGAGAGAATTTTTCATGACAATCATGTGGTTTTATCCAGAATCGGCTACCCATGAGTTAAAAACGCAGTACAGAGGTATACCATGGGAAAATAACGAAGACTATTTTGACGCTTGGCGCCAAGGCAAAACCGGTTTCCCCATTGTTGATGCGGGTATGCGGCAGCTAAATGAAACCGGTATGATGCACAATAGGGTCCGCATGATTACCGCCTCTTTTTTAGTAAAAGATTTATGTATTGACTGGCGTTGGGGAGAAGCATACTTTGCCAAAAAATTAATGGATTTTGAGCTGTCATCTAATGTCGGAAATTGGCAATGGGCCGCAGGAACAGGAACAGATGCTGCACCCTATTTTAGGGTGTTTAACCCCACATCACAACAAGAAAAATTTGATCCTAAATTTGAGTACATAAAAAAATGGGTTCCTGAATTCAATACAGCGTCCTATCCGTCTTCTATTGTAAATCATAAGGAAGCCAGAGAAAAAATTTTAGCTTTGTATAAAACCCATTTAAATACATGAAAAAGGCGATAGTGATAGG
>JAWWDX010000138.1:0-7664 GCA_033719695.1 Putridiphycobacter sp.
GGGTAGATATAGCCCAAGTCTGCTAGTGCATTTCTTAGAGGGGTATTTAAGTTTAAATCGTCAAAGGTCATGAGGGTAATTTTTAGCGCTACAAAGGTAAACTATTTTATTTACTTTGATTTATTCACAATAAACCACAAAAAAAGGAGCCTTTCGACTCCTTTTTTCAACTTAAGAACAATTACTTGCTCTATAAATCTGTTATGTCTTCAATAATATCATCATAAGTTGTAGGGTCTAATGTTAATGATGTTAGGAACCCACTGCTTATTGTAACTGCTTCAAATTTGGATGTATAATCACCATCAATCTCACTGACAAATACAAGCGTCACGTTTGAGCCAACTGGAATAGTGCCATTACTCACAAAGTTATTACCATCAAAATACCCTCCCATTACAGATTGAATATTTGAAAAATGAATAAAAAACATGGTATTCGAATTATTATGATCATCTGGCAGTGTCACTGTTAGTTGTGTTTTAGCACCAGGTACTTGATAAAAATAGTCGCAATTTATCCAGTTAGCACTTAAACTATCCAATGTAAAGTCGTAGTAGTTCTGAATAACACCATTTGAAAGGGTGTCTTGCGAAATGGTAGTTGTTTGTGTAGCACCAAGAGAATCTAGGGCAGGTGTCCAATTCACAAAACCTGTGGCATCTTCAGTACCATTAAAAACCTTCATTTTTATATCAGCGATATCAGTTGGAACACTCACATAAATTAATGTATCTCCCGCTATATAAACTGGGTTATCATTTAAAGTAAACGTTAGTTTGAATTGACCACCTGTTACTAATACTTCACCATCAGAGGTTGTTGGCTTGTTCATCAATATCATATCTGAAGGTGTCAAAATCTCAATTAACTCTGCTTCTATTGTACCTGTAATGGTATCTCCTGCAACATCTCTAAAGGCATAATATGGAATATCAAATATAATACCCTCTTCTGAAGTGTATATAGTACCAACTTCAGCTAAAAATGAAAATGATTGTCTGTTTTCATTATACATAAATTCAAACGAGTCTCTGATAGAGCTGAAAGGTACTGGTGGAGGAATTACTTGGTATTTCTTTTTACAAGAGTATAATCCTGATGATGCAATGACTGCTAAAATTAAGATCAAAAGTTGCTTTTTCATAACTGTTTTTTTCTTACTTACCCCTGCAACATACAAAAGGTTGCCCAAAGATAGAAAAAAAATTATGTTTTTCTTTTTTTCTTTTTGGCAGCTGGAAATAAAATATTGTTTAAAATTAAGCGGTACCCAGGAGAGTTTGGATGCAGGTTTAAATCAGTAGGAGGATCGCCTACCATATGTCTAAAATCTTCGGGATCATGTCCTCCATAGAAAGTCCATGTACCCATGCCTAGTTCACCATGAATATAGCGCGCTGTATTAAGGGCTTTATTTTCACCCATCACTAACACTTCTGGTTTGATAAATTCAGTTTTAAAGTCCGTTGTTTGACCCATAAATCCATCAATAACCATGGTGTGATTTTGGCACAGCATGGTAGGCACAATGTCCCATTTTGCAGAAAATTCGAATAAAAAGAACTTGTCTTGTACTTCCGGAATTTTACTATGGTCATTAGTGGCATCTATATTTGAATATTCGTATACCATTGGGTCTTTTTCAATAGTGAAGTCCTTAAAAGCGAGTGTTTGATTGAAATCAAGTTTGTTCTGGTAATTAGGCTCTGACGGATCATGGTCGTACATTTGTTCGCATATGTCGGTATTTTGTGCTGCCAATGCTATATCAAAACTATCTGTCCCCGAACACATGGTAAATAGAAAGCCACCACCAATTACAAAGTTTTTAATGCTTTGTGCCACGGCTAATTTAAGGTCTGACACTTTCATGAACCCTAACTTTTTTGCCATTTCTTCGTTGTCTTTAACCTGCTGTTGATACCAAGGAGTGCCTCTATATGTGCGATAAAATTTTCCGTATTGTCCAGTAAAATCTTCATGGTGAAGGTGTAACCAATCGTATTCAGCTAATCCACCGCGAACAATTGTTGAGTCGTAAATTTCAGTATAGTTTATTTCGGCATAAGTTAGTACTAATGTCACTGCATCATCCCATGGTTGTTTCCCTTTGGGTGTATAGACAGCAATTTTTGGGGCAGTTTCCAGTTGAACGACTTCCATGTTTACTTCAGGGTCTGCAATTTCAGCCTTAATTTGTTGAACTTTTACGTCCGGTAGTACCCTATAAGTAATTCCTTTGATAATTAACTGCTCTTCTATCAGCTTGTTGTAAGGAAACAGAAAACTACCACCTTGGTAATTTAGTAACCATTCCATTACAACTTTGTTTTCAAGTGCCCAAAATGACACACCGTAAGCTTTTAAGTGGTTTTTTTGACTAATATCCATAGGTACCAAAATGGCACTGGCACTGGCAACGGTTGCTACTGACATGAAACAAGCGAGCAATATGGTTTTAAAATGGTACATCATCATCTAAAATACTTCCAGGAAAGTCATCCTCATTCATTTTACTACCTACAGTATACGTGCCAGAATTTCCTACTTCTTGATCAAAATTATTATTCTGAGTTACGCCACTACCATAATCCATTTCAGCAAAGGCATCTAAATTATCGAAACGAATCAATTCTTTTATAAAGCGCAGCCGCACATTATCGAGTGAGCCATTTCTGTGTTTTGCGATTATAATTTCCCCTGTACCTTCAGTTGGCATTCCATTTTCATCTTCTAATAAGCCGTAGTATTCAGGACGATAAATAAAGCAAACCATATCAGCATCTTGTTCAATAGCACCGGATTCCCTTAAATCAGAAAGCATTGGTCTTTTATCACCTCCCCTTGTTTCAACCGATCGACTTAATTGCGACAGAGCAATAATTGGCACATTAATTTCCTTAGCAATCTCTTTAATGGATCGTGAAATCATACTAATTTCTTGTTCACGGTTACCACTTTTTAAGCCTGCTGTCATCAATTGCAAATAATCGATTATCACCAGTTGTATATCGTGCTGCATTTTCAGCCGTCGGCATTTGGCTCTAAGTTCAAAGATAGATAGTGCTGGTGTATCGTCAATATAAATTGGAGCTTCCGCTAAATTTGTAATGTTTTCGTGTAGTTGCTTCCAATCTTTCTCATCTGTAAATCCTTTCTTCAGCTTTTGTGAAGATAGACCTGTTTCCATGGACATGAGACGTTTTGTTAACTGTACGCTTGACATCTCCAGTGAAAATATGGCCACTCCTTGGTTAAATTGTACGGCTGTGTTTCGTGCAAGTGACAGTACGAAGGCTGTTTTACCCATACCTGGTCTCGCCGCTAGTACAATCATGTCTGATTTTTGCCATCCTGAGGTTAACCTGTCTAAATCGGTAAACCCAGAGGGCACACCACTAACGCCATCCTTATTTTTACTAGCTTTCTCAATTTCTTCAATGGCTTCCGTTACTAATTCTTTAACGCCAGAGTAACTTTTTTTGAGGTTACCTTCTGTTATTTTAAATAAGCCTTCCTCTGCTTCATTCAACACTTCAAAAACGTCCTTGGTTTCGTCGTACGAATTTTTAATAACATCTGAAGAAATGCCAATTAGGGATCTCAAAATAAATTTTTCAGCTATAATTCTCGCGTGGTATTCAACATGTGCAGTTGATGCTACCCTATTGGTTAGTCTAGCCACTGCAGCCGGGCCACCTACTAAATCTAAGTCACCGTTTTTCCTTAATCGTTCAGTAACACTTAAAATATCTATTGTTTCTGAATTTCCAAAGAGATTAAGAATGGCTGTGAATATTTTTTGATGCTCCGTTTTGTAGAAGCTCTCAGCTGAAAGGATGTCAATAGCATCATTAACTGCTTGCTGACCAAGTAGCATTGCACCTAAAACAGCTTCTTCAACATCTGTAGAATGCGGTGGTATTTTCCCTACCTCATTAGCTGATACGATTCTATTCGTACTTAATGTCCGTCTTGCTCTTGTATTGGTACCTCCAGTTTCCATTGTTTCAAATTTAGGCAAAGTTTAAATGGTGTCAGTTAAACTGACACCACTTATTATAAACATTTTGTTGCCTGAGCTTTCTTTTTTATGTTGAAAACCAAAAAAATTATTTTAAACCGCCTGAAAATACGTCGTTTGGTGCTTTTTTAGCCATGGTAACCGACTTTAAAGTCATTTTAATTACCATTCCATTATTGTTAACCATTTGATTTTTTGAAAAAAGCATGGCTTTTTTGCCTTTACCGTATGATTCATAATCTGATAGAGATACGGTGACTTCTGAGGTCTTACCATCAGGCATTTCAACATATGCCTCTGTTTTTTCAAGTAGTTTGGTTTCAGTATTGTAATATTCATAAGCAATGCTTTTAGCTCGCTCATTTTTAACTTCTACCTTGTAGTACATTTGATCGTTTATTTTTTCAATCCCTAAAAGAGTTACTTCGTAAGCATCATCAGCAAAATAATGGACCTGTTCAAATGGAAAGTTAGCAGCCGATTTTGCTTTAATTTCACTTTCAGTTAGCACCGTTTCACCTTGCATTGAAATGCTTTTTCCTGAGCTACCGTCAAAATAATCTTGCTGCATGGTCATACCGTTCGCGGTCATAACACTTGCTGTTTTATTTGGACTACCATTTGCAATTTTTAAATCAAAAGCCAGTCCCATAGAAGGTATACTAGCATCAAATGACGACAGTATAAACTTTGTCTTTTTATTTTTTTGCGCAATGGTTTTCTCATTATCTGTTAAGTAGATGGTTTGCAGGTAGTTTTGGATAATAGACTCGCCTGTAACCCCTTCTGGTACAGGGAGTAATTTTGTTGCTTTTTCACCAAATCCATTTCTTAAATCAATTTTACCGTCACTATCAAAAACAGTTAATTTCTCGGCAATATCTTCATTTCCTACTACAATGATGTTCAAATTATTAGGTTGTAAATACTTTTTTGCAACTTCAAGAATGTCAGCCTTTGTAACTGCCTCAAGATTTTTTAGGTAATTATTGTAATAGTCTTCAGGCAAGTTATAACGAGCTGTATTAAGTGCAAAGCGGGCGACGGTTTGTGGGTTTTCAAGTGAGCGTGCAAAAGCCCCTGTTTTAGATTTGATCACTAAATCCAATTCTTCATCTGTTATTTCTTCATCTGTTATTCTTGATATTTCAGCTAAAATTTGCACTATGGCGCTGTCGGTTACTTCATTTCTGAAACTTCCGCCAGCCGAAAATTCGCCTATCAATAGATCTGGACTAAGAGACGAGTAGCATCCATAGGTGTATGCTTTATCTTCTCTTAAATTAGACATTAACCGCGCAGAAAAGCTACCACCACCTAGAATTGAGTTCAATACACTTAATTTTATAGCATCAGATGAATTGGGTTTTAAATTGAGAGTATGTGTGATACTAATTACAGATTGCACTGCACCCGGTTTTTTCACGAATGACACTTGTGTGCCATTATTACTTGGCGAGGAAAAAGAAGTTTCTTCTATTTTATTGGGACTAGCTTTCCATTCTGTAAAATGTTGCCGTGCTATTTCTTTTGCTTTTTGCGGATCTAAATCACCAACAATTACCAAATAGGCATTGTTTGGACGGAAGTATGTTTCATAGTAATTTTTCACGTCTTGTAAGGTTATATTAGCTAGCGTTTTTTCGGTCAGCACTTCTCCGTAAGGGTGACTTTCACCATAGTTTACCACGTTTTTTGTATTGGCAGACATGCTACGGGCTTCTGCTTTATTGGCTTCTAATTCCGAAAGATATTTTGTTTTGATTCTTTCAAACTCAGCTTCATCAAATAATGGTTCCATAATAACGCCTTGCAGCAGTGATAATAAATTATCGGAGTGCTTTGTTAGTGATGAAGCATAAAACCCCTTACTATTGGTAGAAAAACTGGCTCCCATAAAGTCAATCTTTTCATTGAACTCATCTTTGGGAACTGATTTAGTGCCGCCGGCCAGCATATCACCGAAAATTTCAGCCAATCCAACTTTTTCGTTTTCCATCATTGGTGGATTATCGATATATAACTGGAAGGATACTTTAGGTAAGTTATGGTTTTCAACAATAATAATTTTCAACCCATTACCTAATGCGGTTTCAGCAGGACGTGGAATATTAACTTCTGGGTTAGGTTGCGGTTTAGGTGCTTTAGAACGATCAATTTGGCCCCAAGTTATCGCAGTGAATAAGAGTGTGAATATGATGATTAAATGTTTCATTATCTTTTATTTAAAATATTATTGTTTTGGTAAAAAATGAAGAACAACTCGGTTGGTTGGTATAAAGTACGTATTTGCTACACGCTTAATGTCTTCAGGTGTTACGGCTAAATATTTATCGATTTCAGTGTTTATTAAATTGGTTTGACCTTTGTAATATGTATAGTATTGTGCCAAGTCTTCTGCAATACCAGCCATGCTAGACAATGAAGAAATGACGTCGTTTTCAATTTGATTCTGAATTTTTTGCAATTCTTCTTTGGACACCAGCTCTTTTTGAAGCTTTTCGATTTCAATATCAAATGACTTTTGTAAATCTGTTATTTCAACATCTTTTTGCGCTATAGCAATGGTAAGTGCAATGCCTGGATCTTCTAAATTGAATGGGAAAATAAAGGCTTGAATGGCCTGTTGTTTCCCTTCAACAACATTTTTATAAATCCTTGAAGATTTACCGCCAGATAAAATATTAGTTAGCATCTCAACGGCGTAATGGTCAGGATGATTCAATTCTGGTGTACGATAGGCCATAAATAAACCTGGTAATTGGATGTTGTCATAAATTGTATCAATTACCTCAGCTTTTAAGAGAGGTTCTTTAATGGTCGGTCTTGGTATGTCATGTGGTTTTGTTGATGCGTTAGGAAAATATTTTTCAATAAAGGCTTCAGTGCTAAGACTATTATAGTCTCCTACAAAATTTTTAGCGTCTACCAGCATACCAACTTCCTTTTTGTATTTTGCTGCAAATTTTTCACGACTTAAAAATTCTTTATCTCTGTATATATTTAGTTTATCTCCGTTTGGTATAGTACCAAAATAATCATCAATCCACTTTTTCGTTTGCTCGATATCAATATCACCAGCAATTGAAAGTGTTAAGTTGTGTGGAACATAAAACGTTCTATAAAAGCTAACGTAATCATCTTCTTGAGCGGCGTTTAAATCATCCATACTACCTATAACGGTCCATCTGTATGGATGCTTATCGTATGCACGTTTGAATATATTTTCTTGCCAACTTCCATAGGGTTGGTTGTCCATTCTCTGTCGCTTTTCTTCTTTCACAACTTCTCGCTGTGTTTCAATTCCGATTTTCTCGACTTTCGCGTGCAGTAGTCTTTCTGATTCGAGCCATAAACCCAATTCAACTTGGTTTGAAGGCAATAATTCGTAGTAAAAAGTTCTGTCTTGAGAGGTGTTGGCATTTAATGTACCACCTGCTTTTTCAACATACTTATCGTATTGATGGCGGTCAATATTTTGAGTGCCTTCAAACATTAAATGCTCAAAGAAATGTGCAAAACCGGTTCTGCCTTCTTTTTCGTTTTTTGAACCTACATGATACATTAAGGTCACTGCAGCAACTGGTGTGCTATGGTTTTCATGTAATATAACATGGATGCCATTATCTAAATCATA
>JAWWDX010000139.1:0-7615 GCA_033719695.1 Putridiphycobacter sp.
CCCATTGGATGTGCCATTCCTAATTTCATTACTGTGTCAATTTCTTCAACACCAGCTACACCCTCGTTTAGAGTGATAATGGCTTCATTGATCATTGGCATCAAAATTCGATTGGCTACAAAGCCTGGATAATCGTTCACTTCAACTGGTACTTTGCCCAGTTGCCTAGAAGTTTCCATAATTAGCGTAGTGACTTCATTGCTTGTTGAGTACCCTCTAATAATTTCTACCAATTTCATAATTGGAACAGGGTTCATAAAGTGCATGCCTATAACTTTGTCTGGTCGTCCAGTGACAGCCGCTATTTTGGTTATATATATTGAAGAGGTATTAGTTGCTAAAATGGCATCAGTTTCGAAAAAGCATCCAAATCTTTAAAAATTTTAAGTTTTAACTCAACATTTTCAGTTGCTGCCTCTACAACCAAGTCAGCTGCTGAAACACCTGCTTTCATATCGGTAAAACATGTGATGTTTTTAAGGGTGTTAGATTTATCGGTTTCTGATATTTTCTCCTTTTGAACAAGACGGTCTAAGTTTTTGCTAATGGTTTTAATTGCCTTATCTAATGAGTCTTGAGATATGTCAATTAAATTAACGCTATAACCACTTTGTGCAAAAGTGTGTGCAATACCATTTCCCATTGTACCCGCTCCAATAACTGCTATGTTTTTCATGTATGGTTTGATTTTTGTTTATGGGTTAAATATACTAATAATTCCAAAAAATAGATAGAAGTTACTTTTCAAACAATTTAGAATTTCTATTACATGGAAAAGACTAATTTTGAACAATGACAGAAACTGAAAAGCATATTGAACGTAAAGGAATTTCTAATGCATACTCAGTAGTGGTAATTGGTTTAATTGCCGCCTTTCTAGCCATTCCTGCTTTTATTTTTCTGTATAAATATATTCCTGCAGTTGAAATTACAGTTGGAGAACGTTTGGTTAGGCTAGACCATATTTTATTGTTTTTAGCCTTGTTCTTTGTCACCTATTATCTGCTCATTAAGGTTCGGATACTTGTGCTCATAATTGTATTTATAGGGGCTTTAGTTATTACAGCTACCAATTTCATGGAAATATATACCTTAAAAAATTTATACCACGATTATTCGGCTTTTCTATATGATATTTCTCAAAACACGATACAACAAAAATTTTTAAACCGTGAAATTAAATTCCTCAAAGAAGATAAATTACGCAATGCAATTGATTATAACAATCCTTTTGTGCGTAATTATGCTGTAAATATTGCCAATAAACACTTTTCAGATACTAGAAATTTATCGCCAAATTTAAGATGGCTGCACTTTTTTAGTGTGTTTAAGGAAATTCACGGAAAATGGAATTATGTATATGACCCTCAAAATGAAGACTATTATGCAAAAGCTAGTGAAACCATTCAACAGCTTGATTTTGATGATATGTTTAAAGGGGATTGTGATGACCACGCTATTTTGATGGCTGCCTGCATTAAAGCCGTTGGGGGTGAGGTTAGACTCATCAAAACAAAAGTAACCCTAAAAGATGGGCGGACGGTAGGGCATTTGTATCCTGAGGTCAAATTTGGGAACGTGAAAGATTTAGAAACGGTAGTTTACTTGCTAAAGACCATTTATTTTAAAGAAGAAACGGTTGGCAAAAACATTAATTACTATCAAGATAATAAGGGGTTTATATGGTTGAATTTTGATTATAATGATGCTTACCCAGGTGGTTTCTATCAAAGTGATATTCGGGAGTCAGAAATAATGATTTAGGGTGACGCGTTTTTAATTTTGTAGTATCTGTAGATTTTCGTATATTCACCATGCTAAACCCTTTTAATCATGGACCTGAAAAAATACAGTTTTTACTGCCCAAAATGTAATCATCAGTTAGATGAATCTGGCAGTATTCACCTCAAGTCAGAGCGTCAGAATGGAGATAAGGGAGACATGTACTTATCCACCACTTTCGGAACATATGCATATAAGCACGTGCCTGAGGTTGTTTTTCAAAAAAATGAAGTGGTCGATTTTTTTTGCCCGGCATGTCACGCTAATTTACAATCTGAAGCCTATCCAGAGTACACAATAATGACTATGCGTGTGGAAGAAAAATTCGATTTTGAAATTCTCTTTTCAAGACAAGCGGGCATGCATAAAACATACATTGTAACCGAAGACGGTGTGGAATCTTATGGCGAGCACGCCTCAAACAAATTAGATTAATTTAATAATCTTTGAGTTCAACCAATTCATCACCTTTTAAAATAGGAATGACGTTTGCAGTATTTGGGGTCAAGCAATAAACTATGTCCTTGTTTAAGTTTAATTTCTTTAACCTACGTCTGTGTGAAGATGATTTCAAATATCCAAAAATATTATCTTTTGCACTTAGAAATAAATACTTAGCGGCAACGGAAGAGTCTTCTTCTGAAACAAACTTTCCTGTTTCAAGCAATTGTGAGGTGATGGCACCTGCACAAATGGTGTCTTCCAAATTGAATTTATCTTTCCAACCCGAACATAAGCAAAGCACATCCTTTTTTTGTGTAGCCAACCAATTTGATAAATGGTCGAGGTTCAGAAATGAACCTATGACAACTGTTGCTTTCGGACTTTCTTTTGCAATGTTAATTGATTTTGTACCATTGGTGGTAGAAAGCACAATCGTTTGATTTTTTAAGTCAGGATTTAAATATGAAAAGGGTGAATTTCCAAAGTCGAAACCATCCACAATTTTTCCTTCTCGTTCTGCGCCAACTAGGTAACCTTTTGCTTGGTAAGCTCTTGCCTCTTCAATGCTGGAAACAGGAATTAAACTTTTGATATTATTATTAAAAGCAGCACAAATCGCAGAGGTAGCTCTTAGGGCATCTATAACAACTATTAACTCGAAATCATCTTTGAATAAAACGAAATCATGCGGACTAAAACAAACTTCAATTTTGTTTTTGGCAGTTTTTGGCATGTTAGTTTTGGGTTTTGAAAAAGGTTTGTTCTTATAAATGTAAGAAATCTTTTTTAGCTAACAATTCTTCGTCAGTCTCTCTGATGTCTTCGTCATCTACACAACAATCCACTGGGCAAACAGCTGCGCATTGCGGTTCGTCATGAAAACCTTTACATTCTGTACACTTGTCTGGTACAATAAAGTAAACATCCATATCTACTGGCTCATAGTCTTTATCAGCGTCAAGCTCTTTACCGTTAGGCATTTTAACCACACCTTTGAGTCCAGTGCCATCAGACATCCTCCACTCAGCGCCACCTTCGTAAATAGCGTTATTTGGACATTCTGGTTCACAAGCCCCGCAATTAATGCATTCGTCTGTAATGATGATAGCCATTGTTTGTTCTTTTTAATTAGTTTTGCAAAGTTAAAATATCTTTAAATGAAAACCAACCAAAGAATAGAATTATTGTCAGCATTTGGAATTGTATTAGATGATATTTGTCATGCACGCGAATACATTGACGCTAAGCAAAATATAAGTGAGCATAATTATCAGAGATTCACAGATACCATTGAGCGCGTACATATTTATAATGGATGGTTTACCAAAGAGAATGTTTTATCGGCTTTAAATGGCATTAAACAATGGTTAACAAAAGAAGAGTTGAGCCAGTGGCTCGCCAATTATCAAATTAGTGACCAAAGTCCAAAGACGATAGGTTTAATTATGGCGGGTAACATTCCACTAGTTGGTTTTCACGACTTTCTAGCTGTATTTTTAAGCGGACATCAGGCACAAATAAAACTCTCGTCGGATGATGCAGTGCTATGGCCTATTATAATTGATATCTTAAACGAAATTGATCCGCAGTTTTTAATAACAACAGAACTGGTTGAAAAATTAGCTGGATTTGATGCGGTTATTGCTACAGGAAGTAACAATTCTGCCAATTACTTTGAAGCGTATTTTGGCAAGTATCCTCATATCATTCGTAAAAACAGAACTTCAATTGCCATCTTAAAAGGAGACGAGTCACAAGAAGAATTGCAAGAACTTGGAAAGGATATTTTTTCTTATTTTGGTTTAGGGTGCAGAAACGTTACTCAACTTTTGGTGCCTGTTAATTATGACCTCAATCTTTTTTTTGAAAGTATTTACGTTTATAATGATATCATTAACCATCACAAATACGCAAATAATTACGACTATAACAAAGCGATTTATCTATTAAATTCGGAGGACTTACTCGATAATAATTTTCTTTTGGTGCGTCGCTCGTCTGAATTGCACTCCCCTATAGGTGTTTTATTCAGGCACGAATATGAATCTGAGGAAGATATTAAAAACTATCTAAAACTGCATGAAGCTAGTATTCAGGCAGTCATTGGGAAAAATTTTATTCCATTTGGTAAAAGCCAGTCGCCAAGTTTAATGGATTATGCTGACGGCGTTGATACTATGGCTTTTTTGACGGGACTTAAATGATAGAGGTTAAGACTATATCACTTAATTTTGGAAGTCATTTTACGCTTCAATCTGGTGAATTCACCATTGAAAAAGGCTTATGGGCACTCGTAGGTAGAAATGGTTCAGGAAAATCAACGTTCTTGAAGGCTTTGATGGGTAAGACAGAATTGAAGAAAGGCACTATAAAGCTCAACCAGAAAGAGATTAAAATGTGGGATAGTGCTAATCTTTCAAAGCAACTTAGCGTGGTTTATCCAAAACCAAATGTGTTTGGTAATTTGTCTGTAAAGGATGTTGTGCTGCTAGGAAGAATTCCTTACGCGAATGCATTTGGCAAAATTGGTAAAAATGATGAGACGATAGCCGAAGAGGCTTTAGCAATATTGAATTTGTCGCATTTAGGAGAAAAATTGTTTACACAGTTGAGTGATGGTGAAAAGCAGATGGTAATGATTGCGAGAGTAATCGCCCAAAATACACCATACATAATCCTTGATGAGCCAACCGCATTTCTAGACGTTGTGAATAGGCTTAAAATTATTAAAATGCTAAAAAAGATTGTGCAAGAACATCAGAAAATTATTATTTTCTCAACACACGACATAGAAGTGATTCCTAAATTATGCGACGGATTGATTTGGATAAAAGATAATCAACTGAATTCGTCGCACACCAGAAGCGAATTTGCAGCTATAATTGAAGGTTTATTTGAAAATGAAGTTTAGAACAGAAATAGCACTTCTAAAGCATACAAATCTGTTAAACTATGCTTCAAAAATAACTCTGCTTGGTTCATGTTTTGCAACGCATATTGGCAATCGTCTACAAGCAAATCAATTCGATACGGTACTAAATCCATTTGGTATCGTTTTTAATCCTCATTCTTTATTGCAACAGCTCAATTGTTATGAAGTTAATACCAATCATCTTCTGCCAGCTAGGCAGAAAGTTTTATCGCTGGATTTCCACTCAAAATATAACGGCAATACAGAGGAAGCATTTGTTTCAAAAATTAGCAACGATAGCGCTAAGCTTCAGCGTAGGCTAAATGAAACAGATGTCCTGTTTTTAACATTTGGTACTGCTTGGGTGTATGAGTATCTTGAAACTGGGAAGATTATAGCCAATTGTCAAAAGTTACCTTCCTCAAAGTTTGCAAAGAAAATGCTAAAATTGGATGATTTGGTTGAATTATATAAGGTATTTTTAAGTAAACTGCTAAGTGTAAATCCAAAGGTTAAAATTGTTTTGACAGTTAGTCCTGTTCGTCACATAAAAGATGGTTTAGTAGAAAATAATAGAAGTAAGGCCGTATTGCAATTATTATGTAATGCACTCGAATCACTATTCCCAAAAGCTGTAATTTATTATCCAAGTTACGAATTAGTATTGGATGATTTGAGAGATTATCGCTTTTTTGAAAAGGATTTACTGCATCCAAATCAAATGGCTGTTGATTATATATTTGAACATTTTTCAGCTAGTTTTATGTCAGAAAGGACAAAAAAAATCATGCTTTCTATTCAAAAGTACAACCGTTTAGCAGCACATAAAGATCTCCTATCAACACCAGCGGAAATAGCCGAACGCGAAGCGAAATTAGATTTTCTAAAAGCCGAAATTCAACGTCTCAAATTATCGTAATACCGTAACATGTCCACGGTAAACATGTTCTTTGCTCGACATGGTTTCTTTAAAATCTATCTGCCAGACATAGGCACCTTGTTCTACAATCTCATTATTAAATTTACCATCCCATGATTTTGTGTAATCTCTTGATTCAAAAACAATATCACCCCAACGGTTAAAAATCAATAACCTGAAGTTGTATGGGTCAACTCCTGATGTGATGACTGGTTGAAATACAGAGTTTGTAGTTGATTCTTCTGGTGTAAAAGAGTTTGGCACATATAGAGTGATAATGTCTTGAACTGTTATCGTTTGTCTACTGGTGTCTTGACAACCGAAGGCATTTTCTACAGTTAATTCTACAGGATAGAAGCCACCGTCTGTATTTGGAAATGTAAACACAGGATTTTGATTAACTGATGTTTGCCCATTTACAAAGAAGTACCATATTAAACTTGTTACATCTGATGAAGAGCGATTGATAAATTGTGTTGTTGGATCTTCTACATCAATTATTTCTGGCGAATAGCTGAAATCAGCGTTGGGTTTTGGATTGATGGTAATGGTATCAATCTTCACTTCACTACTTGTACAGTTATTCCCTTTAATTTCGAGACTTACGGTAAACTGCCCTGGTGTGCGATAAGTATATAATGGGTTTTGATCATTGCTAATACCACCGTCACCAAAGTCCCATGTATATGTCGCTCCTGCAGGGACATCAATTGAAAGGTCTGTAAACTGGAAGACTGTTCCAGCACAAGCATTACTTTCGTTTACTGTAAACGCTACATCTACACCCGATAAATTGACGTCAACTGAATCACGAATGGTATCACAAAAATTATATATCAACACTTTGTACATGCCATTAGCATTCACATCAATGGTTGGCGTTGTAGCACCAGTCGACCATAGATAAGAAACATTATTATTATCGGGATGAACTGCACTCAGCGTTACTGGAAACGTACACCCACTTGGATCAGGAATGTTAGTTTGAGTGAGTGGCTGATCGAACTCGAAGTCAAATATAAAACTGGCACCATCATAGTTTCCACCATTTTGCGTGTTTACACCACCTACAATAGGGTAATTTACTGATTGAGTACATTCTGTATGAAATAGAATACCTTCATTATTGTACTTTGATTTTGAGCCTGGGTGAAAGTGCTGACCATTAACATTACCACCAAAATAAGTCCCGTAGTGCAGGGCAACAGCATTAGGTTCTAATACACACATATACAGTCCTTTTTCTGCAGTTTCATAGGCGTCGGCAGTTGTTGGAAAGTTATTTCCGGTAGAAGCACCTGTAAAATAAATTTTCTCACAGTAATCTAATCCCATGGCCGTCATAAATATTTCCGGCTGTTGCGTGTTAAAACAGCCAACAGCGGTTGAAAAAATGGTATTTGTTAAGGTACCATTCATTTTGTGTACAAATAAATTATTTTGACTTTGTGATGAAAATACACCAGCCGTCAAAGGATAAAGTCCGGTTGTTGATCCACCAACAAACACTTCATTCGCAGCATTTACAATAACAAATTTTGCACGGTCGTTGCTAATAG
>JAWWDX010000140.1:0-7572 GCA_033719695.1 Putridiphycobacter sp.
GTTTTGCAAGTGCTATGGCAAGTAAAACCCGTTGAGCATAGCTTTTAGATGGCGGTGCAGTAACCGTACCAGTCTTACCAGTGATATGAATATGTTCAGTCAATCGGCGAATTTAAAATATGGGTTTGTCTTAAAACAGATTCTTTATGTATGGCTTTTAAAATAGCATCTATAAACTCTTTTGTTAAGCCATTTGCCATCCCTTTCTCCGTTCGTGTGGTTAAAATCTCGGTCCAACGTTCAATTTGCAGAATGGTTAAATTATGTTCCTTTTTATAAGTGCCAATTTCATCAATAATAGCAAAGCGTTTAAATAAAGCAGTTAACAATTCACTGTCTACTTCATCTATTTTATCGCGTAAATCATCTAATGTATAATCCTTACCACGCCCGGGTGTTTTTTGTCTAACAGTTATGTTCTTTATGATTTCAAGCAGGTGAGAGGGGGTAATTTGTTGTGCAGCATCACTTAAGGCCTTATCGGGGTCAGGATGTGTTTCAACCATTAATCCTACCATATTCATATCCATGGCTTTTTGTGAAATTTCTTGAATAAGTTGTCGGTTCCCGCCAATATGACTAGGGTCACAAATAATAGGTAATTCAGGGAAAATTTGCATTAAGCCCACAGGAATACCCCATTTTGGAACATTTCTGAACTTTGTTTTTTCATAAGAAGAAAAGCCACGGTGAATCGCTGCAACGTCTGAAATGCCAGCGCCTAATACGCGTTCTATGGCTCCAACCCATAAATCAAGGTCAGGAGTAATTGGGTTTTTTATTAAAACGGGCACATTGGAGCCTTTAATGGCATCTGCTATTTCTTGTACTGAAAACGGATTTACGGTTGTTCGGGCACCAATCCACAAAACATCAACACCAGCTTTAAGGGCTTGCTCCACATGCAAGGCATTTGCAACTTCTGTGGTGGTTTTCAGTCGATACGATTTACCAGCATCAACCAACCACTTTAGTCCAACATCACCAACCCCTTCAAAATTGTTTGGTCGGGTTCTGGGTTTCCATATGCCAGCCCTCAATAATTTAATGTTTGATGATTGGCTCAAAGTTTTGGCAACAGTGTTTAATTGCTCTGGTGATTCGGCACTGCAAGGGCCGGCTATGATAAAGGGTTTGTGAAGGTTCGAAAACATGTTGGTATGTGCTTATATGAAAAGTAGTCCGTTATTTTTTAGTACTTCAAAATTAGTGTTTTTCATATAGTTTTCGAAGCGATCTCCCGTTTTTTCAAGCCAAAGTGCCTCAACTTTAACGAAAGTTAATATATCTCTATTTTCAACGGTAATTTGTTTTAAAACTTCCATAATACCTTGGGCCACTTCAGGTAATTCTTTTATGCTACAAACATTTCGTTTTGTATGCCAAATGAGTTTGGCTTTTGTGAAAGTTTTTTTCTTTTTGGTGACTTTAAAATGGGAGATTTGAGGAAGGGCAGCGGTCCATATAATTTTAGTGCTTGGCTTCAAAGCAAAGACTTTTCCATTTGCAATACACATTTCAATAAAATTTGGTGCTATGGTAGGTTGCTTAATATCAAAATTGAACCAAGATTGTAAGTTTTGTTCAAAGCCTAATCCTTGCATATAATTATATAAGGAAACCCTCAGACCCTCACTGTATTTTTGATGATTTGTACCAGATTGATCGACGTGTGGTAAATCATTATGTGCAAATGCGCCTTTTTGGGCTAATAACGGTTTAACATTAAATTTTTCAGGATTCATGCCAACAGGACTGTGCGTCGTCATAGCAAATTGATGCCAAAAACCAGACTGAATGATGCCAAGCTCAAAAAATTGCCTTACCACTTCAAGAGAATTAATAGTTTCCAAATCCGTTTGCGTTGGAAAACCGTACATTAAATAGCCATGCACCATAATACCTGCTTCGGTGAAATTGGTGGTGACCTGCGCCAATTGCTGTAAGTCAACCCCTTTATCTATGAGTGCCAATAATCTGTCAGATGCAACTTCAATGCCTCCAGATACGGCAATACAACCTGACATTTTTAGTAGCTCACACAAGTCAGCTGTGAACGATTTTTCAAACCGAATATTAGTCCACCACGTTATTTGCAGGTCTCTGCGTATGATTTCCAAAGCTAAGTCGCGCATGAGGGCTGGAGGGGCAGCTTCGTCTACAAAATGGAAACCTGTTTCGCCTGTGGCTTTTACTATGGCTTCAATTCTATCACAGGTAGTTGAAATGGCGGAAGCTTCATAGTTTTTAATATAGTCTAAGCTGATGTCGCAAAAGGTACATTTTCCCCAATAGCAGCCATGAGCCAAGGTTAGTTTATTCCATCTCCCGTCGCTCCACAAACTATGCATAGGATTAATAACTTCAATAACTGAAATGTATTTATTGAGCTTTAAATCCGTATAATCTGGTGTGCCTACTTTGTTTTGGACATAGTCTTTCACCGCAGGGTTGTTAATATATGTAATTTCATTTTGCACAATCGAAAACGTTCGTTTTAAAGTAGCTAATTTGGCACCTTTACAAACATGGTGATGCAGTTGTTCTATGGGAGCTTCACCATCATCTAAACAAATAAAATCGACATATTTAAATACCCTTTTGTCGCTTACCGACCGTAATTCAGTGTTCGGATACCCACCGCCAAATGCAATTTTAACAGCAGGGTTTATTGACTTAATAAATTGCGCCGATTTAAAAGCCATTAGTAAATTGCCTGGAAATGGAATAGATACTACTACTAGCTTTGGCTCAACTGCTTTTAAGAGGTCACGTAGAATAGTGTGATGGATGGCAGTGATATATGAGTCGTCTTCTTCTATTGCTTGGTAAAGGTCGTCAAATGAATGGGCTGCTAAACTAAGACGTTCTGCATAACGGCTAAATCCAAAATGGGGGTCTATATTGGCTATGATAAAGTCAGAAATATCTTCCAAGTATAATGTGGCCAAATGTTTAGCTTTGTCTTGAATGCCTATGGCACCAAAAGCCCATTCTAAGTCTTGTATAACGTTAAAACGAGCCCCTTCTGGTAAATAGTGTTCACTCACAATATCGCGGGCTAAATTGGGATTATGTCCTTGCAAAAAAGATATCACCGGCTCAATGGTCAATTCATACGCCCTTCTTAGTGCCAATAAGCGCTTACTGTTTGGACTTAAGTTATGGTCGTTAACGGCATCAAATAAGTGAGTTAATCCCTGTTTTGAAAACAGTTTTAATATTACCTCCAGTCCCATATCAGCCTGGAAAGAGCTAATTTCTTTGGTGTTGAGGAATCCTTTAAGATAGGCCGTCGCGGGATAAGGTGTATTCAACTGCGTAAATGGTGGCGTAATCAGTAATATATCGGCTTTCAAAGGGTTCAATTTAAATGTAAAAATAGTCTATAGCAACAAACATAGAACAAGTTCTACCAAAACTTATTCTTTTTTCGACTTCCTTAATCTTAAATTCACCATTTCAACCGCTAAAGAAAAGAATACAGCAAAGTAGATATAGCCTTTTGGTATTTCGTAGTGGGCGGATTCCATGATTAGCATAGCGCCGATTAAAGTTAAAAATGAAAGGGCTAATATTTGTAGCGTTGGATTGTTATTGATAAAATTACTGATTTTCTCAGAAAATGCAAGCATAACCAACATAGCAATAACAACGGCCAAAATCATCACCATTAATTCTTTAGCCATTCCAACGGCGGTTAGAACTGAATCTAGGGAAAAAATTAAATCAAATATTACAATTTGAAATATGATGGTTCGCATAGTGTAGGTTTTTTTCTCCTTCTTTTCTTCTTCGTCGGGATCCATTTTCCCATGAATTTCAGATACACTTTTTGCCAATAAAAACAGACCACCTGCAAATAACAAAATGTCGCGTATACTGACATCATGCTCAAAAACAGTAAATAATGGGTTTTTTAATTGTATAATATAAGCCATTCCCATCAGTAGTAAAACCCTTAAAATAAGTGCTAAACTCAGCCCTATAGTCCTGGCTCTTTGCTGTTTCTCCTCCGGTAAACGGTTGCAAATAATGGCTATAAAAATAATGTTGTCGATACCAAGCACTATTTCTAATAGTGTTAAGGTTAATAATGCCATCCATGTACCAAATTCTAACCAAATTTCCATCTGTCTTTTTTTTTCACAAGGTATAATATAATCCTTGTTTTGCCAATAATAATATTTAATTTTTG
This sequence comes from Putridiphycobacter sp., assembly GCA_033719695.1. Lineage (GTDB taxonomy): Bacteria > Bacteroidota > Bacteroidia > Flavobacteriales_D > Crocinitomicaceae > Putridiphycobacter. Next base: position 4,199 of record JAWWDX010000140.1, read on the forward strand.
TGAAGATTTTTACCGACTAATAAATTCAAAATTCTTCTTTAAAAATGGTAGCCGCTTTATATCAAAACTTGTATTTTAGCAAAAAAAAAATAGAATATGGCTACAATCGACTTTTCAATTAGGAACCAAGTAGGATTTATTACCCTAAATCGTCCAGAAGTGTTTAATAGTTTTAATAAGGAAATGGCTTTACTATTTCAAAAAACTTTAGACCAATGTGCTGATGATGATAGTGTACGTGCTATATACATAACGGGAAAGGGCAAAGCATTTTGTGCAGGGCAAGATTTACAAGAAGTAACCGACCCAAACGGCCCGGAATTGACGTCGATAGTCGAAGACCATTATAATCCAATTATTGCAAGAATTAGGGCTATTGAAAAGCCTGTAATTGCAGCGGTGAATGGTGTTGCTGCTGGAGCGGGAGCTAATATTGCTCTAGCTTGCGATATTTGTGTGGCTAGCGAAGGTGCTAGTTTTATTCAAGCTTTTAGTAAAATTGGATTGATTCCAGATTCAGCTGGTACTTATTTTTTACCTAGATTAATTGGGTTGCAAAAAGCAACAGCTTTAATGATGTTAGGCGATAAAGTGAGCGCCACGGAAGCCGAGGGTTTAGGAATGATCTACCAAGTATTTTCAGCAGAAGCATTCGAAGCAGAAGCTACCAATATAGCGACCAAATTAGCCAGTATGCCAACTAAAGGACTTGGTTTAACCAAACGGGCATTAAATCAAACATATAGTAACGATTTAAACCAGCAATTGACCCTAGAAGGTGAACTTCAAACCATAGCTGGTAAAACGTACGATTATAACGAAGGTGTTGCAGCCTTTTTGGAAAAGAGAAAACCCGAATTTAAAGGTCAATAAATGAGGTTTAAAGCCATTGTTGTCTGTTTATTATTCACCGCACTGTCTTTTGGCCAGGGACGAGTAGATGGCTTTTTGAAAGGAAAAGGTAATTTGGATATTGCCTTGGGTAGTAATTTTGAAGCGAATCCTAATTATTACGCAGGTACAAAGCTAATTGCTTTACAAAGGAACATTCTAAGCGTCAATGCCTTTTTTGCTTATGGGATAACCAATAAATTAGACGTCAATTTATCTATTCCTTATGTTAATGTAAATGGCGTTGAAGCGGGAATCCAAGACCCTGCTGTATTTTTAAAATATAAATTGTTTTCGGCACCTCTATACCATATTCGAACTGGAGTTGAGCAAGATGGTTTAAGAATGAAAGAAGGAGCAAAACTTCATCTTTTATTAGCTGGTGGTTTCTCATCCAATTTAACTAATTATCAAACAGGTGGTGGCAGTGCAATAGGACAGCAGGCCAAAACTATTGACATCAGACCTGTCATTCATATTACGGATTTACCTTTTGGCGTTTTTATAACTATTCAAGGCGGCTACAACTATAAATTTGATCCTGTTCCGGATGCTATTCCCTTTGCGGCTAAAATTGGACTCGCGAAAGCTAAATGGTACGCCGATTTATGGTACGACGGACAGCATGGTATTGGTGGATTTGATTATCAGGGCTTTCCTTCACCGCCTTCATTCAGAGAACTAGGGGTGAGTTACCATAAAATTGGCGGAACATTTTATAAACCCATTAATCAAAAACTAGGTTGGTATGCGGGCGCCTCTTATATGTTGGCGGGCAGAAATATTTCAAAAGGAATAGGCGGAAATATTGGCTTAGTTTATAAACCAGAAATAAAAAATAATTAAAATGATAGAAGTAGGCGTATTAGGAGCAGGCTCAATGGGAGCAGGCATTGCACAAGTGGCAGCACAAGCAGGACATAAAGTGATATTGTGCGATACCAATCAAACGCAATTAGACAGTGCCAAAGCAAAATTGGCTAAAATCATGTTACGACTGGTGGAAAAAGGAAAATTAACGGAATTTGAAGCTAACGATTTACAACGTCGCATCACTTATACAACCGATTTAAATAATTTCTCTAATTGTGGCATTGTCATTGAAGCAATTATCGAAAACTTAAAAATTAAGAAAGAAGTGTTTTCTAATTTAGAAAGTATTACCGCTAACGATTGTATATTGGCTTCAAATACATCTTCATTGTCCATAGCATCTATCGCTTCATCATGCGAACTAGCTGGTCGTGTAATTGGGATACACTTTTTTAATCCTGCGCCTTTAATGCCTTTGGTAGAAATTATTCCAGCCGTGCAAACAAGTGACTCTGTCTTAAGAGACGCAAGGGCTTTAATAGATGCTTGGAAAAAGGTGACGGTCTTAACCAAAGATACACCAGGTTTTATTGTGAATAGGGTAGCGCGCCCATTTTATGGAGAAGCACTCAAAATATACGAAGAAGGGGTGGCAGACTTTGCCACTATCGACTGGGCAATGACAGCTTTAGGCGGTTTTAGAATGGGGCCTTTTACGCTGATGGACTATATTGGCAACGATATTAATTATACTGTCACTGAAACGGTTTTTGAAGCTTTTTACTACGACCCACGTTACCGCCCATCATTTACACAAAAAAGACATGCCGAAGCAGGTTGGTTTGGCCGAAAGTCGGGGAGAGGTTATTATAATTATACCGAAGGTGTTGAGCAGCCAAAGCCAAATGAAGACAAAGCCTTGGGTGAAACTATTTTGAACCGTATTTTGGTCATGTTAATAAACGAGGCAGTAGATGCTGTTTTCTTAAATATTGCTTCACCAAAAGATGTAGACTTAGCTATGACCAAAGGCGTGAATTACCCGAAAGGCTTATTGGCGTGGGCAAATGAAATTGGATTAAAAAACGTTTTAAACAATTTAGAAGCGTTACATACCGAATACGGCGACGACCGATACCGTCCCTCTGTTTTATTGAGACGCATGGTGGCAGCAGGTGAGGAGTTTGAGGTGTAGTGTCGTAGAAGTACCGTAAATAGTAGTTAGGCGGAAGCAGAATTGAGCTTGGTTGTGAAAGAATTTCGAAATAAGCTAGCAACGGACTGTATGCAATACATTAAAAATATTCTCCGTTACAATCTGTATTTTATCAGGTTCACGAAATACGCATTAAGCATTGCTCACAAATTGGTAGTCTCCTCTAATTCTTAAACCAAATAAGCACATTCCTTTGCGCCAAACTCCACAATAATATTGTCTTGTAAAGTTGTGGATATAGCCATTCCTTCAAAATCAGCTGAAATAGGAAACCGCCGGTGTGTTCGGTTCACCAGCACCGCTGTTTTAAGCTTTTTTACAGGGTTGTTTAATACCCTACCCACAGCATGAATCAGTGTTCTACCAGAGTTAATGACGTCATCAACAATAATGATATTACCTTGTTTCAATTTTTCATCTTCAATACTTAAGGTAATAGGCTTTGAAAGTGGTA
>JAWWDX010000141.1:0-7530 GCA_033719695.1 Putridiphycobacter sp.
CCATTTTTTTTGCTTCTTTTCCTTTGTTAATCGACAAAGCAGTATTTGAACCCAATGCATTGTCAACTTTCATTTTGAACACGGTCTTCATCAATCCATACACAGTCATGGTTTTAGTTTTGGTGTTTTCAATTTTAATGGTGAGTAAATTACCATTGTTTGCGCTGAAATTCAAGACCTTCAAATTTAAAGGAAACGAAATTCAATTCATCTTTTTGGCATTGTGTCTGCTAGTTATCATCACAACGGGATTCTGGGCCATTCCAATTATCGTGCTGCTATACATCTTAATGTCCCTGCTTAATAATCTGGTTTTACAACCAAAATACAAAAAATAAATCGCAATTTTGTGCCATGCAAGCCATTAAACGATTAATTCCAAATTTACTAACCGCAGGAAACCTTGTGGGCGGGATTATGGCAATTATTTTTACGCTGACAGGGAAAATTGAATTGGCACCATATTGCATTTTTCTATCAGCTATTTTTGATTTTTTAGATGGCTTTGTTGCTAGATTGCTAAACGTTCAAAGCGAGCTAGGGAAGCAATTAGATTCTTTGGCAGATATGGTGACTTTTGGGGTGGCACCAGGGATAATAATGATGGCAATACTTCAAGCTGCGTTTAGGCGGTTTTATTACCCTGAATTTGTTTTGGTTAATGATCCATTAATTGAATTTGTAGTTGCTTATGGTCACTTTTTCTCATTAATTATTCCTGTATTTGCCCTTTTTAGATTAGCAAAATTTAATTTAGACACCAGACAAACAGATTCTTTTATTGGTTTGCCGACACCAGCCATGACCTTGTTTTTTGCTGTTTTCCCTATTTTAGTTCTCGACTATACTTATCCTGTGTCTCCGTATATCCTACAGGAAGCAACATGGCAGAGTTGGGTGATAGTGCACATGTTGGGGCATCCAATTGTATTAATCATTGTTATTTCAATCATGTCCATCTTCATGGTCAGTGAAATCCATCTTTTTTCATTAAAGTTTAAGCATTTTAAATTCAAAGGAAACGAGATTCGATTTATCTTTTTAACAATTTGCGTGGTACTGTTGGCAACTTTATTCTTGTGGGCAATACCATTAATTATAATATTATATATAATTTTGTCGCTTATTAATAACGCCATAAAACCTAAACATGAAGTTTAAAGCCGAAATAGATGTAATGCCATTAGAAGCATTATTAGATCCACAAGGAAAAGCCGTATCACAGTCAATGCAAAACATAGGCATGGGAGAAATTACCAATGTAAGAATTGGTAAGCACATCCGTTTATTTGTTGAAGCCGATTCAAAAGCAGCTGCCGAAGCGAAAGTAGAAGAGGCTTGCAAAAAAATGTTAGCAAACGAAATTATGGAAGGCTTTACTTTTGTCGTAACAGAAGCTTAAATTCCATTTAAGATATTATAATGAAAAACCTTTCGGTCGCTTGACTGAAAGGTTTTTTTTGGCTGTAAAAAATTAAGAATTGATGAAAGTTTCAGCTAATATATCTGTACCTTTAAAGTCTCAAATTTGCATGTAAATAGATGCGAAAGAGTCTTAAAAGTATTGGACTATGAATATTCCAAATATCGATCTTCCCCGAATTGTTGTGATAGGTTGCGGTTTTGCCGGACTAAAATTTTCTAATAAAATTGATAGTTCGAAATATCAAATTGTTTTAATTGATAAGAATAATTATCACACCTTTCAACCTTTATTATACCAAGTGGCGAGTAGCGGATTAGAACCCGATTCCATTGTTTATCCAATCCGTAAAATATTTAAAGGTAAACAAAACTTTTACTTTAGAATTGCTGATACACACAAAATTGATACAGATCAAAAGCATGTGGAGACGTCAATTGGAGAAGTTAGCTACGATTATTTGGTGATTGCCACAGGGGCGACTTCAAATTATTTTGGAATGGAAAATATTGAAAAGTACGCCATGCCTATGAAGAGTGTAGTGGAAGCATTAGACTTGAGAAGTATCATTATCCAAAACTTTGAAGAAGCGCTTAATACAAACGATTTAGCCGCACGCGAAAAACTAATGAATTTTGTAGTGGTTGGAGCAGGGCCAACTGGTATAGAATTAGCTGGCGCCTTGGCAGAATTGAAAGCACATATTCTACCGGCCGATTATCCCGATTTAGACATCAGACGAATGCAAATTCATATTGTAGAAGCTAGTGACAAGGTTTTAGCCAGCATGAGCGTAAAAGCTTCCAAAAAGTCAGAAAAATACTTAAAGAAAAAAGGGATTCAAGTTTGGCTTGAAACATTTGTCAAAGATTTTGATGGTGAAGTTGTGACTACTAATAAAAATCGCTTCTTAACCAAAACCCTTATTTGGGCTGCTGGTATAGAAGGAACATCACCAGAGGCCATATCGATTGAAAAAACGAAGGGGAAACGAATTTTAGTTGATGGATTTAATCGTATAAAAAATCACGACGTTGAATACGCTGTTGGCGACATTGCTTATATTCAATCTGAAGATTATCCTGAAGGGAATCCCATGCTAGCAGGTGTAGCCGAACAACAAGGTGCACAATTGGCCAAAAACTTCAACAGACTAGCGGCTAAAAAAGACATGAAGCCATTCAAGTATAAAGACAAAGGCTCTATGGCAACGATTGGGCGTAATAAAGCGGTGGTTGATTTGCCATTTTTGACCTTCGGCGGCCTATTTGGCTGGCTGACCTGGATGTTTGTTCACCTGATGCTTTTAGTCGATTTTAGAAGCCGATTAGTAGTGTTTATTAATTGGGTTTGGAGTTACTTGCGATATGATAAAGGCACGCGGGTAATTATTCGGAAGTTTAAAAGGAAGTAGGGTTTCTATTAATTGATTATTTCTTTAATCTGTAGAGGTGGAGGTTCTGGAGTTCTTCCAATATCAATGTAGATATTGAAAGGTATTTCTTTAAGGATGGAATCTCTTTGTATAGGTTTAATTTCGTAAAACCCTTTTCCTTTATATCTTTTATTCGCCTTATTTTTATAAACTTTTATAAATCCTATTTTTATATTCATTAAAGCCTTTTCTATACTGTCTGTTGGAATGTTTTCTGTCCACTTAAGAGACATTTTGTTGTATAATTCCAATTCAGTTATAAATGAACTTTCAATTATCTTATTTAAAGACGTGATGTTTTCAAAGTATTCTCCATCTGCCAATATTTGGCCTTGTGAATTTATATTTATTCTAAATTCATATCTTGGTCCACAATAGGGTATTAATGATGGACAAAATAACAAAATATTGAACTTTATTAATTTGCCATTAGAAAGAGTATGAGCGAAAGGTAAAAACAGATTGCAAGTGTCCAAATTTATTACAGAATCAATTTGCGCTAAAGCAACATGTCTACTTTTAGAAAAATCAATATTGATAATAGGCAAGCTATCTGGAACTTCAAAAACTTCTGCGTAAACCTCCGCTACCCCAGCATATTTAACTTCATAATTCTTATGGCAACTAATAGCTAGCAATACTGGAATTAATGCACTGATTAAAAAAGAATATCTATGCTTAGCATCTTTCATTTTATGTTATTATTCACAAAACTGCTGCCAGTGTTCATGTCGCCATTGCATCCAGAATTCTTGTAAACCTTCAGGTGTTTTTAGTTCAATAAACGATAGACCCTTTTTATTTTTAAACGGATTTAGTGCTTGGGCTTTTGTAATTTCATGTCCCCAACCGCCACGGTGGTCGAAAGCGGTAGCAGCTTGACAAGAGTCAGACACAGTGATGAATGGAATACTCAAATGATAAACTACATCTCCTGTATGATCCATGCCTTTGGTGTTCATTATTATTTGTTTCAAAGCTACCTTTACGTATATGCCTTGACTATAGAGTTTTTTCAGTTGCTTCCCAACTCGGTCGGCCATTTGGTTTGAAAATTGATGCGCCACATCTGAACCATTGGTAAACTCCGGTCCACTGTAAGTACCTTCGCAGCCATTTATGTTGCAAGTAATGCCAGTAGGATTGGTTGACTTGAAGACCCTCTTTGTGACAGATAAAATACCTATGGTGCCAATAATAGCAATTATAAAAATAAGAATTTTCTGTTTCATCCTTTATAATTCAAAAGCCCCAATATCTGGATTTCCAGTAATTGGGTTGCCAGCAAAATCTTTTATTTCACCAACGTTTTGTCCAGCATCAATAGCTGGTGATCCAACCTCTAATCTAAAATTTTCTGAACTTATATTTTGAAATAGCGGATTGCCTTCTATATTATTTTCAATGATAAATCCATTTATGCCAGATAGCGCTGTGAAATCGCTTATTGAGTATGATGTACTATTGACTTTGAAATTAACCGAGCCACTTGAATTGAAAAATAAGTTATTAGAAACAGTGGTATTGGTTGGTTCGGCATCAATTTCCAAACATGTACCATTATTGTAAAAAATATTGTTGATGATTTCGTTATCAGTTACTTTGTTGGTGGTACCATCTTTAGAGTTTAATAAACGTACGCCAACGCCAGCATCATAGTTATAGAATAGGTTATTGAATAATCGGTTGTTTTTGCACACATATTTGTTTCTGTCAACACCACCTGAATTTCCTATAAATACATGAAAATCGATAGCCCAAGGTTGACTGGAAGCAGCACTTGTTTTTAAGCTAAGAAAGAGGTTGTATGCAATGGTATTATCATTACCATGCACATGACTTGTTACTGTTTGATTTCGGATGATATTATATCGTACAACATTGTTTGAAGCCCTATTTTCTGGGCCGGTAATGTCTAGGGCCCGCATATAGTCGATATCACCACATTCAAAAAGATTGTGTTCAACGATATTATTATTAGATTCTAAACTAGAATAAATGGGTTTAATTGATAAAGCTGAATGTGCCCATGATTTGAATTCATTATGGTGAATATGCCAATTAGAAGCGCCGTCCATTAATTGAATACCATCTGTGCCTTGTAAGTCGCCAGTTGAACCCGACAAGCCACTGTATATTAAGCAATTTTTAATGATGCCTTTATCCGACCCTGAGGTTTCGGAATTTTTGCCTGTAGCTCTGATACCGGCTTCAGAATTTTCGCCAACCCTGCATCCTGCTATAGTCACGTTATTGGAGCCGTCCATTAATATGGCATGACCACCACCTTGAATATTTAAATTTTGAATCACTACATAGTTGGCTTCCAATAAAAATAGGGCTATACCGTCATTCCCTCTTGTTGATTTTATAATCGGAAGATCGCCAGATCCGTAGTCGGCAATGTAAATTGGGGCACTTTCTGTTCCTGAGCTTTCAATTTTTAGGTCTCCAAAATGGTACTGGTCTCTTTTAAACAGAATTTGGTCTCCTGGTTGAAAGGAAATCCCTTCTAACTGCGCTATTTCTTTAAAGGCTGTTTCTTCAGATTTTCCACCATTTTTTTTCTTCCCATTTTCTGCATCAACATAATAAGTGATTCCAGTTGCAGCAGGAGTATTTTGTTCTTCTACATATGAGCTGGCGTAGGCGCTGGGCTGACAATCCCCTTTTTCAAGACAGTCTTTTTTGCAGGCAAGCGTAAAAGTAAATAGCATGCTAATCAGCAGTGTACGCATAATGTGTGAGTTTCTATAAATATAAGAAAAAATAATCTTGTACTATGTTCTTAATACGTCCAACTATTGGTGAAAGAATTAAAGAAGTCTATCCCAATTTTGAATTGATAGGTTAGGGCATCTGTTGAGTTGGCCCTTGTTGCCATATAGGCACCTACCCTAAAATATTGTTGCTTTATTCTAAATTTTTTCTCTAGCCCCGCAAATAGTTCAGCATGCGAATAACTGATGTCTTGAATAATTAAGGCACTGGCACCAGTTGAAATTTCTAATTTTAATTTATTAATAAGCGGAATTTTATTCATAATAAACCCATTAAAGTGGTGTAAGAAAAATCCTTGGAAATAAGGGTTTCGCGTATTAAAAGTTGAGTCCAATAGCTGGTGAGACATGAGTGGATTTGAAAAGAAGAAACGATCAGAACCTCTAAAGAATTTATGTTCAATAAAACGTAAACTTGCGTCGTTAACAAAAGATCCTGCCAAAGCACTCCACTTTGAATCGCCGTAATTTCCTAAATTAATCTCGTCACTTACTTTCAGCTCAATAAAATCGAAGTTCACTTCGCTATCTAATAAATTTGGGATACCTTTTTTGTAAGTTAAAGCTATTTCGGGATACTTGGTGCCAACAATTTGCTTCTCATTTTTCTTAATAATGTATTTCTGTTTGAAACGATATAAAAATTGCACTTCCAACATGGCAATTTTATAACGTTCAAAATTTACTGGCGTATTTAGTTCACCAAACAATTGGTCGGACCAGTTAGAGAGCTCTAGTCCGGTAATATTCGACCGATCAGAATAACTCAGGGTAGCACGACCATATAAGCCGTTTACAATTTCAATTCTATGGCTGATGTCAAAATATCTTTTCTGAACATAATTTCCTCTACTAAACGTTCCTAGAATGGAGTTATAGTCTGTAATCAAATCGTAAACATCTCCCGCATTGATTTCTATCTCCCCAAATCGTTTGGGTAAAAATGTGTATTCAATGCCTCCTGAGCCTTTAAGGTCTTTATTGTTAAAGCCATAATCAAAGTCTCCTTTTAATTTGATTTTATGGGCATTATCAAATTTTTTTGTGTAACTCCCGCCTGAACCATACCTGAATCCTCCTACGCCAAATATTTTTGCCGAACTCAGTAGCGATTTAATGTAGATTGATTCGCCTTTATACCTATTTCTGAATCCTACACCATTTAAAGTCACATCCCAAAAAGTTACTTTGTTATAGGCCCTGTCGATACTATCTAAATAGGCTTCGCTTTTTAAATAGGCATCTATGCTATCTTGTTCGTGAATGTAATTTAGTTCGGTTTCTTTAAGTTGAATAGGACGTGTGGCTGCCCAAAAAATTGAATCTTTGTCGAAAGCGTCTTCGGAATAGCTGAGGATTTGATTATTAAATACTTTTTTATCAAATGCTTGATTGAAAGCATATTTCGAATGATTCACCCTTGTATTGCCAGAAATCACATACTTTCCCTCTTTAATTGTATACACATATTCTCGACGGACTGGTACCCAAATGGAATCAACGTGATCGTAATCTTGTAGTACGGTAAAGTCTTCAAAAAATGGCATAGCAGCCTTGTTTATTTTTAATTCAAATGATTTTATGATCCATAATTTATCCATAATAAACAGTGTACCTTCAAATAGTGCAGCTTGCTTGAATTTGGGAATGACTTTAATGGCATAGATTTTTTGTGTTCCTTCGTAGAAGATTTCACCAAGTTCAAAATTGTAATTTAAAAACGCATTGAAACCAATAGGCGAAACAATAGGGTGTTCAGATACCTTTGGAATGTTTATCATGCTTTGATACAAGTTGATATCTCCATCCTGCACTTTTTCATAAAAAACATAGGGGTTTGTGGCAAAGAATTGAGTTGGGGCGGCTGTATTGCCAAAGTCGAAAGAAACAGA
>JAWWDX010000142.1:0-7517 GCA_033719695.1 Putridiphycobacter sp.
AGCGCCCCCACCGTTTCCAACAATACCTTTATTAATCGCTATTTCTAAAAATCCATTTTCATTGAATAGTGCTAATTTTTCTCCAATAGGTACTTCGTTGTAATTATCTGAAATCCGCTCAATAAAATATTTAGACTGACGAAAATAAATGGTAAAAGCTTCTCCCTTTCCTATCTGCTTAAACAGTGTTTCAGTAATATTGACAATTACATTTCCATAGTAGTCGATATGAATAACCGATCCTTTTATAAGGTTGTGCTCGGTAGTGGCTTGTGTTAAAAAAGCTCTTCTTACTGTTTTAATAGGTTCACCTATCTCAGATAAAGATTTACCGTTTACAAGCGCAACAATGCACGGCACGTATATATTTTTATTTGGAAATCTTAAGGCAGTTTTAGACGAGAAGTTGTCAATAACTATTATTTCTTCGGCCTCATGGAAGTTAGGAAGAAGGGAAAAGAAACCATTGTCCAAACCTACAAAAAACTGTCCATGTAATTTCATGACAATTGGGTACATATTGAGTTTAGGTGTGTCAATATTTATAACGGGAATGGAATCCACTGCAATAAAATGTATGGTACCTTGCGGAAAATCTTTTATAACATTATTAATATAGTAGGAAGCCTCAGCTATATTAAATGGTTTGACTAAATGTGATATGTCAACTATTTTAATGTCAGGTACTTTTGAAAGCAATTGTCCTTTCAGAGAAGCCACGTAATGATCATGATGTCCTAAATCGGTAGTGAGCGTGACAATTTGCATTAAAATAAGTGTTTAAAAAGTATTTGTATCAAAATTAATTTTAATTTTAACTTTAATACAACTAACCTTTAAATAATTTACATTTTGCACGAAAAAAGTATTGAAATTGCAGGTATTGATCCTGTCTTATTGTACGGCGTAAATCATTCAAAATTAGAAATTATACGCAAGTACTTTCCAAAATTAAAACTAATTGCTAGAGGGAATATAATTAAAGTACTTGGAGAGCCTGAATTGGTGGATTATTTCGAGTCGAAAATAGCGCTTTTTATAAAACATATATTACGGTATAACCAATTAACGGATAGTAATATTGATAATTTAATGTTACAGGAAGAAAAAGTTATTCCTTTTGACAAACAAGGTGAGGTTTTGTTGCATGGTAATGCTGGTAGAACCATAAAAGCTAGAACAAGCAATCAACGCAAACTGGTGAAAATGTCAGAGGAAAATGATATGGTATTTGCCGTGGGACCGGCCGGAACTGGGAAAACCTATACTGCTGTGGCATTAGCTGTGAGAGCTCTAAAAAATAAAGAAGTAAGACGTATTGTCTTAACACGTCCCGCAGTTGAGGCAGGCGAAAATCTCGGTTTTTTGCCTGGTGACTTGAAGGAAAAACTAGATCCTTATTTGCAGCCTTTGTATGATGGGCTGAGGGATATGATTCCTGCTGAAAAACTGGCTGACTTTATAGAAAATAGAGTAGTTGAAATAGCACCTTTAGCTTTTATGCGCGGAAGGACCTTAGATAATGCATTTGTGATATTAGATGAAGCGCAGAATACAACACATAATCAAATGAAGATGTTTTTAACTCGTATGGGGAAAAATGCGAAGTTCATCATTACTGGAGATGTTTCTCAAATTGATCTACCCCGACATCAAAAGTCTGGATTGATTACTGCTATTGACTATTTAAAGGATATAGAAGGGATAGGCATTGTTCGGTTAAATCAAAATGATGTCATTAGGCACCATTTGGTCAAAGAAGTAATTCAAGCTTTCGAAAAACATGAAGAATAACCCATGAAACAAACCTGGTGAAAAAAGTGTTATGACTGTTAATAATTAATTTTAATTCTCCCTGCCAAGTACTATGCAATCTTTTACTTTTGTTTTTTTTAAAGAACTATGAGCGCAATTACTAATTCAACTTTTAATTTTCCACACCAGAAATCTGTTTATAACGGCAAGGTAAGAGACGTCTATGCGCTCGACAATGATTATATAGTCATTGTAGCCTCCGATCGAATCTCTGCTTTTGATTATATCTTACCAAAAGGTATTCCATTTAAAGGTCAGGTATTAAATCAGCTGGCAGCTAAGTTTTTAAAAGCTACCGAAGATATTGTGCCAAATTGGTTGTTAGCAACGCCAGACCCAAGTGTGGCCATTGGACATTTGTGTGAGCCATTTAAAGTTGAAATGGTTATCAGAGGTTATATGTCAGGTCATGCCGCAAGAGAATACAAGGCTGGTAAAAGGCTTTTGTGTGGTGTAGAAATGCCAGAAGGCATGAAAGAAAATGATAAATTTCCTCACCCAATTATTACGCCTGCCACTAAAGCAGAAGAGGGGCATGATGAGGATATTTCAAGAGCGGATATTATAGCACAAGGTATAGTGTCGAAAGCAGATTATGACCTTTTGGAAAAATATACGTATGCCTTGTTTGAACGTGGTACTCAGTTAGCCGCCGAAAAAGGTTTGATATTAGTGGACACCAAATATGAGTTCGGAAAAAAAGATGGCAAAATATATTTGATTGACGAAATCCATACACCAGACTCATCTCGTTACTTTTATGCTGAGGGTTATGCTGAGCGACAAGCAAAAGGGGAAGCGCAAAAACAATTGTCAAAAGAATTTGTTAGACAGTGGTTGATTGAAAATGGATTCCAAGGCCTAGAAGGCCAAAAAATGCCAAATATGCCTGATGAATTTGTGAAAACTGTATCGGAAAGGTATATTGAACTCTATGAAACAATTACTGGAGAAACATTTGTGAAAGCAGATACCTCAAATATTCAAAATAGAATAGAGCATAACGTTTTAGCTTGGATGTCTAAAAATTTTTAATTTTCTCATTTCAATTTTCGAGACCGCCAAAAACTTTTGTTATCGGCTAAGTCTCCAATATTGTAAGCTAATGAAAATTGAAAATATTGATGTTTTAGGTTGCCGAGATCTAAAGCACTTTTTTTGAAGTCAATTACACCAAGAGAATACGCAATATTAACAGTAAAGCGATTGAATTGATAGGCTGCACCTAGTTTAAATCCAAAATCAAATGAATTTAAATTTGTTTTGCTTTCTGATATGGATTCTGTATAAACTGTTGCTGGAGGTAAAAAATTACTTATGTCACCTAGAGAGTCCTTGTTTAATACAGCTAAGAATGGTGTCTGTTGAACACTAATTTCTTTGTTTTTAGCACTAAACATTATAGCGCTGTATATGCCAGCAAATAGAGCAATTTCTTTGTATTTCACTTCTGCGAGTATGGGTAATTCGAAGTAATTTTGAGTGACCCTAACAGTGGTGTTTGTATAGGTGTTTAAGTCAAATAATGCAACGTCGCCCACACCAATAAGTGTGAGCAAGGGGGACTGAGTGGTGTCGCTATTAGCATAAGTTTGTTTTTTCTGACTGAAATAAATACCTGAACGAACTGAGAGATATTTAGTTAAATTGACTTTAATAAAACCACCTGTATGCCAACTTGGTGCGTATGTTTTTCCAAGGAAGTTATTGTTAACCTGAATAAGATTTAAACCTAGTTCTGGACCGTAAGACCAGGTTTGACTATAGGTATACTTGCATGAAACACATAAAAGTAACACAAAGATAGCCAACCGTCTCATGGCTAAAAATTTGGTCGCAATAAATGAGATTTGTAGAAATCATTAATGTAATCAACAGCTTCTTCTGGACTGTCAGTAATCTTAAATAAGTTCAAATCTTCGGCATTGATGTTTGATTCATCTGTCAACATACATGTTTTTATCCAATCAACCAGTCCAGTCCAATATTTTGAGCCAAATAGTACAATTGGTTTCTTATCAATTTTTTTGGTTTGAATGAGGGTTAATGCTTCAAATAATTCATCCATAGTGCCGAAACCTCCAGGAAACGTAATAAATCCTTGTGTATATTTAACAAACATAACCTTTCGCACAAAAAAATAGTCAAAATCAACTGGGTGATTCACATATTCATTTCCACTTTGTTCAAAAGGTAATACAATGTTTAAGCCAACAGATTTTCCGCCTGCATTAAAAGCACCTTGGTTACCTGCTTCCATAATGCCTGGTCCACCACCTGTTATCACACCATAACCCGATTTTACTAACAATTCAGACGTTTTCACCGCATCTTTATAGTATGGGTTGTCAGGAGAAGTTCTGGCTGATCCGAAAACAGACACACATGGTCCTATTCTTGCCATTTTTTCATATCCTTCAACAAATTCTGACATAATTTTAAATATTGCCCAACTGTCATTCGTTCTGATTTCGTTCCAATCTTTGTTTGCGAGTTCTTCCATCTTTATTTTAAATCCATATAAAGCTCGAAAGTTAATATTTTTTTATGTATCTACTTATTACTGACTGTTAATATTTGATGCAACATAGTCGTCTCTTCATTTATGTAAGTTTAATATAGTTTTGTATCTTCGCTTGCAAATAATTTAAAATGATAAAGCAGTATTTCTACTTGACATTCATTGTCTTTTTTGTTTCTATTTCAAGCTGTTCAGCTCAAAAAGAATTGTCAAATGAATCTATTTGGTCAACGTCAGATTATAGACCAAAATATGTTTATTCCGTCAACTCAATGAAAGACGGCGAGCATTTTTCACTCTTGGAAAACAATAAAATTGTTGAGTATGCATACCAAGATTTTGGCGTCCCAACTAGGGTAATACTGGATTTAAACACATTGCTTTTTAATAGTAATAAATTAACAGCTAATGATTATACTTTCAATGCAGACGAAACAAAAGTATTAATTGCTACTGAAAAAAAGAGCATCTACCGCCGGAGTTATACGGCCAGGTATTTTATTGTAGACCTGAATTCAATGGCCATTTCAGAATTGGCCAGAAATGCACCACAAGAATTGGCAGATTTTTCACCAGATGGAAGATTGGTGGCATATGTTCAGGATAATAATTTGTTTTATTATGACATTGAAACTAAAGAAACCACACAAGTAACAAGTGATGGCCAGAAAAATAGAATTATAAATGGTGGTACCGACTGGGTTTATGAGGAAGAATTTGCCATAACGAAAGGATTTTATTGGTCAAACGATTCAAAGAAAATTGCTTATTATCAATTTGATGAAACCGACGTTCCAGAGTACATTATGCCATTGTATTTGCACCGGGCTTATCCATTTAATTATACATTTAAATACCCCAAAGCAGGAGAACAAAACTCTAAATTATCTGTCAATATCTATGAATTAACCAGCAAGAAATCATTTAACGTTATAAACAATAGTGTAATTTATGAATACTTCCCTCGCATGACGTGGACAAATTCAGATGAATTATGCATTCTAGGTCTTAATCGACATCAAAATAACTTGTCGTACATGCTTGTGAACAGCTACAACGCTGAAGCAGTAGATATAAAAGTTTTCCATACGGATGTATCTGATACTTATGTTGAAATAGATGACAACTTAATTTTTCTATCAAAAGAAGAGGCGCTATTAAGAACGTCTGAAAAAGATGGCTTTAATCATATTTATAAAATTGGTTTAAATGGAAAAGAAAAACAAATTACTAGTGGAAAATGGGATGTTATTGAATTAAAAGGTGTCGACGAAGAAACTGGCACTGTTTATTACACATCAGCTGAGGAAGGCGCTATTTATGAAACATTGTATGCGATTAGTTTAAAGGGAAAAAACCAAGTAAAACTATCAGACAATGTAGGGTCAAACAATGCAGACTTTAGTACTGGCATGAAGTATTATATTAATTATTATTCAAATGCAAATACACCATATTTAATAACGTTACATAAAAGTAATGGTAAGAGAATTAAAGTATTGGAGGACAATAAGCCTCTAAATAAAACCCTTAGAAGCCTGAATCTGTCTTCAAAAGAATTTATAACTATTAGAGGAGAGAAGGAAGATTTAAATGCTTCGATTATTAAACCACACAACTTTGATCCTGCGAAAAGGTACCCAGTATATTTCAATATTTATAATGGTCCAGGTAGTAATTTAGTGAGTGATAAATGGCAGGGAAATAATTACATGTTTCACCAATTACTTGCTAGTAAAGGTTATATTGTGATATCAGTTGATACGAGAGGAACCATGTACAGAGGTGCGAAATTTAAAAAATCAACTTACTTGCAACTAGGTAAGTTAGAGACAGAAGACATGATTGCAGTGGCTAAAGAGGTTGGAAAATGGGATTTTGTTGACAGTGAGAGGATAGGCGTGCAAGGATGGAGTTACGGCGGTTATATGACGGCATTATGTATGACAAAAGGAGCTGAAATTTTCAAAATGGGAATTGCTGTAGCGCCAGTTACAAACTGGAGATGGTACGACAATATATATACTGAAAGATTTATGAGAACACCGCAAGAGAACCCAATTGGTTATGATGACAATTCACCGATTAATCATGTTCAGAAGATGAAGGGAAATTTCTTGATTGTGCATGGTTCTGGAGACGATAATGTACACCTTCAAAATACTATGGAAATGACAGAAGCACTAGTGGCGCACAATATTCTTTTTGATATGGCGGTATACACAAATAAAAACCATTCTATTTATGGTGGTAAAACTAGGTTGCATTTATTCAATAAAATTTTAACATATACACTAAACAATTTATAAAAATGAAAAATAGCTTGTTATTAATTACAATATTATTTTTGGCTTTTTCTTGCAGTAATAGTAAAGCAACTACCAATGAAAAAACCGTTGCGACTGAAGCTCCGGCTGTTATTCAAACAACTCCCAACAGTCCAAGACTTGACACTGACGGCAAAGCAAGTCCGACTGATACTAAACCTATGAGTATTGAATGGTTAGATTTTGAAACAGCAATAGCTCGCAATCAAAAAGAGCCAAAATACATATTTATTGACATATACACAGAATGGTGTGGGTGGTGCAAAAAAATGGATGCTTCAACATTTCTAGATAAAGATGTAGTTGCGTTTATGACAGAACACTGCTATGCAGTGAAAATGGATGCAGAAATGAAAGGAGCCATTGCCTACAACGGACAGTTGTACGAGTATAAACAATATAATGCAAGAGCTGGCTATAATACACTAGCTGTTAGTTTACTTGACAGCCAAATGAGTTTTCCGTCTTTTGTCGTTTTAGATAAAAAAGAAGTAAAAAAAGGAAAGATAATGGGGTATAAGTCCGCGGCGGCATTCTTAACAGAATTGCAGAAGTATGTCAAATAATACTGACGACGCACGCATTCGGTGCGAATGGTCAACTAAAACCATGATCGAACAAACTTATCACGATCTTGAGTGGGGAGTACCTGTTTATGATGACCGTTTACTTTTTGAAATGTTAACCCTTGAAGGGGCACAGGCTGGTCTGTCGTGGCATACAGTGTTGTCAAAACGAGATAATTACAGAAAAGCTTTTCATCATTTTGACGTGACGGAGGTCGCTCAATTTGATGAAGATAAAGTGACAAGTTTAATGTGCGATAAGGGAATCATTAGGAACCGGTTAAAAAT
>JAWWDX010000143.1:0-7482 GCA_033719695.1 Putridiphycobacter sp.
CATATGAAGGTGTTCACTACAACGCTCAATTGAATGCCAAACTAATAGAAAAGCATTGCAGCATTGATGACAATGGGAATCGGTTACTAAAACTTGCAATGGATAAAATGGGACTGTCTGCAAGAAGCTATGCTCGAATTCTAAAAGTTGCAAGAACCATAGCCGATTTGGCAAAATCAGAAAATATTGATGCAGAACATATTGCTGAAGCCATTCAATATAGGAGTTTGGACAAAGGCGGCATGATGAGTTAATCTTATGAAAAATAAACAGTTTACCTTAAATTTGTTTAGTATTCAACATGTTTGAGTGGATAAAATTAGAATTTCAGTGCTGAGTTTTTTTTATTATTTTAGCTATCGTTGGTATAAAATACTATATTTATGGTGTAAAAAAGAAACCTTATGACCACTAGAAATATCTTAGTTCCCCACGATTTTACGAAGGCTGCAGATGTAGCTTTCAAATATGCTGTGGCTTTAGCTGAAAAATTGCAAAGTGAGATCAATGTCATGCACATTGTTAAAGACAATAAAGGCGTTACTGCTTCTGGTAAAAAATTAGAAGCACATGTTGCCACTTTAACAAATGGAACGAATGTGAAAGTAAATACCATGATTAGAATTGGTGATATTTTTTCAGATATTTCTGCTGCGGGGAAAGAGTTACATTCTTCAATTATAGTCATGGGAACTCATGGCGCCAGAGGAATGCAAAAAGTATTTGGTAGTTTCGCTATAAAAATAATTACTTCAACACACATTCCTTTTATCATTGTTCAAGAAGATTATAAACCAACACCGCTTGAAAAAATAGTGGTTCCAATTGATATATCGAAAGAAAGTTTACAAGTTGAACAAGTAGTTTCTGCAATTGCCAAACAAGCCAATGCTTCTGTTGATGTTATTGCTGAAAACCATACTGATACGGCACTAAAAATTAAAGTTGCTGTGCACTTTAAAGTCATAGCAGAACAATTCGATACCGTTGGAGTTAATTATAAAACCGAGTCAATACCTCGCTTAGCAGCAAAAGAAATCATGCATTATACTTCTGAAAATAATGGTGACTTAGTTGGTATTGCATATCATACCGATAGCATTTTGCCTCAATTTGATAGAATTTTTCAGGACTTAATTATGAATAGTCAAAAAATTCCAGTTTTAATCATCAACGCAAAAGAAGTAGGTAATTACTTCTTCTAATTTGTATTTTCAACCCTATATTATATACCTATGAAAAAGAAAAAGCCATTCGTCAATTGCGAATGGCTTTTTTTTATGTGGTCAATTTATATTAATTGTTGAAAATATCTTTCATTTTATCAAAGAATCCTTTTTCTTTTGAACTAGGATTTGGTTTGAAATTGTCACTTTTATTTAAATCATCCAAAATACGTTTCTCATCCTTGCTTAATTTTTGAGGTGTCCAAATATTTATGTGTACAAATAAATCTCCCTTACCATAGCTATTAATACTAGGCAAACCCTTCCCCTTTAAACGCAGCATTTTTCCACTTTGTGTTCCTGGCTCAATTTTTATCTTGGCTTTTCCTTCAACTAACGGCACATACAAGTCAGCACCAAGTGCAGCATCTATAAAACTCACATATGCTTCGTGGTGTAAATTTTCAGAATCTCTTTTGAGGTCTGTATTTGGTTCTTCTTCTATCACAACAAGTAAGTCGCCAGGCACCCCATTAAAAGGACCTGCATTACCTTTACCACTTACTTTTAGTTGCATCCCTTCTTCTACACCTGGTGGAATTTTTATTTCCACTACTTCCTCTTGCCTTTTGAGGCCCTGAGAATCGGCACCTCCTGGTTTTTTATCAATAAACTTTCCTGTTCCATTACAAGTCGGACAAGTAGACTGCGTTTGCATAGCCCCCAGCATGGTTTCCATTACACGTGTTACCCTCCCTTGTCCACGGCAAGTTGAGCAATCGGTAAACGTTACTCCTTCAGCATTTACTAATTTGTTGACTTTAATTTTCTTGGTGACACCTAAGGCAACTTCTTTCAGACTTAGTTTAATTTTAACTCTCAAGTCCGATCCTTTTATGACCCTTGAACCGCCTCTAGAACGACCACCACCGCCGCCAAATGCACCACCGAAAATATCTCCAAACTGACTAAATATGTCATCCATATTCATGCCGCCAAAACCGCCACCGCCACCAGCGGCACCACCTACGCCTTGATGACCAAATCGGTCATAACGCGCTCGTTTGTCAGCATTACTCAACACTTCATATGCTTCAGCAGCTTCCTTAAACGCTTCTTCTGCCTTTTTATCGTCTGGATTTTTATCGGGATGATACTTTAATGCCAGTTTTCGATATGCCTTTTTAATCTCTTGCTCACTTGCCGATTTGCTAACACCTAATACTTCGTAATAATCTCTTTTACTCATTATATTTTATATTATTGGCCTACAACAACTTTGGCAAATCTTAACGGCTTACCTTTTAAATTATATCCTTTTTCAATAACATCAACTATCTTTCCCTTTAAGTCGTCAGATGGTGCTGGGATATTTGTAATTGCTTCATGTACTTCAGCATCAAACACCTCACCTTTCACCTCAACAGGCTCTAGACCTTTAGCCTTTAATGCATTCAATGTTTTATTATAAATGAGGATAAAACCTTCCTTTAAACCTTCTAAGTCATCTGACTGTTCATTATTTGCAATGGCGCGTTCAAAATCATCTAAAATTGGCAAAAGATTCTTCATCAAATCTGAAGATGCCGCTGAAATAATGTCTGCTTTTTCTTTAATGGAACGTTTTCTGAAATTATCAAAGTCAGAATACAGACGCAAGTACTTGTCGTTAATATCTGCTAGCTTTTCTTCAATTGTTGGTTCTTTTTCCACTTCTTTCTCTTCATTCTCTAAAGCGTCATTAACATCCGTTGCAGCTTCTTCAGCATGCATTTCATTGGTTGCCTCTTGGTTTAAATCAGTATCTTTTTGTTTTTTTGACATGGTAATATGTTTATGTGTGCCATAAGGCAAAAATTTTGCCAATTGGCAGAGATTGACAAAGTGTCAGAAAGTACAATAAATACTGCTTTTTTATGGCAGAAATGTGGTCTATCTGACAGAGAAAATTACAGTATTGGTAAAATCTTTACTTACCAAAAACAGGTATATTTGCAAAAACACTTTGACCAATGAAGTATAATTTGAGCGAAATTACAGATGTCATAAAAAATAGAAGAACAATCTATCCAGAATTTTACAGTAATCGTAAATTGCACGAAGAACAGGTGGAATTAATTTTAAATAACGCTATTTGGGCCCCAACACACGGACATACGCAGCCTTGGCATTTCACTGTTTTTATGGATTCAGGCAAAGCAATTCTGTCGGATTTCTTAGTTAAAACCTATACCGAAAACACAAAAGAGTTATCTGAATTAAAAATTCAAAAACTAAAAAGCAGGCCTCTAAAAGCTGGTGCCGTTATTGCGGTTTCTCTGAAAAGAGACCCTGAAGAAAAAATAGCAGAAATTGAAGAAATTGAAGCAGTTGCATGCGCCATTCAAAACATGCATATCACTTGTACAGCATGGGGGTTGGGCGCTTTTTGGGCCACCCCTAAACTCATATATAGTGAGGCCATGAATCAATTCCTTGGATTAGGAGAAAAAGATAAATGTTTAGGGTTGTTCTATATCGGCTATATTGATGAAAATTATGAATGGCCAAAGGGACAAAGAAAACCAATAGAATACAAAACAAAATGGGTAAAAGAATAGGAAATTTTAATTTAGTAAACTACAAAGATCATCCCACCAATGATGTGTATAAAATTTTAAATTTTAATACTAAAGAAGAAGCTGATTTATTTGAATTAAAACTCAATGAAGCCAATTTGTTTTATGAGAAAGATACGGAAACGCACCAAGGAGATCTATTATATTTATTCGCAGTAAAGAATCGTGATTTTGAAATGGTACAGCGCATTAACTTTAGTGTGCATGCCGCATTTCGTGAACCCATGATTAAGAATAAATTTGCACGCTATAGCTTAGTACTGTTTTTTATTTTTTTGATGACTTTAGCCATTATAGGCTATTTAAAATCTTAATTCTATGTTGCCAGGTGCCATTACTATTGATTAAAAAAAATGCACTATCGCACAATACTTATTACCTTTGCGTTATATGTTAAGAAAGTTGTTTATCCACTATTCAAGCATTCTATTAATAAGCTTATTTACAATCAAAAATAACGCTTATAGTCAGGTAGTTGAATCAAAAACTCAGTTTGGAGGTCAGTTTAAGCCCATTCTGCCAAATCGTTTTATTGGTGAATACATAAAACCATTTCAATCGGAGCTTAACACTTCGTTTACAGGCTCCGTTCAGCAGAAATTTGGATATTCTGCTGGTTTCATTATCCGTCACAAGTTCTCCAACATTTTTACAGTAGAATCTGGAATAAATTTTGTGAAACGTAATTATCATTTTAACTATGCTTTAATAGACTCCGGTATTGTGGCTGAAAGCAATGTTAGTTTTATAAGCTACGACATTCCTATCAATGGCTTAGTTTATGTAAGAATTGCAGAACAATGGTATATGAATGCGTCTGCAGGAATCAATTTCAACTTTTACCCTACCAGTGTCAATTCACAAAATGAAGACTTTTTTAATGACCATTTATTTAGACAGATCACATCACCGCGAAGACGCGTGCAACTTGGGCTTAACATTAATTATGGCTTTGATTATAGAATCAAAGATGTTGGCACGTTTTACCTTGGTGCATCATATCTACTGCCCTTTTCCGACATTGCTGTCCATCAAATGTCATGGATTTACAAAGGCTCTGATTTGAGAGTTAGAGAAAACGTTAACGGCAGCTATTTTACATTAGATTTTAAATACTTCTTCCCGCAATAATTAAATTAACTTTTTTTTTGATTAAATCTAAATAATAGAATAAAAGAAATAGTAACTTTGTTTTTCAAAGCACTTTTATGAATCAGAAGATTAAACAGTCAGTGGAAGATTTGAAACACATCCGTGAGATGATGGAACAATCAAACAAATTCTTATCGCTCAGCGGACTATCTGGGATTGTAGCAGGACTGGTTGCTTTAATTGGTGCCTTGATGGGATATAAAATCATACACCATTTCGAAATACATGCACTCGGCTATACATTAAAAGGAATTGGTGCTGAGAAAATTGAACAGTTAGAGATACAACTTTTGCTTTTATCGGTAGCAGTTCTTTTACTGGCTTTAGGACTTGGATTTTTATTCACCTATTTAAAAGCCAAAAAAAAAGGGGTATCCTTATACAGTCCTACCTCATTCAAAGTGGCTAAGGCTTTATTTTTACCATTAGTTTTTGGAGGCCTGTTTACTTTAATTCTTGGTAAATACGAACTATATCAATTGGCTGGAGCTGCAACACTTACTTTTTATGGGATGAGCCTTTTGAATGCCTCTAAATTTTTGAACATTGAAATAAAGTATTTAGCCATTTCAGAAATGGTTTTGGGAATTCTTGCAGGTCTTTTCTTAAATCAGGTCCTTATTTTTTGGGCATTGGGATTTGGTGTTCTTCATATACTATACGGCAGTATCATGTATTTTAAATACGACAGGAAAGGCTAAATGGGGAAAATTGATAAACTAAACAAAGCATTTGAGAGCAGGGTGCGGCTCGGAATCATGTCCATATTGATGGTCAATGAATGGGTAGACTATAAAGAGCTTAAGTCTCAACTAAACCTAACTGACGGCAATTTAGCATCTCATGCGGCTGGACTAGAAAAAATGAATTATGTTGAAATTAAAAAAGGTTTTATTGGCAAAAAAACCAATACTAGCTATAAGATTACTAAACTGGGTAGGGCGGCTTTTAACACGCATTTAAATGCACTTGAAAACTTATTGAAAGACCTATAATTTTTTTAATATTTTACTTTGAATTTCAAAGCACTTTTTAAAAACACAAATACTATGAGATGGAGACTTGTAACCTGGCTAACTATTCAAGCCACTGAATTATCTGGCTACCTACTGGCTGAGCGTAATTGGAAATATGTTTTGGCCGATTATCAAACAATGCCTACTAATTCTGTTGGCAGGTTATACTATAATTGTATCGAGGCCAAAACAATAGAATATAAACCAAACTTAGTAAAGCACGATATGAAGCACATTATTTTAGGCTACAATATGGATATTAAAAACGAGTTAAACATCATTGCTTTTTTAATTGGCAACAAGAGTCATAACAAGGTTGGTCTGATTTACCTACTCGTTTGTTTGTGCATAGTACCGGAATACATTCCAAAATTGCGAAAACACTATCAACGTGGCAAGCAATCGAAACGGCTGAGGGATTTCGAAATCGATTCATTTGTAGAAATGAACATCAACGACGTTAGAAACACATTAAATATTAGCTAATGCCTTTTACATTCTCTCATCCAGCAATTATTTTGCCATTGTCAAAAGTGTCAAAAACTAAACTGTCTTTGACGGGGCTGATAACTGGTAGTTTGGCCCCCGATTTTGAATATTTTATATGCTTACAAATGCGACGAACATATGGACATGATATGAATAGCTTTTTTTGGTTTAATTTGCCATTATGCGTAGGTTTAGCTTTTATTTTTCACATGTTTGTAAAAGCACCGCTAACTAACAGTCTGCCTCGTTTTTTATATATGAGACTTGTAAAGTATATCCACTTTAATTGGTTTTTATACTTTAAGACCTACTGGATTGTTTTTATTTATTCTGCAGCCATAGGTGTATTTTCGCACTTACTTTGGGATAGCTTCACCCATGACCACGGCATTTTTGGTAAATCTCCTGCCATCCTGTTTCGTCAAATACCCATTATAAATATACCTTTATTTTATTTCCTTCAGTGGCTCAGTACTATTTTTGGAGCACTTACCATTATGCGAACGATTTATAATTTGCCAATTGAAATGGTGCCGAAAAGCCCACTTCCTATAAAAAATATGTATTGGTTGCATGTTTTAACCATAATGTGCTTTATTTTTATCGTAGAACAACCCACTGGCATTTCCGGATTAATTGCAGTTACGATAGGTTCATTTCTTTATGGCATTGTTGGGAGTTCAATTTTTTTAAAGATCTATGAAAAAATATATTCAAACCGAAATATCAAGCTTTAAGGTCGCTTTTAACGGCCTGAATCACATTGTGAAAGAACGTCATTTTAAGTTTCACATAACTGCTACAATTGCAGTCATTGGCCTAGGCTTATGGCAAGAAATTGATAGTTATGAATGTCTATAATGAATGTTTAAACAAAATCTTTTAACAAGCCCTTATAAATCACGTATTATTATTTCAAATACCACTTTATTTCGCTTAGTTTAATTAGCTGGGAAAATGCAAACTAAATAGCCCCCGACTTCTATAATTTTTTATGGATCAAGTTTTAAATAGGAAACATTCAATCGTCTACTTTTCTGA
>JAWWDX010000144.1:0-7433 GCA_033719695.1 Putridiphycobacter sp.
GGTTCTGCATTTCGGGTCTTTAGCATCTCTTGCCATTACTAAGGCCATGTAATTACTCATTGATCCACCAGTCGGAAAAGTACCATTACTCTGTGTACCGTAGCCAATCATTTCGCAAGACTTTTTAATGATTTCTTGCTCAATGCCGACTTGCGGACCTGCCACTTTATAAGTGTACATACTATTATTCAACAAAACCGCCAATAGATCACCCAATACAGCTTTCCCTTGTCGGCCGCCAAAAAGTTGGTTAAAAAACAAATTGGTGGCGGTTTTAGGAGTCGATTTTAAAACAGCTTCTAACACCGTTTTAAAATCCTCATCAACAATCGGATTTTCACTTAGCGATAAATCAATTGTATTGTATAAGTCTGCCGCTTCTATTCTGTCGGCTACGGGATGCTTTTGTTCCTCGTTCAATAATAATTCTGCTAATTCGTTGAAAAGCTTCAGGTCTGAATGTAAGTCAGGCATAATAGGTAATAGTAGTTTGTAATTTATGATAATACAGTGTCGTACGACATTTCTTTGTAAACTAAACTTTGTGAATCTTCATCAAAAACATGACAGTTCTTAATTGGTTTGGCATATAAATGCAGGGTCATACTGTTTCTAGGTGAAATATTCTCCAGTGAATGATACCCCATAAAATCAATCATATACGATACGTCTCCAATGTGTGTGACGCTTGATGAAATTTCTTGTAAATCCCCTGTTTCGTCATGCTGAAAGATTCTTTCTTTAAACGCGCCTTCAATTACTTTCACCCAGCACTCTTCCCCGCCATGATCATGAATTGGGGTCGACTGACCTGGCTTCCAACATAGCAGGATAAGTTCAAAATCTTCATCTTCATAAATGCAATTCCTCGTGTAAGTGTCGTCCGACCATGAGCTATATGCGATAAGTTCGTCGGCTGGTAGCTCTGCTGCTTGTATAATTTTGTTAAATGTCATCCGCTCTGCTTCACAGAGATCGATCACTAATTCATTTAATACAAGACAGTTTAATTGATTTTGTGCTTTACAATTCAAAACAATGTAATTCTTTCTATATTTTCAATAGGCAAGTTCGAGGGCAATCCCCGATTGTGAATAGCTACTGCATAGTAGATTGCCTAAATTTTAGATTCTCAAAATTAGGCTATTTTTATGTTTTTATCTAATTTTTTGATCATTTTTATTTAAAAATGACAATATTTTTAATATTTTTTGACGATTTTGCGCTAAATCGTGGATATCACTTTTATCAAGTTCAAAGCCGAATACTGGTTTCACATTTTAGTTGTACCCTATTAGCAATACCATTATGCAAGACCCAAACTTTATTTTAAAAATTACCGTTTTAGCTATTTATGTTGGCATTTTATTTCTCATTGGCATTTTTGCGTCGAGAAAAATAAAAGGCATGAACGACTATTATGTGGGTGGCAAGAAAATGGGTTTTTGGGCAGTTGCATTTTCGGCACGTGCCACAGGGGAATCGGGATGGCTATTAATTGGTCTGACAGGCATGGGAGCCATTGCCGGATATTCAGGCTATTGGGTTGTTGTTGGTGAATTACTTGGTGTTTTTATTTCTTGGCAATTTATGGCTAAACGTTTTAAGCGACGATCAGATGCGTATGGTTCTATTACTATTCCCGACTATTTAGAAAGTCATTTTAAATCAAAAACGCATACTTTAAGAGTCATTTCTGCAGCTGTACTGGTTGTATTTATAGTTATTTACGTTGCCTCACAAATAGATGTCACCGGGGTTGCATTTGAATCTATGCTAGGCATTGATTATAAAGTTGGTGCCTTGATAGGATTTTTTATTGTTTTGATATACATTTTCATAGGTGGGTTTGTGGCCGCTGTGTGGTCAGATTTATTTCAAGGACTTCTAATGTTCTTTGGACTCGTTCTCTTACCAATTGTTGTATGGTTTTCAATGGACCAAGGCACAGGTATTACTGATGGTTTAAATGCAATTGATCCAACTTTAACACAAGTGATGGGTAGAAGTGATGACGGTTGGCTGAATCTTTTTACCATTTTAGGCTTTTCTATGATTGGTTTAGGATTTTTAGGATCGCCACAAGTATATGTGCGCTTTATGTCTATAAAAGATGAACAGCAAATTGACAAAGGAAAATGGGTAGCCACCACTTTCACCTTACTAACGGATGCGGCAGCTGTAACCATAGGTATTTTAGCACGCATTTTCTTTACCGAATCTGGGCAAAACCCAGAAACTATTTTAGGAAAAAACGGCGAAGACGTCTTGAGCATGGTTACTGAAAGTTTTCTACCCACCTTGCTGGTCGCTATTTTTATAGCCATTGTATTGTCGGCCATCATGTCCACTATCGACTCATTGCTTATATTGGCTTCAAGCGCTATTTCACGTGACTTTTATCAAAAGATTTTCCGCCCAGACTTAAAACAAGAACACCTTACCAAACTATCTCGGCAGTCGACGCTCGTTATGGCATTCACCGCTTTGTTGATTGCTATGATTATGAACTACATCTCCCCCGATCGTCAAATCTTTTGGGTTATTATTTTCGGGTGGTCAGGTATTGCTGCCACTTTTTGTCCAGTCGTTATTTTATCCTTGTTTTGGAAAGGCTATTCCGAAAAAGGAGCTATTGCGAGTATGGTAGCTGGCTTTACATCCATTATCATTTTTAATTTTATTCTTAAAGACCTGCCTAATATAGGAGAATACTTTGTGGCACTCGACGTGCTTGCGCCGGCTTTTGCCATAGCAATGCTCGCTGGCATCATTGTTTCAAAACTATTTCCGCCGAGAAAAGAAGCTATAGATATGATTGAAAAGATAGATAGCAGTGCCTAAAGGTTGCACATTAAGTCCTATTCAAAAGCGCATAATTTTAGGGAGTACTAAGCAATTTACGCCCATCAGCACTGTGTTGTAACATTAATAATTGATAGGGTTCGTATGCCGCTCATGCCCTATAGTTGTCTCTCCACCATGACCGCAGTACACAACCGTGTCGTCAGGTAAGGCAAACATTTTATTGATAATGGAATCTTTTAGGGTCGAAAAATCACCTCCT
Source organism: Putridiphycobacter sp. (assembly GCA_033719695.1). Classification (GTDB taxonomy): domain Bacteria; phylum Bacteroidota; class Bacteroidia; order Flavobacteriales_D; family Crocinitomicaceae; genus Putridiphycobacter. The sequence goes on from JAWWDX010000144.1 coordinate 3,068, forward strand.
GGTAAATCAACCCTACCATAACTACCTTGAAACAATACATCTCCGTTGATGACAAACCCCTGCTGAGCGTGGTAAAAAACCAAATGATCCGGAGCGTGACCTGGGCAAAACATGATATCTAATTCACTATTGCCAAATTGCAGTTTATCACCTTCGTTTAAAAACTGCTTTGGTTGTGGCGACATTTTGTAGGCATTAAAACCATACAAGGCACTATAATTCGGAATAGCTGCTAATTGTCCAACAATATTTGCATGAGCATACAAATCAATACCATATGCTTCGCTCACAAAATAATTACCTAGCACATGGTCAATATGGCCATGAGTATTTACCAATTTAACTGGCTTTAAGCCTTGGCTGCTAATAAAATCAAGCAATAAGCTTTCTTCATGCTTATCGTAACAACCTGGATCAATAATCACACATTCTTTAGTCTCATCAAAAAGGACATAAGTGTTTTCTTGAAACGGGTTAAAGGTCATTTTTTTGATTTCAATCATAAAGCTGTATATTTTAGGACAAATTTAGTTTTATTCCGAAAAAAACTAAAGTCTAAATTACTATATTTACAGCTTGGTACAATTTTGAAAAACAACTACGCCATATCCATACTTTTTATCCTCCTATTTTGGGGTAAAATTTCTTATGGACAGTTTTACCAAGGTTCTGAACAAGAGTTTGGAAAAAGTAGGGTACAATACCATTCTTTTTCGTGGAAATACCACAATTACAAACGTTTTAAGATATACTATAGTGGCGGTGACACCAAATTGGCGTTGTATGCTGCCAAAAGTTTCGACCATTATCTGGCTGAAGCTGAGCGTAAGCTAGAGTTTGTATTCCCTGAAAAGCTAGAAGTCATTGTATTTGAAAACCATGCTAAGTTCAAGCAAAGTAATATTGGTTTAATGCAAGATGAGCTAACGCAAATAGCAGGTACTTCAAGGATTTTTGGCGACAAAATATTTGTGTATTACGAAGCCGACCACCAAAATTTTAATGAGCATGTCAAATATGCTATTTATCAAACCTTGTTAAGGAATATGCTATTAGGACAAGATTGGAAAAATGTCCTCAAATCAACTGTTCAATCGGGCGTACCAGAATGGTTGGAACAAGGCCTAATTAATTACCTAGTTTTTGGTTGGAATAGTAGGATTGAAAGCAAAACAAAAGATTTAGTTTTAACGGGTAAACTCGACCGGTTTAATAACTTGAGCGAAGAAGATAAAATATACGCAGGACAAGCCATGTGGAATTATGTGGCCGAAGCATATGGTAACAGTAGCATTCCTGCTATCATTAACTTAACCCGGTATACCCAAAGTATTGAACGTTCATTTTACAGTGCCATATCACTCGACTTTGCCAGCTTGAACCGAAACTACATTAGTTTCTACAAATCACGTTACATAAAAGACTACAAACAACAAAAAGAACCTGTTGGAAAAGAAATTGATTTTAAAAAGAAAAAAGAAGCCGTTTACTATGGGTTTAAATTAAATTCAGCCAAAACCCATGTTGCTTATGTCGAAAATATTTTAGGGCAGTATCGCATCAGGTTACTCGATCTGTCATCAGGCAAAACAAAAATAATTTACAAGGCAGAGACGAAACTGCAAAGAATTCAAGACTACTCCTACCCTGTTATTGAATGGCATCCGAAATTTAATGCTTTCAGTTTTTTTTCCATTCGAAAAGACGTTTTGAATTACAGTATCTATATTCTAGAAGATAAACCCAGTAACAAAGCCTCATTAACCACAAAAACCATTAATGACCTAGATAAGGTGGTAGCCTTTGATTATGCAAAGGATGGTAATAGTTTGATTTTGTCGGCAGTTAAAAATGGACAAACGGACTTATATACATATCAAGTTTTAGGTGGAAAATTGACGCAAATAACCGACGATTTATTTGATGAATTAAATCCGAGGTTCACAGAAAATGGACAGTCTATCGTATTCGCCAGTAACCGAAATAGCGATACTATTTTTAAAGATGTTGACATGACATTTTTAGACAATAAAAACGACTTGTACCAAATGGATATAGCCTATTTCAATCGGACATTTAAATATTTAAAAAGAATTACGGAAACTCCAAACATTAATGAAACCTATCCTATGCCAATTGCAGATGGTAACATCTTGTATCTATCAGAACAAAATGGCGTCAATAATCAGTTTTTAGCTAAGGTTGACAGCGTTATTGATTACATAGACACCACCATACATTATCGTGATAAAATTGATCTTTTGCCACTGACGAATTTAGTAACAGAAATGAGAGAGTTTGATTTAAATCAAAAAGGCCATATGGTTTATTTGGTTTTCCAAAACAATCAGTACAAATTGCTAGAGCGCGATTTATCGTTAGCACCGGAAACCAATTTTTTTAATGCGAGCTATATTGACAAGCAAAACAATAAAGTAGATAATTTGACAAAAAATAATCAAGCAGCAAAAGATACCGTATACATCAACAACGTCTATTATCAAAAAATATATGTTAGAATTGGCGAAGAACAACCAGATACCACCAACCAAATTGCTGATGATTCCACACAAGTGTATCCCGTTCGAAAACCAGTAACACCTCGTTTTTCAATATATAAAATCAATTTCACCAAAGACTATTTGGTTACTACTTTCGACAATAATTTTCTATTCCCCAATTACCAAGTATATCAAGGTCCGGGCTCCGTTTACATTAATCCAGGCATAAACTCATTAACAAAAATTGGAGCCAGCGACTTGTTTGACGATTATAAATTACTAGGTGGTATTAGGGTTCCCTTGTCGTTAAACGCTGGAAGTGAAACCTTACTTTCAATAGAAAATTTAAAAAACAGATTAGATCATAGGTTACTCTACTACCGACAAAAAACAATCTCAGAAGTATCAGCTACAAAAAACATTACACATGATATTAGGTATCGGATGAGTTATCCTATTTCAGAGGTTTTTTCATTGAGGCTCACAACAAACCTCCGACAGGACGTACAGCAGTTTTTTCCAGGAAATGATTTTAGAAATGATGCAAGACAGTTCAATACAGGCTTTAACTTTGAAATAGTTTACGACAATAGTATTCCAATGGAATTCAATATTAGAAGAGGCTTTCGAATGAAGTTATTTACTGAATATCTGCAAGATTTTAGTAGTGACTCTTATAAATTCAGTGAATATCAAAGTGATTTTCTCAATACACTTAATCTTGGTTTTGACCTTAGATCTTATACGAGAATTAAACGGAACTTTATATGGGTAAATCGCCTCGCAGGTGCCACTTCACTGGGAAGCAAAAGACTACTGTATTATATGGGAGCCGTCAACAACTGGGTATTGCGACCAGAAAATGACTTCAATTTTGATGTGGAAGTGGATCCAAGTCAGAACTATGGTTACCAAACCATTGCAACCCCGTTACGCGGTTTTATTCAAAATACTCGTAACGGTAACAGCTTTGCTTTATATACTTCTGAATTTAGGTTACCACTATTTTCATTTTTATCGCCCTACCCTGTCAAAAGTGAGTTTTTTAAATACTTTCAAATAGTGGTGTTTGGTGATGTTGGTTCAGCATGGACCGGTCCACACCCACTCTCACCGTTAAATTACTTTAATAACCAAACCATAGAAGATTCACAAGTAACCATAAACATTCAAAACTTAATTGAACCTATTGTTGGTGATATCGGTTTTGGCTTACGATCGAAAATTATGGGCTATTTTGTTAAACTTGATATTGCATGGGGAATTGAAGACTTACGATTTAGAAAACCTGTTACCCAATTATCACTTAACCTAGACATATGACTTTTCAAACAATATTAGCCTTGGTACTCATTGGCATTTTTGCAGGTATGATGAGTGGTTTTGTAGGAATTGGTGGTGGCGTCATCATTGTACCAGCCCTTGTGTATATTGTCGGACTAACCCAGCATGAGGCACAAGGAACTAGTTTATTGTTAATGCTTCCTCCTATTGGTATTCTAGCTGTAATGAACTACTATAAAGCAGGACAAATGAATATCACTTATGGCGTTATCATAGCCATAGCATTTGTTATTGGTGGCTATTTTGGCTCCAAATTGTCACTACAAATGAGCGTGAGTAAAGTTCGTTTAATATTTGGTATATTAATGCTTTACGTTGCTATTAAATTAATTTACTCAGGCATAATTACAACCATTGATGAAAAAAGAAATCATACAGAGTCGGTTGAAGGCGATTCATAAAACGGTAATTGATTGTAGCAACAGAGATTCCAATTTCCAAAAAGCGAATCAAATCTTTTGAATCGTAATATTTTGATTTATCTCCACCGGTAAAACCTCCCCCATGAATATAAATCACCA
>JAWWDX010000145.1:0-7420 GCA_033719695.1 Putridiphycobacter sp.
AATGTGCAAAGAGCGGTGAGTCCAATAGAAATAAAAATCATGAATCCCCAAGGCTAAAAAAAAACAGATAGGGAGTAGCAGAAAATCAGTAAAACTTTTTGGTGTGTCAACGTAAGTCATACTATGTCCTTCTTCAATTAACCAGCCTACCAAACCACCTACCGTAGCAAAAACAAATAGGTTAAAAATGGTGCTGTAGATTTCTCGTGGAGCAATGCTGTGTGCTTCTCTTTTTCTGATGAGATAAGGTTTTTTGCGACCGTTGAATATGACGTCTATGTAATGAAAATAGAGGACAAAAAATAAGGCCGTTAATGGCAAAAAGAGACTCCAAAAAATCATATTACTTTTTGTGTTTGTATACCATTATTTTTTAACAATTTAAAATGCGACAAGTAGGCATTTATAAAACTAGGTTCATAATTATAGGGCAAATCAAATTCTAAGACTGTCTTTTTGATGATAGGCGTAATTTTCGTACTATGAATATGGTTAATACCAGGGAATAGGTGGTGCGCAATGTGGTGATTGAAACCGCCAAAGAAAAAATTCAAAAACCAATTATTAGTAGCAAAATCAATTACAGAAAGTACCTGATGATGAGACCAAGAAGTGGGCATGATGCCTTCCTTATTTGGCAGTAAGAATAATGAGTTTTCGGCAACATGCGAGGGAATCAGCGCCAATGTAATTAATAAGCTTGCGAAAAAATTCATGCAGAAAAAGGCCAGTAAAAAATAAGGCCAGGGTAGACTTGAGAAAACTAAAGGAATGATAAGGATATAGGTAAAGTATAGCAGCTTAAAAAAAACAAGGCGAATGATTTGCTTTTTGGGGTGCTCTTGAAGCGTAAGTGAACCAATTTTTTTCTGTGTAAAATCTTGAAAGTCCCTAAAAAATAGCCAATTAATTGTGTAAAGCAGGTATAAGAACGGTGCGTATATAAACTGGTATTTATGAGCTGGTAAAATTTCTGAACTAGGAAATATCCTGACCAAAGGATTTTGTTTTAAATCTGCATCATTGTCCAAAATATTTGGGTAAGTATGGTGTGAATAAACATGTCTATTTTTCCACATATAGGAGTTGGCACCCAGTAAATCGAAACAATGTAAAAACAATATATTGACCCAGTTTTTTGTCGAAATATTGCCGTGGGCAGCATCATGAGCCACATTAATACCTATTAATATAGCGAGTGGTCCCATGGCGGCCATAGCCCAAAAAGCAGTAGTCACATTTTTTGAAAAAATAAGGGTGGCATACAAGGCTATATAAGTGCCAATTAAGCAGAAGGCTTTTACAAAAAAAAACGAATTGGCCTTGCGTGAAATACCATTAGTTGTAAAGTAAGTGTCTACTCTTTGCTTCAAAATTTTAAAAAAATCGTCACTTTCTTCTTGATACCGAGTTTCTAATGCCATGAATGTACTTTTTTGATTAGCGCAAGACAACGCAGATTTGACAAACAAAGGTATGCAATGTATACGAACAATGTAATATTACTGAATTTTTTCTTACATTACAAGTCATTACACATGTATCCAGTATTTCAAAAGCGATTATGAAAAATCAAAGAAGTATTCAAAGAATTGCAGTCTTATTGCTTATAAGCTTTTTAATGAGTGGCTGCAAGTACTATAAAATCAAAACACATCAACCTGCTAACGATCCAATAGCGCATATTTTGAGCAAAGAGAGTATAAGTAGTAACTACCGATACATCACACCACACTATTTTTTGCATGTTGGTGAGCAATTCTGGACAATAGAAGGTGTTACTATAAATGACAAGCTTATAACAGGTACTAAATTAACACCAGTTGATTCCATCTACAGTCATTATTATGAAAGGGCCTTAAACCGAAAATTTTTGGTGCCATCATCAGATTTAGGCTATATCAATCAAGTCCATATTTTTGTGGATGAATTTGCGTTGGATGAAGCGTCTATGGTTAGCATTGCTATTAAAGATGTTACGAAGGTTGATATGATGAAGAAAGATAATTTTGCAACAGGTGCAAGTGTAATTTTGACCGCCGTGGCTGCTGGTACAGTAGCACTAGGCGTGTTTTTAGCAATTGCCTGTAATTGTCCACATACCTATGTATTTGACGGTGAACAGTACCATTATAATAATACCTTATTTACCGGTGCTACGTCTGAATCTTTGGAGCGAAATGACTATAAATTGTTACCTGATTATTTTCCAACAGCCAATTTGTATCAATTAATGATAAAAAATGAGCAGCACGAAATACATCATACAAATTTGCTAGAATTAATAGTGGTAACACATGCCGATCATACCCGCATATTGACCGACCAAAGGGGAGAAGTTTATACTGTTTCAGAAGAATTTAGACCATTATCCGCAACAACAGACAATGGGGTTGATGTGGCGCAACTTGTAGGCTACGAAGACGGTTATGGCTACGAATTCGATCAGAATGGCTCGGAAGATTTTGCCAATGTTTATGCCACTTTTAAGGCGCCAGCTAATAAGGCTAGTGTCAAACTATTAATTAAGGCTAAGAATACAGAATGGAGTGGCGTTGTAAATAAAGAGTTTTCTCAATTGTTTGGTAATAAGTATGATGAGTGGAATAAAAAAGCCAATAAAAGATCTGCAGAAGAAGTTGAATCGTATCGGAATTCAGTTGGAATCAATTTAATGGTTGCCGTTAAACAAAACGATCAGTGGATTGATGTAGAAACAATTCATTTAATTGGAGATGTGAGTTTTAATACACTGGTAGTGAATTTGCAGGAGCAGTATATTACATCTGAAACAATTGAAATTCGTTTAAGATCGGGATTTAAATTTTGGAGTGTTGATTATATCGCCATGGATGTAACAGCACCAGAAAATGTAAAGGTACAGCGTTTACAACCTGCCGTTGCCATACAAAATAACCAGTTAGACGTGAAAGATGCCCTGGCTGGGAATGATGGGGTATATATGGTTCATCCAAATAATACTGATTCAACCATTGTCACATTTAAATCATTAGAGACGAATGAAAATGGGTCAAGAACTTTGTTTTTGCACAGTAAAGGATATTATTTAATTATGGATGAATTTGAAGGCAGACCAAATAGGGCCGCGCTGGCAAAATTTAAAGACCCACATGAACTAACACGGTATTCAAAAGAACTGTATGGTTTATATAAAGATTACTACACTAATCGTATAAAATAATATGAAAATTCTATTTCTAATATTCACTACAATAGTATGTCAAGTGCTATTTGCGCAGGATTTTTTATATTTTAAATCAGGAACAGTTGAGGAAGTAAAGATCTTTTTTTTAGATGCTGAAAAAGGAATTTTAGGATACGAACGCAATGGCGTAAAAACCTTTCGGGCCATTTCAAGTTTAGAAAAATATGAATTGAATACTCTTATAGTATTCGATAGTACCGCTAATCAATTGGGAGGAGGTCGCCATGAAATTTCTGGTGCTAAAAATTTTGATTCTGACAAAGGAATATATGATTTTGATAAATGGTCGATTAGTACTGACCTGGCGGCATTGTTCAGTCCAGATAGAAATTCAATTATTACCCTTGAGCCTGAATTTCAGTTGAACCATAATTGGTCAATTAGGTTCCCGCTCAGAATCGGTTTGCAAAATTATTATTTCGCACCTGGTAGTTACAATGCGGTGGGTGATTATTGGGGACAATATGAACCAAATATGCCGCCTAGAGAACCATATTTTGATAATTATTTATACTTGAGAGATCAGTTGGTTTTTGAAATTGGGGCTACACCAAAATACTACCCCTATGGTAAGTCAACACGTCTATTTTCACCGTACCTTGGCGGGACTTTAAAAGCAGGATACTGGAAAGGGCAAGCCTTTGATGAGTACATTACCGTTGATACAGCCACGAATGACATTTATACAAATTGGTATATCACAGATTTAACTAACGTGACAAACCCATATGACATACCGTTTGTTAATACCGAATTATTAATTGGATTTGAATTGGTATTTAGCAGGGTACTGAACGTTTCCTTTGAAGCGGCGCTTGATATGAATATGTATTACGGTAATATTATTCCTAATAACTATCATACAAGCTATTTTGGGAGTGATTTTTATTCAAAATCGATCATCCCTGACTTTTATGTCGACCGGACCAAAGGTCGTTTTAGGGTGTTTTTAACTTACCGATTGGGAGGTCAGAAAATAGCAGACTGAGCGATAGAAACCAATACCGCATTGTTTTTTCATCAAATGTGCTTTCATACAGGGGAGGCGGCAATTTGTCTAATTCCTGGCTATTACGGGAGTAGTTATTCACGTAGTGAATAGGTTTAAACTAGATTTGTACTGTAATATGACAGCTTGCATACAATGGTAGTACTTTCCTATACAAAAAGGTGAAAAAATGTTGATTTACAAGATAGAATTGTATTTTTGTAGTATACAAAAATTTGGCTATGAGAAAGTTTTTAATAATGGTGCTGGGAATCCTATTTTTAGGGTCATGTGGCAATAATAAAACGGTTGAAGATACGCTAAATTTCGATTGGCAGAGTCGTGAGGTTAAAGGTATTTCTATGGCAAATTTGATACAAGGGAAAACATACTTGCCTGTGTATTCTCATATATATCACCGATACGATAATTCAACGTTTGACTTAACCATTACGGTAAGTATTCGAAATACTTCAGTTTCTGATTCAGTGTATATTACAAAGGCCGACTATTACAATACAGGTGGGGAATTTATTAGACATTACGCTAAAAAACCTGTTTATTTGGCACCTATGGAAACCATTGAAATTGTCATTGCTGAATACGATACAGAAGGTGGTTCAGGTGCAAATTTTATTTTTGAATGGGCAGCCGACAGTGCCACTAGCGCACCATTATTCGAAGCAGTCATGATATCTACAAACGGACAACAAGGGCTGTCATTTTCAACCAGAGGCGTATCCATAGATTAAGATGATTAAAGAACTTTTAAGTAGCCTTTTTGTTTTAATAGCCGTTATTGACCCCCTCGGTACTGTTCCAGTTTATTTGGAAGCGACAAAACATTTCGACAAAAAGCACAAGCGGAAAATTGCAATTAATGCTTCTATAACTGCCTTTTTTGTCTTACTGTTTTTCATAGTTGTTGGGCAAATAATTCTCGAGGGAATGGAAATTACCCTTGAAGCATTTCAAATTTCAGGAGGTGTAATATTATTCTTATTTGCGTATAAAATGATTTTTGGAGAAGGAAAACCGACATCTGAAAAACAGATGATTAAAGATTATAAGCATGTTACTGTTTTTCCTGTTGCAGTGCCATCTATAGCCTCTCCTGGTGCCATTCTTGCAGTGGTATTACTAACAGATAATCACGTTTTCAGTATCGTACATCAATTAATAACCACCGTGCTCATATTTGTGGTCATTGTTATAACTTGTTTACTGTTATTAGCCTCAACTGGCATACAGAAACGCATTGGTGAGTCTGGTATTTTAATTATTAGTAAAATTATGGGCTTAATTTTAGCCTCATATGCAGCACAAAGTATTCTGGGCGGAATCAAAGCGTTTTATTTTACAACTTGAGCAAATCAGCTAGTTGGTGAAATTACTGCATAATTAGGAAAACTTGACTTATTTAGTTTACACAAAATTGTTCGCGAAAAATCCAAGTAACATAACAAACGAATACAAAGTTAAAGCTTGGATAGAAAGATACGTCCAGTATTGAAGCTACAATAGTGTAACCTCATGCTAAAAATAGCTAACCAAATAAACAGTTTTAACTTCAACTTCCTAGACGATATGGTCGCCATTACTTCTAAAAAGAGCTATTGTCGCATTGAACCCGATAAGTGTAGTGAGTACGACGTAGCCAGCTAGATAATGACATATATTTGTGATGTTAAAAAAACTGGCTAACTTTAAATTAATTAAGGTAATTCAAATTAGTTATTGACCAATTGCGCAATATGTTTACAACGGAAGAACAGATAATCGCAAAACTTGAAGCGTTACAAAAAGAAGTGAAAAAACTCATTACTTTCTTTGAACAAGAATATGATTACTCGGTGATGGTTTATGCTGTATGGAATGCAAAAGACATTTTGGGTCATTTAACCTTTTGGCACGAGAGCTTTGCTAGAAACCTGACGGACGTTGCAACAGATAAAATACCGAATCCCCTGCGTGGCAAGCTATCGGAAGTGAATGCCGAAAGTGTAAATACTACAAAAAATGAAACTATTAAAAACCTGATTAAACGGTTAAAGCAAGCACAAAAAACCATAGAAACCTTTATCTTTATGGAACATGTTACACAGATTCCATACAAAAAAGGATCGAGAGACTATTCAAGACTTGAACACTTGGAAGTAGTTGCGAAGCATATTCATAAACACATGAAGCACTTAAACAAAGCATATGGCACGCCCTAAAAATAAACGCGAATTATTGGATTTGAGTAAACAGAATTATGAAGCGCTCATGGCCTTTATTGATCAGCTTTCTGTCCAAGAGCAATTAGCCGATTTTCCGGAAGGTACCATGAACCGAACCATTAGTGATGTGCTAATGCATCTGCACCATTGGCATCATATGATGAACGATTGGTATACTGTGGGCATGACAGGAAAAAAGCCTGACATGCCAGCAAAGGGCTATACTTGGAAAACCACGCCAGCGCTTAATAGATGGATTTGGGAGCAATACAAAAATACGCCACTTCAGGATGCTATAGCACTGTTTAAAGCAAGCTACCAATCCATCCGCAGCCTTATTGAAAGCCATAGCGACGAAGAATTATTTGAAAAGAAACGGTATAAGTGGACTGGTACAACCTCTTTGGGGTCTTACCTTGTCTCTGCTACATCAAGTCATTACGATTGGGCACTTAAGCTCATTAAAAAAGCAAAAAAGTAAACCGCTACACATGCTACTTACTGACAATTTTGGAAAAACTTGTTAATAATTATCGTATTGTTAATTAAGGACTTGTGAAACTATTTTTTATATTTGGTTTGTAAATAGCAGAGCAGTGAGACGGCCTAAAATGTAGTGGTGTACCGTGTTTGGATGTTAATTTCATAAAGATAATAGATGAAATATAATTATTTTATTGCTCTTAAACTCTAGCAGCCAGTAAGAAGTGAAAATTGACCAAGCTTCCAAAACGGATATAAAAGAACCAGCATTAGAATGATATTTTAAGCAAAATCTTGATGGCAACCGATTCGATTTAGTAAGTGATAATAATGATGAAAAAAACCAAAATTGAAATAACCAGAAATAGCCAATGGACTAATAAAGTAAGAGGCATTACTATTATCGTAAATGGCGAAAAAATTGGTAAGATAGCCGACGGCGAAACAAAAACGTTCGAAGTAGATGCAGGTGAAATACATCTAGCAGCTAAAATTGATTGG
>JAWWDX010000146.1:0-7359 GCA_033719695.1 Putridiphycobacter sp.
CACCGAAACAAAAACCAATTGTGACGCAACCTAAAATAGGAAGAAACGAAAAAGTAACCATTCGTCATTTACAGTCGGGTGAAGTGAAAGAATTAAAGTATAAGCAAGCAGAACCATTGCTAAAAAGCAGAACTTGGATGCTTGTGAAGTAACATTGAATTACCAGGAAGAGGGCGTTTTATACGCCCTCTTTTTGTTTTCTAAAATGTCTCGTTTTAAAACTTATATTTGTTAGCAAATAACTCAGCATTGAAATTAACAGTCATTATCGTCAATTATAACGTTGCTTACTTTTTGGAGCAATGTTTGAACTCAACTTTTAAGGCACTCGAAAAGGTAAGTGGCGAAGTATTTGTGGTGGACAATAATTCTATTGATGGTTCTGTTGAAATGGTACGAAAAAAGTTTCCACAGGTGAATTTGATAGCCAACACAGATAACCCCGGTTTCTCTGTGGCCAATAATCAGGCTATGAAACTAGCCAAAGGGGAGTATGTTTTATTGTTGAATCCAGATACTGTTGTAGAAGAAGATACTTTTCAATTGGTCGTTAACTTCATGGATACACACCCTGATGCAGGTGGGTTGGGTGTTAAAATGATTGACGGTAAAGGAGATTTTTTACCAGAATCGAAAAGAGGCTTGCCCACGCCTGCAGTGGCTTTCTATAAAATATTTGGCTTGTCTCGTTTATTTCCGAAGTCAAAGCGCTTTGGAAGATACCATTTATCTTACCTTGACAGAGACGAAACCCATAGTATAGAAATTCTATCGGGCGCTTTTATGTTGATGCGAAAAAAGGCATTAGATAAAGTTGGTTTATTAGATGAGACTTTTTTTATGTATGGCGAAGACATAGACCTGAGCTATCGACTTATTTTGGGTGGTTACAAGAATTACTATTTTCCTAAAACTAGAATCATACATTATAAGGGAGAGAGCACTAAAAAAAGCAGTGTTAATTATGTGTTTGTTTTTTATAATGCCATGATCATTTTTGCTAAAAAACACTTTTCGCAAAAGAATGCCAAACTCTTTTCTTTTTTAATTAATGTCGCCATTTACTTTAGAGCTAGTTTAGCAATTCTGTCGCGTTTTATCAAGAAAATAAGTTTGCCCATTGTCGACTACGCTTTCTTGTTGAGCGGACTTTATGCTGTGACGCATTACTATCAAGTTTCAAAAGGCATTGTATTTCCTACTGAAATTATCAGTTGGAGTCTACCAATTTACAGTTTGGTTTGGCTATTGGCACAACTTTTTTCTGGTGGGTACGATAAACCAATTAAACTTGTTAAACACATTGTTGGAAGTCTGGTTGGTACAGCGCTTATTTTGGTTTTTTACGCTTTGCTTTCAAAAAACTTTCAGTTTTCTCGTTTAATTATTCTATTGGGAGGAATTTACATTGCGCTTTATTATCTCTTATCGCGAACCATCTTGCATTTTATCGGGGGAGATCGTTTTAGAATAGGAGGTAAAAATCAGACTAATATGGTGATTGTAGGAGATGAAGAAGAGGCTGAACGAGTCAAGTCAATTTTACTGCAATCAAACACAATGGTTAAATCAATCTTTTTTTTATCCCCAACTGAAGAGAAAATAAATGATCATTATGTAGGAACCTTTAATCAATTGAATCAAGTGATTGACATCCATAGAATAAATGAAGTCATTTTTTGTGCAAAAAATGTGTCAGCTGAAGCTATTATCGACCAAATGTTACGATTAGATGCTAAACATCTTGATTTTAAAATTTCTCAACCGGAATCGGCTTATGTTATCGGTAGTTCAACCATTGATGCAAAAGACGATTTGTATATGATGGACATCAATCAAATAGATAAACCAGCTCATGTTCGGAACAAACGCCTTGTAGATGTTTTGCTGTCGACTCTTCTTCTGGTTCTGAGTCCAATTATCATCTGGTTTTTTTCGGCGAAAGGAAAATTTTACAAAAATATGTTTCAAGTTATGATTGGCAAGAGTTCACTCGTTGGGTATGCGCAAGTCGATCATCCTGGCGCGTTGAAATTACCAAAAATCAAAAGGGGGATTTTGCCCGCAACTGCTTTACTGATTAAGCCAAATGAATCGGCAGAAGTAGTAGCAAGAATGAATTTGATTTATGCCAAAAACCATACTATTTTTACCGATTTAAAAATTATTTTTAGAAATTTCAAAAAATTAGATTGCTGATAAAAAAAACCACCTAGTTTTTTACTAGGTGGTTTTTAAATATTTTATAATTAAATCAAGCTATCCTAATTCTGTAATAATGGTATCATTATCTTCACCTCTTTTAATTAAAGCAACAATACTTTCAATATCAATGTCTTCCAGCGATTTGTAACCTAATTGCACTACAAAATTGTGCATAAGTTTCATTTCTCTTGGGTCTATTTCATTATCTACAACCATTACTCTTACTAAATCTAAAAGCATTTCTAGTCTTTCGTCTTTACCAATAGGTGGAATAACTGGATAGCTTTTAGGATCATCAATGATCATTCCAATTTGTGTATACGTTAATCCTATTTGACGTCCAATTTTGTATAACAATGTTAATTCTGAATCATCTATTACACCATCAGCGCTGGCTAACAAAACTAAATTCATGAATTGACCTTTATCTTGGGTTCTTTCCCCGCCTTCAAATAAATCTGCTATTGACATATCTCTCTAAAATTTGCAACAAAAGTAGTATATTTTTTTAATTAAGAATCTTCTAAAATCATCTATCTTTGCTGCTCATGGTTAAAACAATCGATTTAAGAATTCCTTATCAAAAAATCTCTGATCAAGACTTCATCAATCAGGCAATTTGTCGTGAATTAAATATCAGAATTGACGGGTTAACAGATGTGAGGCTAGTGAAACGTTCTTTAGATGCTAGGAAATCAAAAATTGTTTACCAGTTAAGGTATGAGGTTTTTATTGGAGCGTCAGCTCCTAAATCCGGCCCATATTTTGAGCCTCAAGATGTTAAGGATAGTGCGCCAGTTCATATCATAGGTGCTGGACCAGCGGGCTTATTTGCTGCTTTAGCTGCCATAGAGGTTGGGTTGAAACCAATTATTTATGAAAGGGGTAAAAATGTAAGAGATCGACGGCGCGATTTAGCAATACTCAACAAGGAAATGCTGGTCAATCCGGAGTCAAATTATTGCTTTGGAGAAGGCGGTGCTGGAACCTATTCGGATGGTAAGCTATACACACGCTCCAAAAAAGAGGAGACGTTAAAAAAGTTTTAGAGTGGTTAGTTCATTTTGGTGCTGATGAAGCAATTTTAATTGATGCCCATCCACACATTGGCACTAATCGTTTACCTAAAATTATAGAATCAATTCGGGAGGCTATTATAGCTTCAGGTGGGGAGGTTCATTTCAATGCCAAGTTAACTGATTTGAAAGTTAGTGATAAAGCGGTAACTGGTATTGAAATAAATAGCGCTCAATTTGTTTCAGTTTCTAGGTTAATCTTAGCAACTGGTCATTCGGCACGAGATATTTTCGACATATTAGCAAAGAATCAAATTCGCCAAGAGGCAAAATCTTTTGCTTTAGGCGTTAGGGTTGAGCATAGTCAGCATTTCATTGATGAAATTCAGTACCATGGCTTACACAGTGATGATGACTTACCGCCGGCTTCTTACAGCTTGGTTAGTCAGGTGAACGGAACTGGCGTTTTTTCCTTTTGTATGTGTCCAGGGGGTATTATTGCCCCATGTGCCACTGAACAATCTGAAGTTGTAACCAATGGCTGGTCACCGTCGAAACGTAATAATCCGTATGCCAATTCAGGTATAGTTGTGCAAATTCTACCAGAACAACTTCCCAATTATACATCAGATAATCCTTTTGTTTGTCTTGATTTTCAAAAAGAGGTTGAGGAGCGGTGTTGGAAAGCCGCTGGTAGTACACAAAAAGTACCAGCGCAGCGTTTAACAGATTTTATGGCCAATCGAAAATCGGACACTCTGCCAAAAACATCTTATGTGCCAGGTATTGTGTCTGTTAATTTAAAAACAGTTTTGCCAGCTTTTGTTTACAAAAAATTACACCAGGCTTTTTTAGATTTTGACAAGAAAATGCCAGGCTTTATCTCTGAATCCGCCATTTTACATGCGCCGGAGTCGCGTACATCTTCACCCGTAAGAATTCCTAGGGATGGAGAATCTTTAGAGCATGTTGATATCAAGGGACTATATCCTTGTGCTGAAGGTGCTGGATATGCAGGTGGTATTGTGTCAGCTGCAGTTGATGGCATGCGTTGCGTGGCTGCTATCCACAAATTGCCATAATTTAAGGCTTCACAATTTTAAGGCTTTTCCAGTTTTGATTTTTATAGGCAACAAGCATGTATATACCACTCTCAAATGAAGACATATTGATGTCGTGTAAACCAGACTGTATCTCGTCGTTAGTCAGAACGACCCGGCCTCGCATGTCAACAATAATGATTTTATCAATGTTCTGTGTTAAGTCGACTGTCAAGATATTTTCAACGGGGTTAGGATATGCCACCAAGTCAAAGTCAACCACTGAAAATTCGAAAATACCAACATCATCAATCAGTTTTGTAATATCGATTCCAAGAGAATGGTCAGATGTACAACCATTGAAATCAGTATGTGTAACGGTATAAACGCCTAAATTTCCGAGGTTGACATAATTTAAAGTGTCGTTGTTGAAGCCATTCAAAAGATTGCCATTAAAGTACCAAGTATTGCCAAAAACATAAGATGAAATAATGTTAGGGAAGGTATCGGTGAGCACCGGCGGATTTGGCAGTGGATTGACTGTAATTTTTACACTGTCGCGATTGGCACAATTGTTCATGTCAAATCCTGTGACAAAAAACCATTCGGTAGATTGCATAGGATTAGTGATTGGATTAAAGGTGTTAAAATTACTCAAGCTACTTGTATTATCCCACGTATAACTTGAGCCACCAGAAGCTTGTAGTTGTACGTTACTACCAATACAGACAGTCAAGTCATTTCCTGCAAAAATTGTCGGTAAACTATTAATGCTCACTGTTACATTATCGGTATTTTGACAACCGTTTATATCTGTTCCCATAACTTGGTATGTGGTTTGAATGTTGGGATTTGCATACGGATTTGGAATATTTAGTTGTGACAATGTATTGTCGAAATCCCACTGATACGAGATACCACCATTGGCCATAAGTTGAATAGAATCACCAATACAAACTGAAAGGTCTGGTCCGGCGTTAATATTGGGTAAAGGATTAACTGTTACTACGACATTTGCAGTTGCGGAACAACCTGAATTATTGGTGCCTAAAACAGTGTAGGTGGTAGTAGTAGTTGGTTGAACTGTTGGAGAACTCGTGTTGATGCCTGTCAAAGAAGGACTAGGTTCCCATGTGTAACTAACAGCTCCAGAAGAGTTTAAAATCAAACTATTAAAGATGCAAACTGCCGTATCAAAACCAGCACTGACAATGGGAAGTGGATTGACAAAGACACTAACGGTGTCGCTATTAGTGCAGCCGTTTGCATTCGTACCTGCTACAATATAGTCTGTTTGAGAAGTTGGACTTGCCCATGGATTCGAAATATTTAAAGCGCTTAAACTGCTATGGGGCATCCACTGATATGTGGCGCCACCAGTGGCAAAAAGGTTTACGGAATCACCAATACAAATGGTTTGGTTAACACCAGCACTAATGAATGGTACAGCATTAGCACTTACAGTAACAGAGGCTTGCGATTGACAATTGTTAGCATCAGTTCCGGTGACAATGTAGGTTGTATTTTGAGAAGGGTATGCCGAAGGGGTGCTCGAATTGGCATTCAAAAGTGAATTACTGTTATTCCATGAATAAGAGTTGGCGCCTGAAGCTGATAACTGGACTGTATCTCCAACACAAATTGTAGTATTGCCGCTAGTGGTTATCACTGGCAAAGTATTAACTGTAATGGTGATGTTATCGGTGGCCTTACAGCCATTATTATCGGTACCAGTAACAGTGTAGGTTTGTGTCGAGTTTGGAGAAGCAACAGGATTAGGAATAATATATTGACTGAGGCTAGGTGTATTTTGCCACACATAACTCAGAGCTCCTGTAGCTTGTAATTGGGCAGACTGTCCAGTGCAAATACTTTGTGCTGGGCCCGCATCAACATTTGGCAAGCTATGGTGAATAGTGTTTACTGTATCTGCATTGGTGCAGCCATTGTTATCAACAATATTCACAATATGCATCCCTACATTTGAAACAGTTTTGTGAGCAGTATTGCCGCCATTATTCCATGAATAACTATTGTATGTCTGATTGTTTACATTTAAAACGGTTGAATCACCCACACAAAATGATAATGATGGATTGGCAGTTATGATTGGTTTAATGGCTTCATTCACCGTAATAGTAACAGTGTCAAAGTCTATACAGCCAATACTGTTTTCTGATCGTACAGCATATACTGTGGTTACCAATGGAGATGCTGTAGGAGATATACAATTTGTGCAAGATAAAGTTGCCGTTGAGATGGGGGTTCCGCTCACAACAGACCAAATATAGTTGGACCCGCCTATGGCTGAAGCCGAAAGTGTAACTGAACTGCCTTTGCATATTGCCGTATCGGCGTTTGCAAGCGTTTCGTGTTGACAGTATTTTATAGTTGCAAAGTCTGTATTCTGACTAGTGCCACCATAACTTGAACCTGTCACTATAATGTTGTTTTGGTTATCAACCACAACTTTATAGGCTTTGTCGCTTTGATTAGTTGTGTGGTTAAATGATTTGGCCCATTTTTGATTGCCTAGTAGATCATATTTTAATGTCTGGTAATTGTTGCTTTGTCCGCTATTAAAAGTATAACCAGAAACATATAGAAAGCTGTTTTTTAGTGTTATATCGGTGGCTTCATCAAAATGGTTGCCTATGGATGTATAGGTGTTAGCCCATAAGAGACTACCACTGCTATTGTACGCCCTTGTATGAAAATCTTCAGCAGAATTGAGCGATTTCAATTTTCCTGTTACATATACATGATTGTTTGACAGATTTACTGCAATTGCATTAATGTGGTCATTAGCTTGATTATTTCCGGAATGCAAAGATTTCCACAGTAACGCACCATTATTTGAAATTTTCATCAAGAGCATGTCTTCTAAATTCCCAACCGTGGTAAATCCACTGCCGCCTATGTATATGTTACCTGATGCATCAAGGGCCATAGCTTTAGGTTTGTCGAGTTTACCAAATCCAGAATCTTGTGTAAGTGACCATACAGTTGTTCCCGACGAATTTACTTTCATAATTCTAAAATCGAAGTAGGTTGTGGCGGTTGAGAATTCTGCAGTTCCGCCTAAAATAATGTCTCCG
>JAWWDX010000147.1:0-7321 GCA_033719695.1 Putridiphycobacter sp.
AAGAGGTAAAGGCTCATTGGAGTACAGGTAAAGTGGGGATGATAGGTGCTTCTTATAACGGAACACTAGCTCTAGCTGCCGCCACTACAGGAGTAGATGGTTTAGAAGCCATTATTCCGATAGCGCCTGTTACCAGTTGGTATAATTATTACCGATCAAACGGATTGGTGCGTTCACCTGGTGGGTATATAGGGGAAGATATGGATGTACTATTTGATGGTATTCACAGTGGCGATAAGCAGAATAGAGCAAGTAATTCAAAATATGTTCGAGATTCTATTTTAGTCCCAGGACAAGATCGGGTTACAGGTGATTACAACTCATTTTGGGAAAGTAGGAATTATTTACTTCAAATGGATAGTATGAAAGCGGCAATGTTTATGGTGCATAGTTTTAACGACTGGAATGTAATGGCAGAACATAGTTACAATGCCTACCGAGTAGCAAAAAGAATGGGGTTACCAGTTAAGCTATATTATGGACTAGGTGGTCATGGTGTACCTCCTCCATTCGAGCTCATGAATTTGTGGTTTACAAAGTATCTTCACGGTGTTGAAAATGATATTGAAAAGTCTGTAGAGGTTCTCATAGAACGCCCAGGCTTTAGGTCAGCTGTAGGATATACTGCTTTTCCAGATGAAAAAGCTGAAAAAGTAGCATTGTATTTTTCTCCTATTAAAAATAGTCCAAGCATTTTAGCCTTACATAATTCAAAAACGGCTACTTTCGAATCATTTGTTGACGATTATCATGTTCCTGCAGAAGAATTGATTTTGGCAAAATCTAGTCATAATCGATTGCTTTATTTATCCTCTGAACTAAATAATAGTCTGCGGATATCTGGTAGTCCATCTGTCCTGTTAAGTATTAAGCTTAGCGCTTCAAAAGGCAATGTTTCAGTATACTTAGTTGCGGTAAAAGAGCAACCAGATGGCAAAAGATCGTATACATTGCTGACGCGCGGTTGGGCAGATCCTGAAAATTATAAATCAATAGCAGAAACGGCTAGATTGGACTCAAATACTTTTTATGACCTCAAATTTGATTTGGTACCAACAGATAAAATTATAGAAGCGAATCACAAAATTGGTTTGCTAATTTTTTCGAGTGACAAAGATTTTACTTTGCAACCAAAACCCGGTACAAAATTCACAATCGATCTAATGAATTCATCTTTTACTCTTCCTGTTGTAGGCGGTATAGAAAGTTTCGAACAAGCAATTAAATGATGCTAAATACTTCACTGATTATTTCATTAATTCATTGATAATGGCCTCAATAGAGTAGCCTTCTGCTTCAGCTTTGTAATTTCTTACAATACGGTGCCGTAAAATTGGCTGCGCAACCGCTTTGATATCTTCAATATCTGGTGAGTATTTACCGTTGATGGCGGCATGACATTTTGCCCCAACGACAAGGTATTGTGACGCTCTTGGTCCAGCACCCCATTCTAAATATTTTTCTGTTAACGGATGACATAACGGAGAACTTTTTCTTGTTTTTGCCACTAGTTTAACAGCATAGTCATAGACATTGTCAGGTACAGGGATTCGCCTAATCAAGTTTTGAAAATACAATATTTCTTCTCCATTTAAAATTGAATTTAAACTAAAGCTGTGATTTGAAGTGGTGTTTTTTACAATATTAATCTCTTCTTCTAATGTTGGATAGTCTACCCAAATATTAAACATAAATCTATCTAACTGAGCTTCAGGTAAAGGGTATGTACCTTCCTGTTCAATAGGGTTTTGGGTGGCTAATACAAAAAAGGGCTTATCGAGCTCATATTTGTGACCTGCAGCAGTTACTGTTTTTTCCTGCATGGCCTCTAATAGCGCAGCTTGTGTTTTCGGTGGCGTACGGTTAATCTCATCTGCCAAAATAATATTTGAAAATATAGGGCCCTTTATAAACTTGAACTGACGATTTTCATCTAAAATTTCTGAACCAATAATATCAGAGGGCATTAAGTCAGGTGTAAACTGAATCCTTTTGAAACCTAGCCCTAAAGAGTCTGAAATGGTTTGAATTAGTAAGGTTTTGGCTAAGCCTGGAACACCAACTAATAAACTGTGTCCGTTGCTAAAAATTGACATAAGTACTTGCTTTACAACGTCATTTTGTCCAACAATTACTTTGTGAATTTCATCACTGATTGCATTATATTTTTTCACCAAAAGGTCAACGCCTTCTTTATCTGTTAAATTCTGCATAGTTTTTTTCAATTGTCTCAAAAATAGTAAAAATGACCGAGTGCTTACTTATTTTAATCCTTTTAAAATATCTCGACCAGAACTTGTTTTCGAACTTCTACCTTTGCTCTTCAGTTTGAACCCAAAAAAAGCACCAATACAGCCACCTATGATATGGGCAAATTGAGATATATTATCGTCACTAAACAGATAAATGAGTTCTTTGCCAATAAATATGATTGCTACTAGTATAAAAGTGAGTGGTAATTCGTTGTTTTTAAAGTTAACCAAACTAACTAACACAATAAAACAAAATACAATGCCACTAGCCCCAACTAACCCATTTTTAAAAAAAAGAATGTGAAAAACGGCAGTGACGAGGGCTGTGGTGAATAGCATTATCATAATATGTTTGGCACCGTATTTTTCTTCGATAATCGGTCCCAACAGTAGTATAAACGATAAATTACCAATAAGGTGATCGGCATTGGCATGCCCCAATACATAGGTGAACAGTCTCGGATAATAGGTCCAATTGCTAAAATCAAAAGAAGCTGGTAGAGTAAACCAGTTCATTCCTGTGTTCAAATACTGTGTTAACACAAAAACTACTACACATAAAAATGAAAAGCCCAATATAACAGGCGAATTAAAGGTGATTTTCATACATTTGTTTAAACAAACACTAAAGATAGTAAATATGTTTCAGAGGATTTTTAGTATTTATCTTGTGTTAGTGAGTTCTTATTTCACCATAGGTCAAATTAACACAAATGCAGAGGAAATTACGCCTAAAGAAGATTCAGCGACAACAGATAAGCAATCGTCTACATTATATGTGTCAGGGCAATATTTCAATGCGTTCCGGGTTGTTGAAGACTTGACGTTTGACCAAGCATTCGACAGCTTAAATGCCGAACAACCTGCCGCTAGTGGTGGAATTGAAGTCGGCACTCATATTAACTTTTCAGAGCGGGTTTGGTTAAGTGTAGGTGTCAACTTTTTTGGAGGAGGTGAATCATGGTTGTATGCTGATTCATTGACAGATTCCACATTTTCATATACCAATAAGTATCGCCAAATTGCTTTGCCTTTACGACTGAATTATGGGGTGGGGGATCAGCTTAAATGGTTTGGTTTTATTGGCGTTATTCCATCAAGTATATTAGGTAGAACATATCAAAGTAAATTTACCAATGCAAACGGCGTGCTTTCAGAAAATGATATTGAAGTTATAGAAACTAATATTAATTCATTTCAGTTCATAGGTACTTGTGGTACTGGAATTTCATACAGTTTTGGTACCACTACCATATTCGGAAATATAGAGTATCGACATCATTTTTCAAATACCTATTCGGGTATTTTTCTGAACCACTATCAAAGGCTCCTTGGTGGAAATATTGGTTTATCGTTCACATTGTAAAATCTTTAGCGAAATTTTGTAACCCATATGGTGACTTTCCGTAATAGAGTTAGAGATATTTAACAAAGTATTATGAAATTACTTTTTTTAGCTAGTATTCTTGCAATTACGTACAGTGGTTTTTCTGAAACAAGATTAACCACAGCTCAATATGTAGAAATGTGGAAAACAACAGCGGTTGAGCAAATGCATTCACATAAAATTCCTGCCAGTATAACTTTGGCGCAAGGTATTTTGGAGTCGGGTAGTGGTAATAGTAGATTAGCAAAAGAGGCCAATAATCACTTTGGCATTAAATGTCATAAAGCGTGGACTGGAGACACATTTATTCAAGATGACGACGCAAAAGATGAATGTTTCAGGCGTTATTACTCAGCGGACGAGTCGTACACCGATCACTCTTTGTTTTTAACAGGACGGAGCCGATATGCAGGGTTGTTTCAATTAAAATTGACGGATTACAAAGGCTGGGCAAAAGGTTTAAAGGCTGCAGGGTATGCTACAAATCCAAAGTACGCTTATCTGTTAATCGATTTGATTGAAAGATATCACCTAAATCAATATGATAAAATGTCTTCTGAAGAACTCATTTCTGTGAAAAAGAGTAGAAAAGAGGTAGAGGTTAAGCCCGTTGAAACTGCCCAAACTACCGATAATCATACTAAACATGATAGAACGGTGACTAACAGCAAACCGAATTATAGTGGCGATATAAGTATTGTAGAGATTAAACCTGTCATACATACCGTGGCAATCAGCTCAAATAACGTAAAGTATATTGAAGTGAAAGAGGGCGACACTTTTTATAGAATTGCAAAAGAATTTGAAATTACAATTGCACAGCTATATAAATACAATGAGTTTAACAAGAAAGATGTTTTGCAAGTGGGAGATAGAATTTATATCAGTCCTAAACGCAGTAAAGGCACTCGAAAAAATAGTAATTATGTGTGCAGAACTAACACAACGCTTCGCGACATAGCCCATGAACAAGGAATAAAATTAAATAGTTTAATGAAATTAAACTTATCTGAAAACCCTGATGCCATATTAACTAAAGGCACAAAAGTTACCCTCCGGTAGTTTTTTAGTAGATTGGGCTGGTTACCTAATTGAAAAAGAACTAATTTACAGAAAACAATTAGTTTAACTATGTAAAATCGTGAATCGACAGGAGGTTTTTTGGTTTGTTGTGGAAAGGAGGCTTTGGTCTCCTTTCTTTATTGAAGGTCTAACATCATTTTTATAACTTATGTGTTGCAATAGTGGCTGGCGGAATCCAATAGTTAACCTGTGTTAGTTTGTGGTACTAGATATTATTTTGTTACGTAATTGTTTTGAGACTTTGATTAAAATGCCTTAATTTAGTCCAATAAATTATTGCATTCCTACGATATATGAAACCGTCAAACGAATTATTTAATCTCATAGAATCATTAACAAAATCTGAGAAACGTTTTTTTAAATTGAATTCTACCCTACAGTCAGGTGAAAAGAATTACATCAAAATTTTTGACTTTATTGAAAAGCAAAAAAAATATGATGAAGATGAACTCAAAGAGCACTTTAAAGGTGAGGTGTTTGTAGATCATTTACCTTCTGAAAAAAATCATTTATATAAGTTGATTTTAAAAAGCTTACGGGCTTTCTATTCTGAGCAAAATGTCAGTGCACAACTGAAGCAAGAAATAAAGAATGTAGAAATTTTACATAAGAAAGCCCTCTATAAAGAATGTTCAAAATTTGTAAAGCGTGCTAAAAGAATTGCGAAACAATATGAGAAGTTTTACTATTGGTATGAGCTCATTAGTTGGGAAAGGAAACTACTAGAGGAGGCTTATGAAGAAGGGGTGTTTAGTCAAGATATTAATCAGTTGATTGAAGAAGAGACTGAAGTGATTGAAAAACTGCGAAATTTAGCAGAATATCAAATTCTATATTCTCGTATTAACCTTATTTTCAAAAGTGGTGGATTTTCACGAAACGAAGAAGAGCGAAAAATTGTTTCTGAAATTGCAGATTATCATTTGATAAAAGGCAAGAATACTGCAATTTCTGTCAGGGCTACTTCAATATGCTACTATATAAAGGGGTTGTGTGCGGCAAGTATTCGCGATTATGAAGACGCTATTATAAACTTCCGAAAAGCAAAAATGGTGATGGATAAAAATCCAGACATTAAGGAAGATTTGCAAAGTCGTTACATTTCAACATTGACATTTTTATTGAATTGTTATATTGATCAGAATGATTTTGAGACTGCACAAAAGTTTTTGGATGAGATTAGTGATCTTTCAAATCAAAAAGGATATGACAGTATAGATTCTAAGGTTAAAATATATTCCTCTATAGGGGTTGGGCAAATTCAATTGTACAATAGAAAAGGTGATTTTGTCAAAGCGCAGGAACTATGTGAAACAGTTGACAGCCGGCTAGAAGCCTATACTAATAAACTGACTAAAGAAAAGGTATTATTGCTAGACTACAGTAAAGCGTACACTTTGTTTGGTATAGGAGATTTTAAAGGTTCTTTAAAAATCGTAAATAAGATGCTAAATGATAATGAGAAAAAACTGCGACAAGACATTTACAGTTTTAGTAGAATTTTTAACCTCATTATTCATTATGAGTTAGGAAATTATGACTTTGTGGAGTATGAAGTTAAGTCGACATCTCGTTTTTTAGGTAAAAAAGAGAAAGATTACCAAATAGAAAAAGTATTCATTAAATACATCAGGAAGCTTTCAAAAGAGGAGGCTAGCATTGGTAAAAAGGAAATATTTGAGTCTTTTTATGCCGAGATTGACAGTTTATTGAAAATAGCAAATGAGCAAGTGATATTAGAGTATTTTAATATTAAAGCCTGGGTGCTCAGCAAAATTAAGCGCATTACTTTTACGCAGGCTATTCAAAGTTTACAAGAAAAGCATGAGTAGTCAATTACCGATATCTTAGAATATTAGTAAAGTTGAATATTGGCTGGTTAAGGAGAGTGTTACTTTAAATAGTTGAAGTCTATTTTTTCTCTTTTGCAATCATTGATCGGATGGTATTCTCTGCTTTATTTTTCAAGGCATCTATTGCTTTAATGTCGTCGACTTCTTCCTGTTTAAAAGCGGTGCCAATTTTTACTGTTACTTTGCCTCTGTTGATGTTAAATAAATTCCCTCCAGGCCATATTTTATGACCTCCTATAATGGCAACTGGTAAAATGCTCATTTTGGCCTTTACAGCAATATGAAAAGTTCCCTTTTTAAAAGGGAGTAACACGCCATTATCGTCAAAAGTCCCTTCTGGGAAAACAAGTACATTTTTTCCCTTCTTCAGCTTTAAAGCAGCAATCTTCATGCTTTTGATTGATTTTCTTGGGTTAGAACGGTCAATAAATATCATTCCTAACAACCACATCATCCAACCAAAAAAAGGTATTCTAAGCAATTCTTTTTTTGCCACAAAATAAATGTTTTTAGGGTAAGCTGCTAGTAAGATAGGCACGTCGAGGTACGACGTGTGGTTAGACATAATGATGTAGTTTTTTTGGGGATCAATATTCTCTAAACCTTTTACTTTTAAATCAATGCCAACAATAAAAAGAATAAAAGGTGCCCAGACACGTCTTACAATCACCAATACCCACGGAGGATAGAAAGTTAGTATAAGTGTTATCATAGTAATAGCAATAATCAAAATTGTCCAGATGATT
>JAWWDX010000148.1:0-7310 GCA_033719695.1 Putridiphycobacter sp.
AATACCTTTTAAGCCAATTCTACGGTATATATTTTTAGCGCTGGTTTGAATTTTATCAGCTAATATGTTGTTAATTTCTGCGGGAGTAACTTCTTGTGATTCACCGTTGTATTTTGCGTCAAAATCAAAAAACTCATTATTCGATATGATTTCTGTGAGTGGTAAGGCTATTACTTCTTTCCCATTAAAATACATACCACATGTGATTTCTCGACCCTTGATAAATGACTCTACAACCACTTCACTGCCTTCATTAAATGCTTTGGCTATAGCCTCAGGCATTTCCATCAATGTTTTAACTTTTGAAATGCCAAAGCTTGAGCCACCATCATTTGGCTTTACAAAGCAAGGGAAACCCAATTCATCTGCAATTTGAATGGGTTTAGCCTCAGCAGGATTTCGCAGAAGAATCGCTTTCGCAGTAGAGATTCCAAAGTCGCGTAAAAAAGCATTACAGGCCCATTTATTAAAGGTAAGCGAAGAAGCAAAGCAACCAGAATTGATGTACGGCAATCCAATCATATCAAAATAAGCTTGTAGTTTGCCATCTTCTCCTGGAGTACCGTGAATCGTGATGAATACCAAATCAAATTGATACTTTATATTTTCATCTGTATAGGAAAAGTCGTTTTTATCAATTTTTGTTTGCCCCCCTCTTATGTGCACAAGCCAATGTTGTTCAGTGATCTCAACCATAAAAGGCTCATAGATAGAAGTGTCTATGTTTTTAAAAATGGTTGCTGCACTTTTTTTTGCTATGACTACTTCACTTGAGTAACCACCATATATTATTGCAATCGATTTCTTCATTGTTTCGAATTTAAAAGAATGACATAAATTCTTCTAATGTCATACCATAAGTATAATCCATTTTCCATTTTTTTGTGATGCCAAAAACGCCAGCTCGCAAGTAGCCAGTTAGTAAAAAGTCTATTTTTCCTTTCGATAACATAGTAAAAATGGATGAAAATCCACTTTTAATAAATTTACTGGCGTCTCCAAGTAGCGAGAATTTATAGGCCGCTTTTGTTTTACGTTTAATGGTGATTTTATCTTTTATTAAGACATCACCACAATCAGTTTCTGCTATTTGCAAATTCATTAATGATGGTTTGATCTTAATATTGTACCAATTGGGATTGTTAATGATATAATCAAAACTTATCATAATTTTGTCGGCTCCTTTGTCAACTGAAAAATTCTCAATGGCAATAAATTCTAGATCCTTGTACCAAAAAGAGGCGTAGCTATTCAGGTTTACAGCAAAGAGTAAACAAATGGTGATGATAAGGGTCTTCATTATGGCGTTTTTAAGGCAGCGTAATGCTTGTAAAACAACGGGATTGTTTCAATACCTTTATTGAAATTATATACCCCATAATGCTCGTTTGGCGAATGGATAGCATCTGAATCTAAACCGAAGCCAAGTAAAATCGTTTTTAAACCCAAAACTTGTTCAAACATGGCAACAATTGGAATTGAACCTCCACTTCTAACCGGAATAGGTTTTTTACCAAAAGCTTCTGTAATTGCTAAGCTAGCAGCTTCATATTCAATTGAATTGATTTCTGTTACGGAGGGTTGGCCGCCGTGATGTGGTGTAACCTTTACACGCACTGAATCAGGTGCAATTTTTTCGAAATGGGTTTTAAATAAGTTTGTGATGTCATCCGGGTCTTGATCTGGTACCAGTCGCATTGAAATTTTAGCGTAGGCTTTTGATGCAATTACAGTTTTGGCACCTTCACCAGTATACCCCCCCCAAATACCATTAACGTCCAATGTTGGGCGAATAGAGGCACGTTCATTAGTTGAATAAGTTTTTTCACCATGGACAGCTTTAATATCCAGGGCTTTTTTATAATTATCAAGCGAAAACGGTGCTTTCGCCATTTCAGCTCTTTCTTCAGCTGTCAAATCCACTACACGATCATAAAATCCTGGGATGGTGATATGGTTATTCTCGTCGTGTAAACTAGCAATCATTTCACATAAAATGTTAATGGGATTGGCAACAGCACCACCGTACAATCCCGAGTGTAAATCGCGATTTGGCCCAGTCACTTCTACTTCAACATAGCTTAAACCTCTCAGACCAGTTGTTATGGAGGGCGTATCGTTTGAGATCATTCCTGTGTCAGAAACCAAAATCACATCAGCTTTCAATTTATCAACATTTGCTTTGATAAAGGTTTCGAGGTTAGCTGATCCTACTTCCTCCTCACCCTCTATCATCAGTTTTACATTACACGCCAAGTTATTGGTTTTCAACATGGCTTCAATCGCTTTCACATGCATATACATTTGTCCTTTATCGTCGCATGAACCTCTTGCGAATATAGCCCCTTCAGGGTGTATGTCAGTTTTTTTAATAACAGGCTCAAAAGGACCCGATTCCCATAGGTCTAAAGGATCCGCTGGTTGTACATCATAATGTCCATAAACCAATACAGTTGGCAATTCTGGATTAATGATTTTCTCCGCGTAAACAATTGGATGACCTGCCGTTTCGACTATTTCTACGGCGTCTAACCCCAAGTCAGTAAATTCTTTAGCTAAATATTCAGCAGTTTTTTTTACATCTTTCGCATAGGCAGGATCGGCACTCACTGATGGAATTTTTAATAATTCAAAAAGTTGATCTAAAAATTTGTCTTTATTGGCTTTAATATAGTCTAATGTATCTGTCATAATAATTGAATAGGATTCAAATTTACAAAATGTTTCGTGATAAATTCCGCTTTAAAGTCATAAAAATAACCTATTTTTATGCAACTTTTCATGCCTTTTTTAGGTCTGTTTGTCAAAGCGATATTTATGAAAATTTTACTGGTATTTTTGTTTTTGTTTTTCACATTTTTTGGCCAGTCGCAGTTATCTGTCACAAATAACCAAACAGTTGAGTGGTATATCCAAAATGTTTTAATTGGTACTGGTATTACCATCTCAAACGTCCAATACAACGCTGGTCCAGGCAATGTGAGTATCGACCAAGTAGGGCAGTTTGTTGATCCTAATGTTGCAACCGGCTTAGCGAATGGATTGATTTTGGGTTCCGGAGATGTTACCATGGCTGCTCAGCCAAATTTAGGCGGCGGCTCAACTTTAGGCGGCGGCACTGGTGCAGGTGTTGATCCAGACTTAGCTTCTCTAACTTTAAATCAGATCAATGATGAGTGTATTGTGGAATTTGATTTTGTTCCAACAGGTGATTCTTTGGTGTTTAGCTATGTTTTTGCCTCTGAAGAATACGAAGAATATGTTTGCGGTGGTGTGAATGATGCTTTCGGCTTTTTCTTGACAGGTACAAATCCGAATGGAGCGAATTATGCAGCTACCAACTTGGCATTGGTGCCAGACCCTTTAAACCCTAACGTATATACAACTACTGGTGTATCAATTAATACTGTAAATCCAGGTGTTGCTGGGTCTGCTGGTACCGCTGCCAATTGTGCAGCTCTAGATCCTAATTGGGCTAGTTATAATGTTTTTTATGCGGGTGCTAATACAGGTACAGATTTTGAGTATGATGGAAATACAGTTGTTTTAAATTGCAGGGCCGCAGTAGTCTGTGGGCAAACATACCATATTAAACTAGCTATTGGCGACGGTGGTGATGGCGCATTTGATTCAGGGGTTTTTATAGAAGGAGGGTCATTTTCTTCTCCGCAACCGGTGGTAGACATTAGTCCTGTTGATGAAAATGGCGATCCAATCCCAAACGGTGTTTTACCAGAAGGTTGTATTGATGCAGATATATTACTCATAAAACCAATTGGTTATACTGACTCTGCATTTACTATCGATTTAAATATAAGTGGTACTGCAATTAATGGTACTGATTATACGCAGATCAATCCTCAGTATACCATCCCAGTAGGACAAGATACACTGTCATTAACCATAACGGCCGCACTTGATGGTTTAACCGAAGGATTGGAAACTTTAATTATCAGTACTACGTTTGTAACTCAATGTGGCGATACCATTTTAGTGGCAGATACCTTAAATATTGTAGATGTTGCCCTCGATTATGGCTTAGTATTTAATGATACAACCTTAGCTTGTCCGACCGATTCAATAATGGTCACAGTTCAAGCGAATGGCGGTATTCCAAATGTTGATTTTGTATGGGATCATTCTGGCGAAACAACGGCTGCTGTATGGGTTCCAGCAAATTCTTTTGGTACAAATTATTATCCTGTTTTAGCAACCGATTATTGTGGAATAACGGCATACGATTCGGTGCAAGTGACGGTCACACCCTCAGTTCCACCGAGTATTACTTTTATAGATGATTATATTTTTACGTGTATTGATCAAAATGGAGTCACTATAACAGTTGATAGTATTGGAGGTGCTTTTGACGTTAATGCCATCACCTACAATTGGTCACCTGTCCCCGGGAATACAGATAACATTACAGTGTTTCCTACAAGCGCTTTAAATTGGTATTTTCTAACAGTGTATGATGGTTGTAACACAGTTACCGACTCGGTTTTGGTTGAAGTTGGCACGGCTACAATTGATTCACTGGTTATAGAGCCTGCGCTAGGGTGTGCTGGCCAAGGGAATGCGGCTGGAGCTGTTTCTATATATCCTTTGGAACCAAACTGGAACTATACACTAATAGGAAATGGCGTCACCATTGGACCTCAAACTGGAAATGATTTTAACAATTTAGTAGGGAATTTGATATACAATTTATTGGCCCAAGATCCTAATGGCTGCATACTAGATACAAATATTTTTGTACCGCAAGACAATGCCACACTAACAGCTACTTTTGTCCAGTCTGCTCTGCAAGATATTTCCTGTAACGGTGCAAATGATGGTTCAGCTGCTATTGCTAATATTAGTGGTGGTATTAATGTGCCCAATGGCGGGCCATTTGATGTATTTTGGACCCATAACAATGGTACTGCCATTGGTGGTGCTAGTAATGTGATAACAGGGGGAGGAGATAATGTAAATACGCTTTTTGCAGGTGGATGGCAAGTTTTAGTTGTTGAGCAAACTTCTGGTTGCGCATGGTCGCAATCTTTTGTGATTGAAGAGCCGGATGTTTTAACAGTGAGTGTTTTAGCAAACGATCCTTTGTGTTACAATGTGCCAAATGGCTCCATTATTGTTAACGGAACTGGAGGGACAACGCCTTATAGTATTGTTATAAACGACAGTCAAGGGGTTCAAAAAAACACACCTGGTACTAATGCTGCGAATGTGCTTGCTGCTGGCGACTATACCTATACCATTACAGATGCGAATGGTTGTACAGCGTCAGGTATCACAACGCTTAATAACCCAGGGCAGATTAATGTCACATATAATAAAGAAGATATTTTATGTTTCGGTAGAAATACGGGCTGGGTAAATGTAACCAATGTGATTAATTACAGTGGTAATTATGATAGCCTACAGTTTTTTTGGACACCAAGCGTAACGGGAGGAGATGGCTTTTCAAAAACTTCTGAAAGTGGTATGGCTCCGGGAGATTATCAGCTCACAATTTTAGACCAAAACGGTTGTTCGAATGATGTTATCATTACGATAAAAGATACACTACCTATTTCAATTGAAGTTGATAAAAATCCAGCTTATTGTAGAACGGCTTCTTTTCAGAACGGTAACGGGGTTGTATATGGTTCAGCAACTGGTGGAGCAGGAAACTTTGTGTATAAATGGGAAAACTTAACCACAGGTCAAACATCAAATAATTCAACATGGGCAGGACGAAATCCTGGGACTTACAGACTTACTGTAATTGATCAAAATAATTGCCTTGTCTCTCAAATTATAGAATTAGATTCCGTTTCACCAATAGCTGCGTTTACGGTGTCTTCTGATAATTTTGAAGGGCCAGGACTTTATGAAGGAACTGAAGATGTTAAAATTAGGTTAACCAATGAGTCCCAGTTTTTTTCAAATCCACTCAACCCGCAAAGTGATACAATATTCCAGTGGAATTTGTACACAAATGCCAGTGATGGTGGAAAGTGGTTTTTTACTTACGACATAGACCAAAGGGTAGATACAACATACAAAGGGGAAGAGGTATACAATGTTTGCCTAATTGCTAAGAACTATAATGATTGCAAAGATACTGCTTGTGTAGATATCATTGTGCACAAAACGCCTCGCTTAGATTTACCAAATGTTTTTACGCCGGGAGCTGTGCCTAACAATACATTTTATTTTCCTAATATTGGTATTAGCGAATTCAAAGCCTCTATTTTTAACAGGTACGGTGTTGCGGTATTTGAGTTTAATGAAATAACAGATGAGTGGGATGGTAACAACTATAAAAATGGCTCACCATGTGCTGATGGAACCTATTTTTATGTTTATAAAGCAGTATCTACAAATGGAACTGAATTTGCAGGAGAAGGGACTGTTACATTGATTCGGAATAAATAAGTTTTCGCAATTAAAAATGCTGCCAACCTTGCGCTTTTATATCCTGAACAGTGCCACCTTTTTCAACAATTTGAACGCCCGCATTTTTGTGGGTGAAATGACCAATTATAGAAAAGTGCTTGTTTTCCTTAATTTTGTCGAAATCTGATTGTTTGATTGAAAACAGCAATTCGTAATCTTCCCCACCGTTTAACGCACAAGTTGATGGCACAAGGTTAAAAGACCTCGCTGTGTCAAATGTTTCTTGGTCAATAGGCAATTTGTCTTCATAAAGTGTAGCGCCTAAATTGCTTGCTTTTGTCAAGTGTAAAATTTCAGAAGCCAATCCATCTGATACATCAATCATAGAGGTTGGTTGAATACCTAAGTCTTTCAAAAAGTGGATGACATCTTTTCTTGCTTCAGGCTTAAGTTGTCGTTCTAAAATGTAGTCAAAACCTTCAAGTTCAGGTTGCATGGCTGGATTGTCTTTGTACACTTCCTTTTCTCTTTCTAATACCTGGAGTCCCATAAATGCACCGCCAAGATTACCACTGACAACTATCAAATCGTTTTCACCAGCACCACGGCGGTAGGCAATTTCTTTTTTATTAACTTCACCTATTGCCGTTATTGAAATGATTAAACCTGCTGTTGAAGAAGTAGTGTCTCCACCTATTAAATCGACTTTGTAAAGATCACAAGCAGTCTTAATGCCTTTATAAATCTCTTCAACGGCTTCAACGGAAAATCTATTCGACATGGCAATAGAAACAGTGATTTGTGTAGCGTCACCGTTCATAGCGTATATATCTGATAGATTTACTATGACAGCTTTGTAGCCAAGGTGTTTTAAGGGAGTGTACATTAAGTTGAAATGTACCCCTTCTACAAGCATATCAGTTGAAATTAGA
>JAWWDX010000149.1:0-7174 GCA_033719695.1 Putridiphycobacter sp.
ACTAACTAGCAGAAAAAACAGTAAGTATTTAATCATTGTTCTATTTTTCGGCCCACACCGTTATAATTGTTCCTGAGGCCACATTGGCTCCTTCACCACCTATGGGTGATTGCGTTTTAATAATGGCGCGCTCAATATCGGCTTCTGAATTACAGGAAGGACATTCAGGATGCAGGGCTAAATTTAAATTAGTTAAACGTATTTTAGCGTCGCTTATTGTAAGCCCTACCAAATTTGGCAAGGTCACAACCTCTCCTCCATTCCCACGGGCGACTACCAGCTCAATTAATGTTCCTTTCGGCACCATTTCGTTAACCTTAACTGGCCTGCCTTTTATTAATTGCTCCATCACAAAGCCAGGTCCTACATTTGAAGGCTTATAAGATATTTTTGTACGCAGACCAACTGACTCCAATTGACTTTCTGCCATTCGTTTTGATTTATCCAAAACATTCGGGACCTGAATCATTTTTGGTTTTAATGGGACAATTGACAATTGAATAACCCGTCCGTTCTTAACATACTCAGCAGTTGAATCTGTTGGTTTCGGATGTTGCCAACATACCGTGCCTTTTGGCCAATTATCAATATAAACAGAATCAATAATTTCGTATGCTAAACCTTTTGACGCCATTAAGGCAGGAATATCGTCAGCATGGATTTGATAGAGGGATGGCACCTCAATTTTCTCACCAAAACTAGTGTGACTTTTCAAGTACCACAGCGTACCAAAAATTACAATAGCCCATACCACCAATATGGCAATGATATGATACAGGTATTTTCTACTAAAAATAAAACTGAATACGCTTTTCATTCAACTCACAATATTTAGAGGGCAAAGATATTAAAACCAAATCAAAATTGGTAAAAAATTACAAATAGCTGAATATCTACTTATTTTTTGTGGGCATTGGTTGATTAATCATACCTCGGTAAAAGCCTGCCTTGGTGAGCAAGTATAAAAACTTACTGTTTATATGGAACGATTTCACTGCCGTCAGGGGCCATTTACAAGCCACTTCATTTTCTAAAATCAACTTGTTAGAAAAGTAAAAATTTGGAAACTGATAGTATAGTAGCGCATTTTGATAACGATCAATCCAACTAGTTTTAATGTTAATTTTTTGAATAAAGGTTCCAAAAGCATCAAAGACCATCACATTACGGTCAGGGACTAGCATGTACAATAAATCGTTGTGTTCGAACATCTGTGTTGGATGCTGCCCGTTATCTATGATAAAACTCAAATTTTCTACTTCAGTGATTACCTTAAAATTTTCATTTATTTTTAACAATCTCAGGGTCCCTGCATCAAGCACCCAAAAAGCATTGCCATTAAATGATTCACATACTAAAATAGGCTGAACGACATTCAAATCATACAAATTCAAGCTCCCTGTTAGCGGTGTCAACGTATTATCAAAAAACTGCACAATACCTCTTTCTTGGTCGAAAGTGAGGACTCTGAAATTCTTAACCGCCTGTATATAAGAAGGAAAATGCGACTTTAATGAAGTTGAAAATAGGGTATCAAACGTGGGACTTAACTTTGTAATAACATCATTTTGACATAGATATGTATTGCCTAAATTATCTACCGAAAATGATGAAAATACACCTTTTACAGA
Organism: Putridiphycobacter sp.; assembly: GCA_033719695.1. Classification (GTDB taxonomy): domain Bacteria; phylum Bacteroidota; class Bacteroidia; order Flavobacteriales_D; family Crocinitomicaceae; genus Putridiphycobacter. The sequence goes on from JAWWDX010000149.1 coordinate 1,632, forward strand.
ATCTTTTCTCCCAATTTCGAGCATTTGTGAAAAGCCGTTAGTGAATACTAAAAAGCATAACACCAAAAAAATATAATTGTATTTATGTTGCATCTGTCTACACAAATGTAAACCAAATAATACGCCAAAAATTGTATTCGGTTATTTTTAAAATCCAAATGTTACCCCTCCTAGCACTTGAAATCGCTGTACTGGATAATTGTACCACCTGAAATAGCGCTGACTTGCTATATTATTAAACTGAATAAATGCCGAAATTCTTTTGTTATAGCGGTACTCAGCTTCAAGGTTAATATCATTAATAAACCCTAATTTGTATTTATCATCATTTGTATTTTGGGGCTGGAAAATCCCTCCTGGACTTTTTCTTCCTCCTTGCAGACTGACATCAGCCTTAACATAAATTTTATCATACAAATTATAGTTCCCCCTTAAACCTATTACTAATTCTGGCAAATGCCATGCATACTTTTCAACGTCGGCCACGTACCTATTCAATTGCGTGTATGCATCAACCTTTAACTTTTCATCTTGCTGATAGGTAATACTTCCTTTTAAACCTGTCGCACTAATTCCGTCGTATACCACGCCAAATTTATACTGATCTGAAAAAACAGTATCGTTTACAAAAAGCGCGTAATCAGTAAACTTTGTGCTATAAACCATAGCGTTATACGAAATACGTTTTGAAAAACTTCCTTTTAAACCGGCATAAACGGTGAATTCTTTTCTATTTCTTATATCTAAAGATGACAGAATAAAAGGATTAGTTCTATTAAGTTGATAAAAAGAATTTTGTGTTAAGTCGCCGCCAATTCCTGCATAAGGAATTAATATACCTTTTAACAAATCATATTGGGCATTAATAATTGGGACAGGCTTAAATATTTTGTCGTTATTTATATCGAAATTCAAATCAATACCTACCTCAGCACGCAGCTTATTTTTAAATTGAAACGTGGTAATTGTAGGCTTCAAACTAATAATGTTGTTTCTTGTTTCCTTGCGATTAATGATAGCTACTGAAGTATCACCTTCACCGAATTTATAGAAATTGAGTAAAAAATCAGCGTCAAGTGCGAACCAGTTTTCTTGGTGCTTATACTTAAATACACTTCCAAAATTGACCGTATTTTCTCGGACATTTGCCGTCCCTCTTTTTAAAGAATCCCTGTTAAATTCGTGAAAAAACTGATAATTAGCGTAAGCATCAAACAATAGACGGGCACTATCTCTACTCGGTGAATTAGAGAATTTTATAGCTCCTTGATATGCTGAAACTCTATTTTTAAGTGAATCTTTTGGGATGGAGTCGTTTGCTATGCCATAATAGTGATAGCCATGATTTAGATAATTGAATTGTGTATTCAACTCATGGTTTCTTAAAAAATAGTCTCCAAATAATTTACCTGTCGTTAAATCAAATTGACTAGGGGCAAACCCTTTTAAACTGCCAAAAGAAGACAAATGGTTAGCGTGAATTCCATAATTGAATTTTCGATTCCGCAAAGCATTGTAATATAACTCCCCTAAAGGCATGGTATAATTTCCTAATCCTAATTTGACATACCCTGGATATAATTTTTCGAGTTTTTCGATTATTTTTATGCGTGAAGCTGTTATATCATCTACATAGATCTTTGTTTCCACATTTTTAACCAAAAGTGGATAAGTAAAAGAAGGTAATGGTATGACGGTGTCAATGATCTCAGGATTTTCTGTGCGTCGGTAGGATGGCGACACATTTCGCTCTGCAGTAAAAACAATTGTGGTTTCAGACGTATTGTTCTGACCTTGTGCAAAAGTTAAACTTGGGATGATGAACCAGCCCAAACAAAGTAACAATAATTTAGTTTCCATTCTGGTTATCAGTATTAATTTCTATTGTGTTTTCAGTATCGGGGTTGATATTTTTATCTTTATTTTTCAGTGCCGTTAACACCTGCATCACTTCATTGGCTTCTGCCAAAATGCCGTCGTCAGTTACCGTATACCCTTTTATGATACTATTTAAGGTATACTCTGCTTGAACTAGATCGTTTAATCCGATTGAATTCTTCGCTTGCAATATTAAAGCTTTAGCCACCCAGTAACTATACCCTCCATTCTGCTTTATCAGTTTTCTAACCGCTGTCTCCGAACCTTTATAATCTTCCTCTAAATGAAGTTTATAAGCTAAATAATACTGAGATTCAGCTGCAATTTCAGCATTTGAATTAGCCACTACATAATCTAAATACGGTTTTGCACTGGTATAGTCTAGCGCTTCAATACTTGCCTTAGCTAAAACGTAATTAGCTTCCGTTTTCACAAAATCAAGCGCATTTTCATTAACCATCACTTTTTGTGCATGTGGTTTAGCGGCTACAAAATCCATTAAAAAGGTGTACGATCGCATTAAACCAATATCAGCAATCAGCTCATTTTTTGGAAAAGTTGCTACCCCTAGTAATTGCGTATAGTATTCTACCGCTTTCTGGTAATTTTGAGCAGCATACATTCTTTCGGCCACAAAAAGCGCAGCCTCTTCTGTATACCGGTTACTTCCAAAAGTTAACACCTTCATATAAGCCGCTTCGGCACCAATTTCGTTATTCAACTTTAATTCACATTTAGCCACTAAGAAATGAGCTTCCAATGCATGATTTGGTTTGGTAAACTGCCCTAAATAAGTTTTGAATGAGGTGATGGCTTGCGACCAGTTTTCATCTTGGTACAAATCATAAGCACTGTTAAAAAACAAATCGTCTTTTTCAGTGTCATCAAGGGTAATATTATACTGATTGGCTAAAGCAATGTACTTTTCTGGCTGACTTAAGGCGCTATACACATCTTTAAGTCCTGCCAACGCCTCTTTCTGCTTCATCTCGTCGTTGTAATTTCTGAGAATTGTTAAAAATCTAGTTTCGGCCTGCTTGTACCGTTTATTTTTAAAATCTAAAATTCCAATTTGAAAAATGGCATCTTTAACCAAATTATGTTTTGGGTAATCCTTGATTAATTGATTATAATACTGGATAGCTTTATCGTTATGTGCATCATCCATCAAGCGATAACTTTCAGCGACCTCATATAAAGCTGGAACGGCAAAAGTTGAGCTTGGATTATTTTGCACTAAATCAAGCATTATTTTAGCTTTTTGATCGTAATTCTGTTTAAAACCTAACGACTTACCCATTTGAAACTTAGCATAATCTACCTGACCAGCATTCTGATCAACAGCCTTTTGATAGTAGGCAATGGCCTCATCATCTTGCGCTGTTTTGAAATAAGAATCACCTATTCTCAAATAAGCATCCGCTAGCTTAATTTTATTTGTTTCGTTATTATCTAATGTAAAGGTTCTGAAAGATTGAATGGCATCTTCATAAGCTTCCTCCATATAGTAAGCGTAACCGATATTGTAATATGCCGCATTGTGCATTGGTAAATTATACCCTCCTGGTTCTTCTAAAAAAGACCTATAAGCACTAATAGATTCTTTATATCGCTCTGTTTTATAATACGACTCCGCAATCCAATACAGACTTCTTGCATTCATCTGATTATCGATAGGGTATTTTTTTACACGCTCAAATTCACGGATTGCTAATGCATACTTACCTGATTGAAATAATTCAACACCGTAATTATAAGCCATCATTTGGTAGGCACTTTTTATTTGAATATTCTTGTTTTGTATTTTGTCCATAAAATCGATTGCCGCCTGATAGTTTTTCATGGTTGAGTAGACGTTAATCAAATACTGATACATTTCTTGTTGATGCTTTGAATTTGGATACTTTTTCAAATAAGCATTCATAGCAGTCACCGCCTCATTAAAAGGGTTGTAGTCGATTTTATAAGATAATAGCGCAAAATTATATAGTGCATCTTCCTCTATTTCTTTATCATAGTTGAGTTGAGCAGCTCTATCAAAAGCGTCTCTTGACGCCACATATGCCTCTTGTTTTAAATAACACACTGCTATGTGATAAAATGATACTTGACTTAATTCATCTTCAGGGCCAGTCACTTTGTCAAACAGAGGAATGGCGTTTTGAAAATTACCGCTTTTAAAGTAGGCGTAACCAAGCTGATAGTCTTCATCTCTAGTGGTTGCACTTTTATTATTGTACATGGCTAAAAAAGGTACCGCTTCATCATATTTACCTAAGCGATAATAGGAGTCTCCAACCATTTTTGCCATTTCTGTATTTTGCTTTTCGTTTTTGTTTTTACCTACCTCTGAAGCCAATAGTGTGACTTGTTCATACTTACCTTGCAAATAATATATTTGTGTAATGTAATACGATACAATTTCTTGAAATGAAGGGTCTTGTTTCAACTTATTAAAACCTTCCAGTGCCGCTTGGTAATTTTTTTCTAAATATGAAATATGAGAATAATAATACAAGGCTGGACTTTGGTAAGATGACTCCATATTTAGAATTTCATAAAAACTATTTCGGGCTTGTTTTAATTGATTCTCTGTAAAATACGCGTAACCCAAATTGAAATAATACTCAGGCATTTCGTGCATCTTTAAATCCAATCGATCTATCTTAGTTAACCAAGCAATGGTTTCTTTATATCTACGGCGTTGATAATAATGATTGCCTAATTGAAAATAAATACTTGTTTTGTATACAGTTTCTGGATATTCTTGAATAAAATCTAACAATAATTTCTCAGCCGTTGGATGATATAAGTGTAAGGCACTGATGGCATGATAATATTTGGCCTTAACATAAAATGGATCGTTGACATCTGAAATTGTTGTTAAAAACGCAGCATACTCAGCTTGAGCCGCACTGTATTTATGTTTTTCAAATAAAGCTTCTGCTCTATAAAACTGTGCATACTTTGAATCATGTTTTTCCGAAACCTGTGCGAATGACTGTTGCGTTGAAAACAAAATAATGACGAATATGACAAAGGTGGTTAATTTCATATAAGAACTTAATAATCCTGCATTATAAGCTAACAAATGTAAAGCCAATAAGGCGTTAAAAAAGACCTTGTTTTTAAAGTTATAAACGGTTTGATGTTTACTTTGGTACAGATTTTTTTATCCTAGCTACATAAAAAAGTTGAAACGTCATCTAATAGACAATAAATAATATGCTTTTGTGAATGACTGACGGATGCCTTTTCTCAACATCAACTATTGCATGCTAGCTTACATGACTACCTACGAAAACTATTTAAGAACAGTTATAAAGCCTTCAAAATTAAACCTCTGCTCTTGTAGGTCAGCAATTTTAACTTTATAAACATAGACGCCAAAAGGGACTTCTTTTCCTGCATAGGTTCCGTCCCATTCAAATTCCGGATCGAAACTTTCAAACACAATTTCTCCCCAGCGATTGTAAATCACGAAGTGAAAATAGGTAGCACCAATTACACTAACTCGATAAGTTGAATTGAAACGGTTACCATCAGGTGTAAAAGCATTTGGTGCGTAAAAGTAAAATTCAGGTTTAATGTTTATGTATTTAGTGATAGAATCGCGACATCCTGCAGCACTAATGGCAACTTGTTGCACCTCATATTCCCCTTCC
>JAWWDX010000150.1:0-7076 GCA_033719695.1 Putridiphycobacter sp.
AGGAGAGGTGGCGTCAACCATCACCATCTGAAACCTTCTCGCCAAAGCGCCATCTTTTTCAATATATTGTCTGTATTCGTCCAAAGTAGTGGCACCTATACATTGTATCTCACCCCTTGCAAGTGCAGGCTTGAACATATTGGAAGCATCCATAGAACCTGAGGCGCCTCCAGCGCCAATGATGGTGTGAATTTCATCAATGAATAGTATGACCTCACGCGATTTCTCGAGTTCATTCATAACTGCTTTCATGCGTTCTTCAAACTGCCCCCTGTATTTTGTACCTGCCACTAACGACGCAAGGTCAAGTGAAATAACCCTTTTACCAAAAAGCACTCTAGACACTTTTTTCTGTACAATTCTTAAGGCCAATCCTTCAGCAATTGCCGATTTACCAACGCCAGGTTCGCCAATTAATATGGGGTTATTTTTTTTTCGTCTGGACAAAATTTGAGAAACCCGTTCTATTTCTTTGTGTCTCCCAACAATAGGGTCAAGTTTATCTTGTTCTGCCATAGCAGTTAAATCTCTTCCGAAATTATCTAAAACAGGTGTTTTTGATTTACTATTTCCCTTTGAAGCACCAGACCCACCACCTGATCCGCTGCCAAAATTACTGTCTCCAGATCCACTATCGTCATTGGAAAGGTTGCCAGGGAATTCAGATTTTGGTGTGTTTTGTTCGTCTATCATTTCTTCTAATTCTTCTTTTACGTTTTCATAAATAACGCCATACTTGTTGAGTATTCGCGTCGCTATATTATCTTTTTCTCTTAAAATTGCCAATAAAATGTGCTCAGTTCCTACTTTTTTACTTTTAAATAGTCTTGATTCTAAATATGTGATTTTAAGAACTTTTTCAGCCTGTCTCACCAACGGGATATCGGATGACTCCGTTGGTTTATTGGTAGATTCCTTTACATTTTTTTCAATATCCTTTCTTAGAACATCTAAATCTAAGTGAAACTCCTGCAAGATTTTTACAGCCATGCTTCCTTTTTCTCTTATCAAACCTAATAATAAGTGTTCAACACCTAGGTAGTCGTTGCCTAAGCGCAAAGCTTCTTCACGGCTGTAGGCGATTACGTTTTTTGCTTTTGAGGAAAAATTGGCATCCATTAATTATGGTTTTAAAACTTAAATTTAGTGACAAATATTGATTCACAAATATATTTGAAATAATAAATCTAATAAATTGTTAATAAACGTCATTTTAAACCGATTTTTGTTGATAAGTACAAGTGATTCTTCGGTGCGGTTACGATTAAAAATGGCTATTTTCGTCGTTTGTAATTTTAAAATATCTACATATAAAATATTATGGCAGACGGAGAGAGAATCATTAAGATTAATATCGAAGACGAAATGAAATCAGCCTACATTGACTATTCAATGTCGGTTATTGTATCAAGAGCCTTACCAGATGTAAGAGACGGTTTTAAACCAGTACACAGAAGAGTGCTTTACGGCATGTTAGACTTAGGTGTCCTGTCTAATAGACCTTATAAAAAGTCTGCTAGAATTGTCGGTGAAGTACTTGGTAAATATCATCCACATGGTGATTCCTCTGTTTATGACACCATGGTCCGTATGGCTCAAGATTGGTCTTTACGGTACCCTTTGGTAGACGGACAAGGTAACTTTGGGTCGGTAGATGGCGACAGTCCTGCCGCAATGCGTTACACGGAAGCAAGGTTGAGAAAAATTGCTGAAGACATGTTGGCTGATTTAGAAAAAGAAACCGTTGACTTTGCCCCAAACTTTGATGAGTCATTGCAAGAACCAACAGTTCTGCCTACCAAGATTCCTAATCTTTTAGTAAATGGAGCAAGTGGTATTGCCGTTGGTATGGCGACCAATATGCCCCCTCACAACTTAAGTGAAGTCGTTGATGGTACCATTGCATACATCAACAATAGAGACATTGAGATTGCTGAATTAATGAACCATATTAAGGCACCTGACTTTCCAACAGGCGGTATCATCTACGGTTACGAAGGTGTTAAGGAAGCTTTTGAAACAGGTCGGGGTCGTGTGGTGATGAGAGCCAAAGCAGGTTTTGAAGAAATTCGTGAAGGCAAAGAAGCCATTATCGTAACTGAAATTCCCTACCAAGTTAACAAGGCCGACATGATTAAGAAAACGGCTGATTTAGTTAATGAAGGAAAGATTGATGGTATTTCTGATATTCGAGACGAATCAGATAGATCTGGAATGCGGATTGTGTATGAATTAAAACGAGATGCCATTCCAAATGTAGTATTAAATAAATTATTCAAATATACGGCATTACAAACTTCATTTTCAATCAATAACATTGCGTTGGTGAGTGGTCGGCCTGAAATGTTGAACATAAAAGATATGATTCATCATTTTGTTGAGCACAGACAGGAGGTTGTGATTAGAAGAACAAAATATGAGTTAAGAAAAGCAGAAGAGCGCGCTCACATACTAGAAGGTCTTATTATAGCATCTGATAATATTGATGAAGTCATCAAAATCATTAGAGCCTCAAAATCTCCAGATGAAGCTAGAGAAAGCTTAATTGCGCGTTTTGACTTGAGTGACATACAATCTCGTGCCATTGTTGAAATGCGTTTAAGACAATTAACAGGTCTTGAACAAGATAAATTAAGAAGTGAATACGAGGAGTTAATGAAAACCATTGCCGATTTAAAGGATATTTTGGCAAATGAAGACCGTAGAATGGAAATCATCAAAGATGAATTGCAATTGGTGAAAGATAAATACGGAGATGATCGAAGATCAATTATTGAGTATTCAGCCAATGAAATGAGTATTGAAGATTTAATTCCTGATGAAGAAGTGGTTATAACCATATCACACGCTGGATACATCAAGCGAACTTCTTTAGCGGAATACAAAGTTCAATCTAGAGGTGGTGTAGGGTCTAAAGGTTCAGCAACAAGAGATAAAGACTTCTTAGAGCACTTGTTTGTGGCTACCAATCATAATTGGTTGTTAATATTTACCGAAAAAGGTAAATGTTTCTGGATGCGAATTTTTGAAGTGCCAGAAGGAAATAAAACAAGCAAAGGTAGAGCGCTACAAAATTTAATAAACATTGATCAAGATGATAAGATTAAAGCCTTTATCAATGTGAACGATATTAAGGATCCGGAATATATTGAGAACAAGTACATTATTATGTGTACTAAAAAAGGTGTAATTAAGAAAACAACTTTAGAAGCATATTCGCGCCCACGTACGAATGGTATCAACGCCATAGGTATAAGAGAAGGGGATGAACTATTAGAAGTTAAATTAACTAATGGAACCAACGAAATAATGATGGCATTAAAATCTGGAAAATCTATCAGATTTAATGAAGAAAAGGTGCGATCAATGGGTAGAACGGCTTCTGGTGTACGAGGCGTTACATTGGCTTCAGAAAAAGATGAAGTGGTTGGTATGATTTGCGTTGAAAATGAAGATGCAAACGTAATGGTTGTTTCCGCTAAAGGGTACGGAAAACGTTCAGCAGTAGCAGATTATAGAATTACGAATAGAGGAGGTAAAGGGGTTAAAACCATTAATATCACAGAAAAAACAGGTGAGTTAATTGCTATTAAGAATGTAACGGACGAAGACGACTTAATGATCATTACAAAGAAAGGGATCACCATAAGAATGCACGTTGATGTCCTCAGAGTGATGGGTAGAGCTACTCAAGGTGTAAAACTCATCAATTTAAGAGGTGATGATGAAATTGCTGCTGTAGCAAAAGTATATCGCAATAACGACGAAGAGGATGAAGGAACTGAAAATGATAGCGAATCAACAGAAATAGGTGCAAACGAAGAGGAATAATTTTTCTTGGCACAAAAATTGAATTATTTTTGTGGAAATTTAAAGTTTAATGAATCAAAATAAAAAAATAGGAATGAAAAAAATATTGATAGCGGGTCTTCTGATAGCATCTACATCAGTAATGGCGCAAAAGAATATGACTACAAATGCCGCTATGGTCTGGAAATCTTACCAATCAAATATGGCTGCAGAAAACGTTGAAGCAGCTGAAAAAGATTTGTTAGAAGCCATTGATTTTATTACAAAATCTGCTGCGCATGAAACCACTATGAACGACGCAAAAACCTTAATGTATAAAGGTAAAATATACTGTGAGGCTGCTAAAGTTGGCGCAACCAGTAAAAATGAAGCGTTAAAAGCCTATGGCAATGCGGAAACAAATGCTGAGGGATTGGCTGCCTTTGAAAAATCTGCTAAAAACGATTCCAAAGGTCGTTACGAGGATGATATTGCTGACTATTGCAGAAATATTAGAAGTGTTTCATATAACAACGCTGTAAAATTGTATGAAGAAAAAGCATATGATGCTTCTATGCAAGCTTTTTTAGCTTCTGCAGAATATGGGAAAGCAATGGGATTAACTGATTCTGTGGCGCTTTACTATGGTGGTATCGCCGCCATAAAAGCAGAGCAGTATGAAAAAGCATTAGCGGCATTTACAAGTACTTCAAACTTAGGATTTGAATTGGGAACATCTGCAACTTATTTAGCGGAAGCCTATAGCAAACTTGACCGGACAGAAGATGGTGAAAAAGCATTAAAAGCTTTGCTTGCTAAAAATCCTGGCAACAAAGATGTTATGATTGCATTAATTAATATTTATTTAGGTTCAGGAAAAAAGGCAGAAGCAGAAAAAGTACTATCTGACGCTATTGCACTTGATCCTGATAACAAAGAATTACATTATGTTGTGGGTACTATTTACGAAGGTCAAGAGCGCTATGAAGACGCCGAGAAAGCCTACAAGAAAGTTTTAGAATTAGACCCTGCATATAATAATGCATTGTTAGGTTTAGGCGCTGTGTATTTCAATAAAGCAGCTACCATCAACGGGCAAATTAATGATTTAGCTTTGGGTGATCCTAAAGAGGAATCTTTAAGAAAAGATATGACAGCAAATTTTGAAAAAGCACTGCCATACTTAGAAAAAGCAAATGAATTGACACCTAATAATATCGAAATACTTTCATCATTGCGTCAAGCTTACTACAAAACTGGTAATGTTGAAAAAGCGAAAGAAATGAAAGCGCAAATTGATAGCCTTAAAAAATAAGTTGAAAATCATTAAATTTGTAAAAGGAACCAAATAGGTTCCTTTTTTTTGTTATGATTACTGTTGAAACGGCCTCGTTAAATAACTTATCCGAGCAAGAAGTGAATTCGCTCTATCGGATTATCATTAAAGGTTATGAATTAACCGAAGAAGAGGTATGGGGTAAAAATTACGTAAGGATTAGTAAAGCCGATTATATAGATTTGATTACAAAAGGCCAAATTTTAGTGGCAAAGTTCAAAGGTAGTATTGCTGGCGGTATTCATTATTATGAAGCTCAACCAGGAATATACACCTTTAGCCTTTTAGGAACTGATTTTATGCTAGCAGGCAACGGACTGGGAACAGCCCTCATTCAATCTGTTGAAGACCGGGCAAAAAAGGCAGGGGCAACAGCCATTGAAATGGAAGTGCTACGGGTGAAAGCATTTGATACGGAATCAAAACTAAGGCTTGCGAAGTATTATCAAAAGCTAGGCTATCATTACACCCACTCAGCAGATTGCAGCTGTAAAATTCCAGCAGAAAAATACAGCCGGTTAAAAGCCCCAAGCGATTTTGATTTCTATAGAAAAGTGATTTGAAAAAAGAAAAGCATCCCCCCGCGAAGATGCCTTTCAATCTATTAAACTATGAAAATTAATAATACAGTTAAAAATACCTATGAAATACTTTATCTGTTCTACAAATTTACGACCAAAGCTACTAAGCAAACAAAATAATCACTTAAAATATCTTAACCTAAGTTAAATTTCACGTTTCAAAGTTTGAGTACCTTCTCGTAAGCATATTTTTCTAACTTTTTAGGAGGGAAATTAAAAATACCGTAAACAGTTGAACCTGTACCCGACATGCTCGTATATAACGCGCCAGCTTTTCTTAATTGCTCTTTAATTTTTTCAATTGTGGGGTGCAAAGTAAAAACAGGTTTTTCAAAAGCATTTTCAACACTTTTTTGCCATGACGCTATTGGATGACTGGCTTCAGTAATCAAATCAATGTCACTTTTTTTTGGGATAATTTGACCGTATGCTTCAACCGTACTTATATGAATGCCAGGATTGATAATGTATAAATACTGTCCTGATAAGTCTATTTGAATATGCTCCATCTTTTCGCCTATACCGGTCACATATTTAGGAGTATTGTCAATAAAAAAAGGACAATCACTGCCAATTTCTAAGGCGTATTTTTCGAGTTGATGGGTGTCAATGTTTAAATGAAATAACTGATTCAACATTTTTAACGCATAAGCAGCATCAGCCGACCCACCGCCAAGTCCAGCACCCATAGGAATTTGTTTATGGAGGTGAATATGTGCGGGATCGAGTGCATACAATTTTTGTAAGATTTTATATGCCTTAACTACCAAATTACTGTCGCTGTCTCCGTCAATAGCGATTCCACTACAAGTAAAAATAAATTTTTGTGATTTATTTATTTCTAAAATGTCGAACAGTGGAATCGGATAAAAAATACTTTCAATATCATGGTATCCATCTGGTCGTTTTTCAACAATATGAAGACCAATATTAATTTTAGCTGACGGATAAGAGATCATGTTATTATTTTGAAGAAACGAATATATAATTTTTAAAAGAAATTATAAGTGTTTACTTTGGCTATATCCAAATAAATATGCTTGGATTTATAAGGAGTCAGAATGTTAATTTGAAAAACTTTATTGTTTAACCGCCAACCTTACCTAAAATATTTTGTAAATTTCGGCACTCAAAAAAATAAGCAATATGGAGAATTATTTGCCGTTTGAAGAACCTATCAAAATAATTGATGAGGAAATAGTAAAAGTACAGGGTGTTGAAGCAAATAGTGGTGTAGATTCATCAAAATTAATTAAAGACCTAGAAAAGAAGAAAACACAAACCATAAAAGATATATTCAAGGAATTAACGCCATGGCAACGTGTCCAATTGTCACGTCATCCCGATAGACCATATAGTTTAGATTACAT
>JAWWDX010000151.1:0-7055 GCA_033719695.1 Putridiphycobacter sp.
AGGGTACCAAAAAAGTTTTTTGTTGGGGCATAAAACTGCGCATTAAAAAAGCCCTTATCTACAGGATCTCGATAAATAGGTCCTGACTTCTGAACTAATTGTCCATTATCTTCAACAATTTTATCAAGCTCTATTTTATTGGTAACAAACTGTTCTAAACTTTCGTTATGATAATTATCAAATAATTCAATATAAACGTCCTTTCCATCTCGCTTCACAATGGCAGTCTTTATTTTGTCTACCATGGTTCTATTTCTATCTACAATTCCCTTATATTTAGGTTTTAAGCTGTTTTCAAAATACTGATTAACATCTTGATAAACTTTTTCTGAATACTTCTCTATCGTTAAGTTATCAACACAACCTTTGCATTGCCCCTTATTTTCTGCACTTGTAAAATACCTTAACTCTCGCGAAATTTCATTCCTTAACACTTCTAAATCTCTTTCTACCGCTTCTTTCTCATCCGGCTTATCGTATGAACTATTCACATTATTCAACTTGGTACTTAACTCTTTTAACCAATAATCCTTCTTCCATGTTGCCATCTGCTTCTCCTTCTCGTAATCATACAAATGCTTATTGAATCTATTGCTCTTAAATTGTTCAACGGCCAGCGCTTCGTATGCCCAGCGTGAAGCCATCACATTACCAATCACAGGTACAGAATCTTCGCGGTTAAACATTGGATTAATTTTGTCGAACTTAACAATAACCCCACTGAATAAGAGTTGAGGAATAATTACCAAAGGAATCAGGATATAAATTACTTTAACCGAGTTAAATGTGGCTGAAATATTCAAACCAAGCAAATTGGCAAAGCACGATAACGAAAATAATATCAGCCAGTATTCCATCCACATGCCATATATACCCAATATCCAATTGCCAATTAATACAAAACTTATGGTTTGAATAGCAGAAATTAAAAACATGATACATATTTTCGACCACAAATAAGAGCCCTTACTCAAATTCAAAAACGATTCCCGTTTTAAGATTTTCTGATCTTTAATAATTTCTTCTGCCGATACGGATAGACCAATGAATAATGCCACAATGACCGCAATAAATAAGTAACTCGGAATATTTTGATTTTCGCGAAAAACATAGGCCATTTCGGTTTCGCGCTGCGTATACATTTTTAAGAAGAAAGCAAGAAAAGCAGCTAGAATTGGCGCCTCCAACATGTTAATAAACATGTATTGCTTATTGGTTAATTTTGCTTTGATATCACGAATGAAATACGTTTTAAACTGCTTAAAAAATCCTGGTATTCTAAATATTCTTTCAGGAAGTGGCGTTTCCGTATTACTTGGTTCCACTTCTGGCTCTAGTGCTTCCCGATAATTCTCATTCCATTCTGATGAAGCAACTTTTCTATTAGTAGTCTGTTTTCCATATTCATCCACAACTTTCGATTCAATGATATTGAAGATTTGCTCTGGATTTACGTTACCGCATTCAACACACTCACTTTCATTACAGTTAACATGCCCAATCAACGTTTTAAAATAGATTACAGCGTCTACCGGATTTCCATTATAAATAGGATAACCACCTTGATCAAGAATTAAAAGCTTGTCGAACATCTTAAAAATATCCGACGACGGTTGGTGGATCACCACAAAAATGAGCTTGCCTTTTAGTGCTAACTCATTCAATAAGTCCATGATGTTTTCCGAATCTCGAGACGATAAACCTGATGTGGGCTCATCAACAAATAATACTGAAGGTTCGCGTATTAGTTCCAAAGAGATATTTAATCGCTTTCTCTGTCCGCCCGATATCGTTTTTTCAAGTGGACTACCAACCTTAAGGTCTTTACTTTCATATAAACCAAGGGCCGATAGTAATTTAAGCACCCGCTTAGCTATTTGCTGATCGTTCAAATTACCAAAACACAGCTTGGCGTTGTAAAATAAATTTTCAAACACCGTTAATTCCTCTATCAATAAATCGTCTTGGGAAACATAACCAATAACACCTTCAATCTTGTCTTTCTCATGATGAATGTCAATGCCATTAATTGTTACTTTTCCTTTTGATGGGATATAATTACCGTTTAAAACGTTTAATAAAGTCGACTTTCCAGCACCAGACCCTCCCATAATCCCGAGTAACTTTCCTGATTCCTCGCAAAAATTGAACTCGTGTAATCCCAACTTATTATTCTTAAAACGGTACTCAATAGCTTCGGTCTTAAATACCACCTTGGCCGCCGTTTCATCCGATAAAAACCGTCCAATAATGTCGCTGTAGTAAATTGGTTTAACCTTTGATGAACGAATTGAACTTCCACTGTTTAAGATAACGTGTTGACCCGGAACAATACCCTGTCCGTTGAGGTCTAATGAAGCTTCCCCTAAATACTTAAAAAAGTAAAGATTGACGCTTTTAATATTGATGATTTGAATTTCCCCCTCAATATGCTGCGAGTAAATATGTTTGGCAAATTTAAAATCTTCCTTTTCGTTCGGTGTAATATACAGCATATTGCCAACATCACGCCTGTCACCGGCTTTGGCTTCCACAAACTTGCGGCATGCCTCATATTCTTCTGCTGGTATATTAAATGTGTTAGAAACCGTTTCAGCAAAATCAAGTTCTTGTTGCGTAATGGATTCATTGGCATTAATGAAACCTAATATTCTTAGCAATACAATTACCTTTTGATTTTGTGCTAACTCTTTATTAATATCAGTACAAATACGCAACACTTTTACAGAATGCACTGATGTTCTTTTTGCCTTGCCATCTTTGCGCTTTTTGGCGCCTTGGTATGAAATCAAATAATCGTCAAACAAGGTTAAATAGGCATCAACATCTTTCGAATTCAATTCTTGTCCTAAAAAATCTTTGACAATTTCACGACCTACCCCTTCGGTTGAAGGTTGCTCGCCTTCTATATTTTCATCAACCCTCGCAATTATGGAAAAGAGTTGCATTAGCGCCTTAAGTATTCTTTCGCTCATTCAATTAGCGTTTATTAATTAACGTTTTTCAGTCTCGCTCGATTCAAGTAAACTCTGCTGAAATCTGGCTTCAATATAATCATTTATTGTTTGATGTACGGAAAATTTCAGATAAGGTTCGGACTGTAAACACATTATTTGACAGCTGTAAATCTATTTTTATTTCAATTCCTTGTGTATATGCTTGAGGAATCTTATTTTTAGCAGCATGGATAAGCATATTTCAATCAAAAACTTGGCTGCAGATGATAGGCCTAGAGAAAAATTGATGCAACATGGGTACACTGCCCTTTCCAACTCCGAAATTTTAGGTATTCTCATTGGTTCTGGCACAAAAGACAAATCGGCTGTTCAAGTTTGCCAAGACATTCTAAACCATGTTGATGGAGACTTGAATAAACTTGCCAAATTAACGGTTAAAGATTTACAAAAATTTAAAGGCATTGGTGAGGCAAAAGCCATCAGTATTGTTGCCGCCCTTGAACTTGGTCGCCGTAGAAAAAGTGAAACGATTAAAGCCAAACCCACAGTAAAATCTTCCAAAGACGCTTTTCAATTTTTAAGCCACCGATTTACCGATTTAAACCACGAAGAGTTTCACATTATTTTATTGAGCCGTTCTAATACCATTAAAAATGCCGCTTTAATTTCAAAAGGAGGCTTAAGCGGTACAGTGGCTGATGGAAAACTGATTTTTAAAAAGGCGTTGGAAGAATCAGCTTCAGCCATTATCCTTTGCCATAATCACCCTTCAGGCAATTTGAAACCAAGTCAGGCCGACATACAACTCACAAAAAAATTAAAAGATTTTGGCGCCATGATTGATTTACCCGTGCTTGATCATATCATATTTACAGATAATAACTACTTTAGTTTTGCCGACGAAGGCCTGCTGTAATGAAAAACAAACCCATTCAAATATTTTCAGATTTTACCAGTCCACGATTAACTTATGTGTTAGATTTCATTTTTGAAAACAAAGGTATTTCGTATGAAATTGTACATAGCTTGGGCACCACCAACCATACTCCAGATATAATATACAGTACTGAAATAAATTCGAATAGCCAATCCATTCAGGCATCAGGCTTGCTGTCAGAAACAAACATAAAAACGCACTGGAAAGTTGCATTTGATCATAAGAGGCAGAACTGGACAATTAATGATATAAAAGACGACTTTGCTATTATCTTCTATTTTTTAAGTCGGTACGAGGAATATACGGATAAAACAAGAGATAACTATGATCGTTTCACTGCAGCACAATCAATATTAATGAAAGAAAACCAATTGCATTTGCCATGGTGCGACCTATTGGTGAAATCTTTATGGGAAAAATTAGGGCTTGACACAAATACTTTAACAAAGCGGTATAAAACCATACTAACCTACGACATAGACATTGCTTGGGCTGTAAAGCATAAACCAATCTGGCGTCAATCTTTAAATATTGTCAAAAGCATAACAAAACCAACTGCTTTGCGCGAGCGAATAGCGATTCTTAGGAACAAGCAAAACGATCCGTATGATAGCTATCAAATTATTAAAGAAAATGCCAAAGTACATCCTACAATTCTCTTCTTTCTATTAGGCAATTACGGATCGCTCGACAAGAATCACCCACATACGAACTCGGCATTACAAAAATTAGTACAATCTTTTAAAGGGATTGCTGAGCTAGGCATACACCCTTCTTTCCAGTCATATGGTAATACAAAAATGGTTAAAGAAGAACAAAATCGGCTGGCAAACATTATTAATCAACCCGTAAATAAGAGTCGGCAGCATTTCCTTCGACTCAAACTACCAGAAACATATCAAATATTAAATAATATTGGTATTTCGGAAGACTTTTCAATGGGGTATGCCGAGCACTTCGGTTTTAGAGCAGCAACATCTTTCCCTTTTCACTTTTTTGATTTATCTACTAACCAAAAAACGACTTTAAAAGTGGTGCCATTTACCTTTATGGATGGAACCTTAAAAGAATATATGACATTAAGCCCCGAAGCCGCTATTAACGTTATTGAACAATTACAAATAGTAATCAAATCTGTTGGTGGTCAATTTGTAGCGCTTTGGCATAATCATAGCATTAGTAATCAAAAAGAATGGAAAGGTTGGCAAAAGGTTTACAAAGCTTGCATCACATAAAAAAGCCTTAACTATTGTCAAGGCTTTCAAAGTCAATCTGGAATTGATTTAATCTTTTGCATGCTCCCGGTCTTCGGGATCTTCTTCAGCCATTGGATATAACTTCTTTGCATTTGGCACACCTTGCAACATATCCAATATTTCCTCTAATTGTGAAATGGATAAACGCTTGTAAAGAATTTTATTGTTTTCATCTAAAACAAATATCCGAGGTGTTGACGAGATGTCGTATGTTTTTGAATAATTCAAACTCTCCAAAGTTGTATTGTTATTCTTAATAATATTGTATGCATTTTCTTGAGCTTCTTCATAAACAGATTTGGTTAAGCCAACGTTTATAAAAGTTAATTCATTGTCGACAATAAAATCTTTCCATTTTTCAAACTCTTCGCCCATGGCTTTACCTACTGCGTATACTTCAACGCCTCTTTCTTTAAATTTATTGGCATATAAATCTTGTAGTTTTGGCGTCGCTTTTTTACAATGACCACAGGTTGGTTCCCAAAAATAAACGATTTTGTATTTAGCATCTACTTTATATAAGTCAATCCAATTTTTTTCAGTTGAATCAGGTAAGCACAATCTTGGTGCATAAGCGCCAATTATTGTTGGTCGGATTTCGTCTACCCGCTTACACAACTTATCTAAACTTTCCTGGGTCATCCAATGTGCTTTCGTTGGTTTTGGACAATAGTATTTATCGGCCATATGAACAAAAACATTCTCCATCCCCATCATTTCTGATTGTTCAGCAGTTGATGTGACATGCGCTACAATATATTGGAATAAAAAACCAGCTGTATCTACTTTATCAATAAGTTTATCGGCATACAAGCTGATGGTATCAGGATTCTGAATTAAGACATTTTTTGATAAATAAGCTTCTAATTTTTTATGAAACAAAGGCGTTCTAATAATATCTTCATTCTTTAAGTTGACATTGTCCCAATAGTGATTGACATAAAATTGGTATACATAAGTAGAATCCGTGATCACGCCATTCTCATCTCTCGGTGGCTCTGGTAACGCTACATCAATTGACATGCTAATCAAATCGGCTAAAAACTTCCCTTTATGATCGGCTACTAATTGTTTTTGATAGGTCGTAATTTCTGTATTGATTTTGGTTAATTTGTCTTGTATCGCTTCCTTTTCGTCTCCAGTAGCAGCGGCCAATTCGGCATTCAATTTAGTAGCTTCCTTTCGCTTCTGCGTCATTAAGTGAATATAATCGTAAAAAGCAATATTCGACTTAGACTTTTTGACTGACAGCGACCCTACCAAATCTTTTTGGCTAGCCACCGAAATATCAACTACCTCATTGTCGTGAATAAAGTCGAAATACTTTTGTCCGGGTAAAAACAAAGCATAAACACCGGTTTTGTGCTTCTTTCCATCAAACTTCACAACACCATTCACTGAGTTTGTAGTATCGGCATAATACATGCCTTTGCCTGAATATTTAACCAAATGAACTATGGTATCTTGCAATCCCGCAACTTTAAATTTTAGTTCTTGAGCAATGGATAAGGTACTCACAAAAAGTAATGTAATTGATAAAATGATTGGTTTTATTGACATATGTTCAAAGTTTATAGAATCTGTTTTTGTAAAGAGACGAAGATATAGTTTCTGTCGTTCCGATTTTAACAATATTTTAACGTTTTAATCCTTTTTATAAATTTTTAAGATTGTAGCTTCAGCTGATTTTTTAAGGAAAAATACACAACTGAACAAAAGTAAAGCTACAAGTATTGTTCCAATAAGTAGGCCCCAATAGCTACTTTCAAAACCAACCGATATTAAAACTGGCTGGATAATGAAAAATTTACATAAAAAGACAATGACGACGGCAATTAGCATAATCAATAACAGACGTTTAAAAAACTGCCATTGTAAAATGCTTAAAATGCTTTTTAAAGGATG
>JAWWDX010000152.1:0-7041 GCA_033719695.1 Putridiphycobacter sp.
AGCATGCGTTGTATGTTGATTGAGGATGGCAACAGACTTATGCTGATAGATACCGGAATAGGCGATAAGCAATCAGAAAAGTTTTTCAGTTACTACTTTTTATTTGGTGATGATACACTTAAAAAAAGTATCGAAAGTTTAGGCTTTGGTCTTGACCAAATCACGGACGTTTTTTTAACACATTTACATTTTGACCATTGTGGAGGGGCTATTTATAGAAATTCAGATGGGCAATTCAGACCATATTTTAAAAATGCAACCTATTGGAGTAATGAAAACCATTGGAAATGGGCAACAGAACCAAATGCGCGAGAAAAAGCATCATTTTTAAGTGAAAACATATTGCCAATTCAAGAGAGTGGACAATTGAAATTTATTGACAGAACAGGCGATTTCACCGCAAATGCCTTTTCAAATATTGATGTTCTTTTTGTAGATGGCCATACAGAAAGTCAAATGATTCCGCATATTCAGTATAAAAATCAAACCATTGTGTTTATGGCTGATCTATTGCCGAGTGTTGGACACATTCCGCTGCCTTATGTAATGGGCTACGATACCCGACCACTACTCACACTAAGCGAGAAGGATAAATTCCTTACAAAAGCAGCAAATGAGGACTATATATTGTTTTTGCAACATGATTTTGCAAATGAATGTTGCACTTTAAAACACACCGAAAAGGGCATCCGGCTTGACAAAACATTTAATTTTAATGACGTAATTTAATTACTCAATAACTAACCCATGAATAAATATCTAATTGAAATTCTTAAAAATCATAGTTCCTTAATTTTACCTGGAATAGGTGCATTGATGGTTACAAATCGTAAAACAGGTGACATTAAATTTAACCCACATTTAACATTTAACGACGGTGCCCTAGCAAGTTACATTGCAACCGAAGAAAACATAGATAAAACTGAGGCACAAAATATGGTTGCCAAATTTACCAGTGAAATTAAAACTGTAGTAGATAAAGGTGAGACTTATGATATTTTTGAATTCGGCACTATTTTTAAAGACAGCAATGGTGAAATTGCTTTTGAAATGGCTAAATCATTAGGTCAAGCAAAACTTGACAAAGCTATAGGAAAAGACAATGACAGCAAAACAGCATCATCTGGCCCTAAAAAGGATATTGCAAACGATATAAGCAATATGGCTAAGGCAGCGACCGACAAGACCACAGAGTCATTGAAAGGAGTGAAAGAGAAAACACAGGAAGTAGTTGACAAAACTGAAAGTACTATTAAAAAAGCCACTGAAAAGGCTGTTAAAAACGTTGAGAAGACAGCTAAAAAGACTGAGAAATCTCTTGACAAAGCAAGTAGTAAAGCCTCTGAAACTGCTGAAAAAGTCGTTGAAAAATCAAAAGAAAAGATAGACAAGGCTGTTGACGCTGTAAAAACAGTCAAAAACACATATATTCCTCCAGTAGACAAAGAAAAGCTTCCTGAAGTTCCAAAAATAATTGCGGCTGACAGTTCAAATTCAGTTAAAAAAGAGGCTGAAAAAACCAAAAAAACAGTTGAAGCAACAGCTGAATATGTTGAGAAAAAACGACGGAAATTATGGCCAATCATTTTATTACTGTTCATCATTGGTTTGGCAATAGCCGCCTACTTTTTCAGAAATGATATTAAGGCTTTTTTAGGATGGAATGATACTGTGAAAATTGTCAATATAAATAACTATCCCGACGCAGACAATGATGGAATTCCTGATTTTGCTGATGTTGATTTAACAGGTGGTACTGATGAAGATGGAGACGGTATTGACGACTTAGCTGATATCGATTTTACTCATGGTACGGACGCTGATGGTGACCAGATTGATGATGACTTTGCCGCCAGCGCAATGCTGTCAAATGATATACCTGAACCTACAGACCCATTTGCACTAGCTGATGAAGACGGTGATGGTATTCCTGATTACGCCGATACAGATATGACAAACGGTGAAGATACAAATGGGAACGGCATAGATGATAGGTTTGATGCAGCCGTGCTATTGGGAACGGATGAAGATGGAGATGGCATTGTGGATAGCTTACAGAATATCGCAAAGTTAGATCATTTGAAAAATCAAATGCCTGATAGTGATGCCAACGGTATACCAGATTATGCCGACGTGGCTCTAACTGGTGGACAAGATGTAAATAAAAATGGCATTGATGATAGCTTTGAATCAGTCGATTTAGATAAAAATGGAGATGGTTTAAATGATTCTATACTAATGGCCATGGCTACACTATCAAATATTGAAAATGAGGAAGCAGACAACGTGAATATCAATGAAACAGTGGTTGAAGAAACAGAAGTTGAGCCTGAAGTTGAAGAAACAGAGGTTGAGCCTGTAACAGAACAACCAGTAGTTGCACCAACACCAGAATCCACTCCTACTTCTAAAACTAGCTATAAAGCCTCTGGAAACTATCATGCCATAGGTGCAGCATTTTCTGATAAAGCGAATGCCGACCAGTATACAAGCGACATGAATGGAAAAGGATTTAATGCAACAATCATTGGTCGATTTGACGGCTTATATCTGGTATCTTTGAAACAGTATGGTAACTTGGATGAAGCGAAAGCAGATTTAACGAATATGCGCAAGAGCTCTAGTAGCGCATGGATATTCAAACACTAAACAATAAATCAAGCAGCAAACGCCCTCCCTTTGGAGGGCGTTTTTTTTGTTATAAATCATAAAATATATTTATGATTTTCATTATAAAAATAAATAATAACTTATGCCAAATACTGCTTAAATTTGTACAAACAACAAACTTATTCATCATGACAAAGCAAATTTTAGCAATAATCATCACTGCCATTCTCCTACCAAGTTGTGTCATCATCAGACCGGGTGAAGTTGGTGTAAAACAAAGTTTAGGAAGGCTGGACAACCAAACTAAAACAGAAGGTTCCATATGGTACAATCCGTTTGTAAGCAAAGTACTAAGGCTATCCATCAGAACGAACAATTTAGAGCTTGCCTTAAGTTTGCCGAGCAAAGAAGGCTTGAGTATCCAATCTCAAATTTCAATCCTTTACAAACTTGATGCGGACAAAGTCACTGAAGTTATCAGAACCTTAGGTCTCAATAACGAAACCATCATTGCTAATATTTTTAGGTCGGCCTCTGCTGATGTTTGCGCGCAATTTTTTGCAAAGGACATGCATTCGGGAATGAGAACTGTCATTGAGGAAGACATCAAAAATAAAATGGCTGAAACATTGTCCAACCAAGGGATTATCATTGAAAAAGTATTGATGAAAAGTATCCAACTACCTGCAGGATTAGCCAGTTCAATTGAACAAAAACTACAAGCAGAGCAAAACGTTATGCGGATGGAATTTTTATTACAACAAGAAAAACTTGAAGCCGATCGAAAAATTATTGAAGCAACCGGTGCCCGAGATGCACAAATTATTTTGTCAGAAGGTCTGACAGACGAAATCATAAAAATCAGATCAATTGAAGCATTTAATGCACTTTCAAACTCTCCAAACGCCAAAGTGATTATAACAAATGGGAAAGTGCCCATGATGATTGAAGGGGAATAGTAAGCATATCTCCTCCTTTTAGTTTCCAAAGTCCGTCAGCTAATGGCGGACTTTTTTTTATATTTGGTTTATGACAAGACCCAATACCCCTCTCGTAGATTCCACCTGGTTACAAACCAATTTAGATAATGATAGAATTGTCATATTAGACGCCTCAACATACGACCAAACTAGTGACCTAACCAGTATAGATTGTATTCCTAAAGCCATTCATTTTGACTTAAAAGAATCATTTTCTGATCAGACTTCGAATTTTCCAAACACAATACCGACGCCTACACAATTTGAAAAGCAATGCCGTACTCTCGGCATTTCCAATGCATCTATCATTATTGTATACGACAATAAGGGCATTTATACAAGTCCACGAGTTTGGTGGCTTTTCAGAACTATGGGACATAATGAAGTCTATGTGCTTAATGGCGGTCTGCCTGATTGGCAAAGAAAAAAGTATCCAATAGGAAAATTATCACTTGAACTTCCAAATACAAGTCAGTACACTGCGCATTTCAAAGCAGGAAGTGTGAAATATTACGCAGATATCATACGTCTCCTTAACCAAAATGACGCATGTATTATTGATGCTAGGTCTGAAGGGCGTTTTACGGGAATACTGCCTGAACCAAGACCAAACTTAAAAAGTGGGGCTATTCCGAATAGCATAAATTTGCCTTATACTACCGTTTTGGAAGACGGCTATTTTAAATCCGTTAGCGAACTAAAAGCTATTTTTAAGTCATTAAAACTAGCAAACAAGCAACTTGTTTTCTGTTGCGGTTCCGGTATTACAGCTTGTATTATTCTGATGGCAGCGGAAATGACGCTAAGCAATAATAAAGCAGTTTATGATGGGTCATGGACTGAATGGGCAACCCTTCAAAAACTTTTTACAACATAGAAAAGCCCTAACAAAATTGCTAGGGCTTTCCATTTATATTTTCAAGGACTTATTGTTTTGCCTCAGAACTTGCTTTTTCAGTTGTTGCTTTTTCAGTTTTAGGCGTACACGTTTTTGCTCCTTCTTTTCCTGCACAACACGCTTTTTTACTTGAACATTTCTTTTTTGTTGTGGTTTTAGTTGTTTCTTTCTTCTTATCGTCTTGAGCTAAAGCTGTTGAACTTCCTGCAATAAATGCTACAAGTGCTAAGGTCATTAATACTTTTTTCATCTTCTTTTTGATTTAGTTTTTATAAAAATACAGATTTTATGGCTTTGTGATTCTAAATTTAATCTTTTTTATGAACAAAGCCCATTTACCTGCTTGAATTAAACAATACAATTATTGTTCCAAACTTATAGCACTTGATAATAAAAATACATCACAGGAATCACATAGAGAATCGCATCAATTCGGTCTAATATGCCGCCATGTCCAGGTAAAATGGTTCCAGAATCTTTAATATCCAAACTTCTTTTTAACATTGACTCCACAAGGTCTCCTATCGTTCCTAAAATAGCCACCAGCACCCCACTTCCAATATAAAACAAAGCCGGCTCATCTGTTAAAAAAGACAATACAAACCCCATTAAACCGGCGAAAAACATCCCTCCAAAAAAACCTTCCCATGATTTTTTGGGTGAAATACGCTCAAACATTTTATGTTTTCCGAAATTCTTCCCAATCAAATAAGCAAAAGTATCGCTTGTCCAAACCAAAATAAACAAACTCAAAACAGGCATATAATTGGTCCATCCTTCTGCGTCATAGTCCCATATTAACAGGTGTAATAAAACCATTGGTATGACAATATAAATCCAGCCTAACATTGTAATGGCAATGTTTTGAAATGGCGACTGATGCTTTCGGTATAGTTCGGCAAAACCTAGTACTGGAAAACTAAGTAGTACAATACCCATCAGAACATTAGAACTATACCCATATGACAGTGACCAGGCACCAACAATATATAAACCTATTCCTATTGCTAGACCAAAACCTGTATTAGGCGACAATTTCTTTTTGGGGAAAAGCTGATAGAATTCATTCAGGCTAATAAGCGTGATCAGGCCAAATAAAACATGGAAATACAGCTCTCCTAAAATAATAGCGAGTACTAAAATTAACACAAAGATAGCCCCAGTAATGGCACGTTTTAGCATATTATTCTTCTATTTTATCAATGATATATTTAGCTTTTATCACATCCTTATTATACACATACAATTCCACTTCACCAAAATTGTTGTAGGCGGAATCTTTTGTATTTAAAATAATGGACTCTATCCCATTTGTCTGCAGTTTTCCTGCAATTAATTGCACTAGATACTCTTGCGAAGAAGAAAAAACCATTGTGCGGTTCTTAATCTGCTTGATCTGGCTTTGGTTCACTTGTGCCAGAAAAATCTTCAATTTGTGAATCAGTGCTTTCATTGTCACTAGATGTTTGATCTGATTTTGGATGGGTTTCCTCTTCCGTTTTTATTTCATTCAACAAAGGTTCTTCATCTTTATCCCACTCACGTTTTCCAAAAATCTTCACTAAATTATCTTTAAATATCACTTCATTTACGAGAAGCTCTTCGGCTAATTTAATCAATTTATCTTTATTTTCAGTCAATATCGCTATGGCACGGTGATACTGTGTTTCTATCATTCTACTAACCTCTTCATCAATCAGTTTTGCACGCTCCTCAGAATATGGTTTTGTAAAAGTTTGATTCCCCTGTGAATCGTAGTAACTTATATTACCCAGTTTTTCACTTAAACCATACATTGACACCATTGCATAAGCTTGCTTAGTCACTTTTTCTAAATCGCTTAATGCACCTGTAGAAATTTTGCCAAACATTATCTGTTCGGCAGCTCGGCCACCTAATGCCGAACACATTTCGTCAAGTAATTGCTCTGTGGTAGTAATTTGACGCTCTTCGGGTAAATACCAAGCCGCCCCCAACGATTTTCCACGTGGCACAATTGTTACCTTAACTAGTGGTGAAGCATGTTCTAATAGCCATGATGTTGTAGCGTGTCCCGCTTCATGATAGGCAATCGTCTTTTTCTCTTCCTTGGTAATGATTTTATTTTTCTTTTCTAAACCTCCTACTATTCTATCTACTGCATCCAAGAAGTCTTGCTTCGATACGGAATCCTTTTTCTTTCTGGCTGCAATTAAAGCGGCTTCATTACAAAGGTTTGCAATATCAGCACCAGAAAAACCAGGCGTTTGTTTCGACAAGAAATCAATATCTAATTCCTTTTCCAATTTCAATGGCTTTAAGTGCACTTGAAATATCTCCTTACGCTCATTCAAGTCTGGCATATCCACATAAATCTGTCTATCGAATCGACCTGCTCGCATTAATGCAGAATCTAATACATCAGCTCTGTTTGTTGCCGCTAAAATAATAACTCCTGAATTGGTTCCAAACCCATCCATTTCAGTCAAAAGTTGATTTAAGGTGTTCTCACGTTCGTCGTTTGAACCCATATTGGCATTTTTACCTCTTGCACGTCCAATAGCATCAATCTCA
>JAWWDX010000153.1:0-7034 GCA_033719695.1 Putridiphycobacter sp.
CCCAATTATAAGGATCAATGTCCATTTTAATTTTTGCAAATTCTTTTAGTAGAAGATCTAAAAAGTCTTTTTTATCTTCTGCTATGTCAATATTTTCATCAATACCAATCGTATTAATTGTAATTGGAGCCGTGGCGATTGTTTCTATGGTTTTATAAATACCAAAAAGCTGCTGTGCGATTTGATGTTGTTCAACAACCCACTGGTCGTATGCTCTATTATTTTCAGAAATTTCAGATAAATAACGTGTTCTTGCTGGTGGAATCACAAATATTTTCTCTGACATTTCAGCCGTGATTTCAAAACTCGATTTTAAGTTTTTCGCCGCAGTTTTCTCCACAATCTTATCCATAATAGCTTTGTAGAGCGTATTCATACCGGGGTCGTTAAACTGAGAAGCAATGGTTCCAAAAACTGGTAAATCATCTTGATTGACATCCCATAAACCATGGTTTCGCATGTATTGTTTCTTCACATCACGCAAAGCATCCAATGAACCACGTTTGTCAAATTTATTGATGGCTACCAAATCAGCAAAATCGAGCATGTCAATTTTTTCTAATTGTGTAGCAGCACCAAATTCAGGCGTCATTACGTACAACGACACATCTGAGTGGTCCATAATTTCTGTATCAGATTGTCCGATTCCAGAAGTTTCCAAAATGATTAAGTCGTAATCAGCCGCTTTCAAAATACTCAAAGCTTCAGCAACATGTTTACTCAAAGCTAAATTAGATTGACGGGTTGCTAACGAACGCATATAAACACGTTCATTTTTAATGGCGTTCATTCTAATTCTATCTCCTAGTAAGGCTCCACCAGTTTTCCGTTTGGATGGATCTACTGAGACAATGGCAATATTTTTATCTTTAAAATCAATCAAAAAACGTCGTACTAATTCGTCAACTAATGACGATTTTCCAGCACCACCTGTACCCGTGATGCCTAAAATAGGTGTATCTACTTTTTCAGCCAGTTCATGTACTTTATCAAGAACCGATTTAGACTGTTCTGGGAAATTTTCAGCAGCAGAAATTAAGCGTGCAATGGCCGTCACCTCCTTTGTTTGTATGCGCTTAATTTCACCATTTAATTGATCGCCAACCGCAAAATCAGCTTGCTGCACCAAATCGTTAATCATCCCTTGTAAGCCCATAGCCCTGCCGTCGTCTGGATGATAAATTCGCGTAATACCATAGCCATGTAATTCCTCAATTTCTGATGGTAAAATAGTGCCGCCGCCCCCCGCAAATATTTTAATATGACCAGCACCTTTTTCCTTAAGTAAGTCATACATATATTTTAGGTATTCTGTATGCCCACCTTGGTAGCTTGTCATGGCAATTGCTTGCACATCTTCCTGAATAGCACAATTCACAACCTCTTCAACACTTCTATCATGACCAAGATGAATAACCTCACAACCAGTAGACTGTATTATTCTACGCATGATATTAATGGCGGCATCATGTCCGTCAAATAAAGATGCTGCTGTGACAATTCTAACTTTATGCTTTGGTTTATAGGGTGCTATAGCTTCCATAAATATTGTTTAGTTTCAAGAGTAGACAAATATAATATAAAGCGCACAATATTGGAATGGAATTTGTATTTGATTCCCTAAACTTTAGATTATGAAAAAAGTTATATCAATGGCAATTTTACTACTCATATTAGTTAGTTGCGCCAAAACAACAGATGGAGAATGGATGGTGTATGAAGAAACGGTTTGTTACCCGTTTTGGACGGATGTTGACAGTCACAATCGATCGCGAGATAATTTAGAAAAGTTTTTAAAGGCAGAAGGCATTATACCTCTAAAAATTCGTGTGGAAGGAGAACGCCTAATAACTTGTGAAGCCTGTCATTGTGAAACAGGTGTCACCTATCAGGTAAAAGTAGATGAAAGTCAAGCTGGACTGATGCTCTACTATGGATTCAAGAGCCGATAGGTTTTGGTACTATGGTTCGAGGCTATATGTTAAAAAGATTCACAAATAAAAGGTTATACTAATTGTCTATTGGACGTTTAACATTTGTGATTTGGCTGTTCCCAACAACCGGTTCTACAGGTAACCAAAAGGCCTACGACTATATCCTACCACTCTGCCCAGATTTAGATTCTTTGATTTGACCGGCTTCTTTTAACCGACCAAATTTGGCATAAAACCCTACCTGGAAGGTTGTGAATTGATCTTGACTGAGGGTATTATATTCGTAGTTGCCAGAAATTCTTCTTTGATCGTATTTTGGAGGCACAATATTACTCACATCTACAAATAGTTGATACTGGTTCCCTTTAAACCTTTTTGCGCCTCTTAGCCCCCAATAAGCAACCACATTACTCGTCATAGTTGAATTACCCCATCTATTGACATGAAAACGATTTGAGATTTCAAATGCTTTAGGCAATTTGAAGGTAAGGTTAGAATACAACCCAAATGTAAAATTGGTTAGCGGCACTCGATTAAAATCAGCAGTAAAAGTGTATTGTGTATAACCGGCCCAAATTGAATTCCAACCTTGCAACCACTTGGTTCTTAAAGGCACACTAAAACTTGCGCTTAGCCCTTGTTCGAACGCTGCATTCCACGGGGTTGTTTCGGTTAGAAAAGAATTGGGTCTGATAAACGATTTTGAACTAATGGGGTCGCTCACATAATCGTAACTAATTGATAAATTATACTTGTAAAACAAATCGAATTCTACGCCAATTGATTGCTCAATTCCTGGACGTAAATAAGGGTTACCATAATTAATATTGAAGCTGTCCGACTGAACCACAAAAGGATCATAGTTATCGAATTGTGGTCTATCAATCCCTGAATCGTAAAATAATGTGATAGCCAATTTATCATTCGTTTGCCACATGAAACTAGCGGTTGGAAACGGCAATACATACAAAGAATCAATAAACTCCTTCCCTAACGAATTGCTAAAACCATTTAAATTTGTGTATTCAGCCCTCATGCCTACTCTAGCACTAATTTTCTCCCAGTTTTTTGTTAATTCCATAAATGCTGCGCCAATATTCTCAGAATAATCGTATGAATTCGATTGACTATCATCTATCACCCAGTTATTAATTTGCCCGCTAAATCTATCGAGCTTCTTGCCATTTACTAAAACGCTGTAAGATAACCCTACCCCAAACTTCCAACCAGTGGTATCAAAAACATGCTCATAATTGACACGCAATTCTCCAATATTAGGAATATCCCTTGAATCGTTTCTTACACTGAAGTTAGAGGTAGCATTGTTCAACACATCCTGAAAATCTGTGGTTGCATACCTATCTTGTCCACTGATTTTATTGGTGTAGTTTAAGTTAACTTCAAAATTACTTTTATTTGTATCGGTTTCAATGGTATAATTAATGAAAGCCGAGTTGTTTAACCAGGTCCAATCAGATTGTGAGTTTGATTCACTGACAATAATTGGACTTGAATCTTGTAGGTAGATCGACTCTGAACTATTTGTATTACTACCATTACTCCCATAACCATTTATCCCCATTGAAATACGCTTATTGGCACTCAGGTTATAAGCCGCTTTAATATTATAATACTGCCAAGTATTCCAACTTTCATACACATCATTCGATTCAAGCCCCCTACCCGTATTATCATTAGCTGTACCAATGGTGTTTGCATATCCTATAGATGAATTATAATTCCCCCCAAAATAACCATTCAAAGAAAACTTTTCTTTTTTTAGGCTTAGTCCCAAATTGCCACTAGCGGAAGGTTTTAATTGTGTACTTAAACCCGTTGATCCTCTCACAGTAACATTATACCCTTCTAAATGAAAATTCTTGGTATACACCTCAATTACACCATTACTACTTCCTTGCGCTTTATATTTCGAAGATGGGTTCGTAATAATTTCAATTTTCTCAATTTGATTGGCTGGAATAGCCCTCAACTCTTCATTTGAAATAATGGCTTGACGATCAACTAAAATAAGTGGCCTACCACGACCAATAATCTCAATTGACTCTTCATCAGGTGATGTGATTTTTGGTGAAGCCTTGAGCACTTCGAATAGATTAGTTAGTGTTTGCAGATTAGTACCGTCTACATTTACCGTAATACCATCAAGGGTACGATTGAACATCTCTTTGACATAAAGAACCTCAACTGATTCCAGTTCAAGATTTTTAATAGGGCTAATCATCCCTAAATTAACCAAGGTATCATCAACTACAAAACTAATAATGGTATCAGAATAGCCTGGAATGGATAATCTTAAAAAATAATTTAGCGATTCTGTCATTTTAAAGCGTAATTCAAAACTATTTGAATCTAAATAAGTTCCCTTTAACAATGTTGAATCTGATTTACTAAAAACAGTGACAGAGCCATTACTGGTTGCCTCTTTATCAGCGGTTACTTGCCCGATAACTCGCACAGTTTGCGCACTTGCTTGGTTGTGAATAAAAACAAAAAGACAAACTAGCATCAAACTTTCAAGAAAACTTCTCATCAATTTAGCATTTTAAATGTATTGCAATTTACATATTACCGCAATATACTTACTGATTTTAAAGTAAATAAATGAAATTTTATAATAGGTTACACTTATTTACAATCGGTATTTAAGACTGATGATGGTCTGCTATTCCATATTTTTTTGTACATTCAAACAAGAAATTTTACGATCATGCCGAAAACATATGTAAACAAGCGAATAATTATTGATGCGCCAATTGAAAAAGTATTCCCTCTACTCAATAATTTTGAACAGTGGACTAGCTGGTCGCCATGGGCAATTTTGGAAAAAGAAGCTAAAGTTGAAGTAGCACCAGGCGGCAAATATTTCAGTTGGGAAGGCCATAGAATTGGTGCAGGAGAAATGAAAATTACGAGTGAAGTTACCAACAAGACTATTAATGCCGACCTAACGTTTTTAAAACCTTGGAAGTCGCATGCAAAAATTGTTTATTCCCTGCATGAAAAAAATGAATCGACTGAAGTAGTGTGGGAGATGTTTAGTAGCCTACCCTTTTTCATGTTTTGGATGAAAAAAATGATGCAAAACATGATTGGTATGGACTTCGATCGTGGGTTAAAAATGCTGAAAGACTTAATAGAAAAAGGAAGTGTCCCTTGCCAACTAGAACATGAGTCAAATGCGCAATTTGACGGTGGCAATTATATTGGTTATGAAATAAGCGCCCCTATGGATAAAATTGGTG
The DNA here is from genome assembly GCA_033719695.1 of Putridiphycobacter sp. GTDB lineage: Bacteria > Bacteroidota > Bacteroidia > Flavobacteriales_D > Crocinitomicaceae > Putridiphycobacter. The sequence continues at coordinate 5,198 of JAWWDX010000153.1, forward strand.
TAGAAATGAGCCCAAAAATCAATCAAATACATCAATTTATAAAGGAAAACGATATTGAAGCCAGTGGAGAAATGGTATGCGTTTATCATAAATGGGACATGAAAAACATGACAACCCGCTGCACAATTGCTTCTTTTGTGAAGGAAATCCCATCAAATTTACCTAGTGGTATGACCACCGGAAAAATTGATGCTACCACAGTAAACATGGTACGGTTAATTGGCGATTACGAGCACATGGGTAATGCATGGAGCATGCAGATGATGATGCAGAGAAACAAAGAGTTTAAACACAATAAGAAACAAGATCCGTTTGAAGTTTATAAAAATTCACCCTACAATACAGCCAGTGAAGATTTAATTACAGAGGTGATGTTTCCGTTAGCATAAGGAATCACACTAACCGCTTCAATGCCATCACATAGCCAATATGCAAACCTTCGTGAATATTATTAAAAGCAATGGCATCTTCGATACTGGATAAGGTCACACCAAAACTGGTGGAATATTCTGAATAATTTTTAAACAATCCATTTTCGTAGTCGACCCCTAATTGCAATGGTAAGGCTTCAAATTTTTCAAGTACATATTCCCAATCGGCTTTGGTATAATCGGTTCGTGGTGTACTACCTTTTCTAAAATCATTTATAAAATCATCAGACAAAGATGTTTCCAATCCACTCAGTTTATAGTGCAATAATTGTTGGGTTACCACCAAATGGGCAATATTCCAGTATATAGAATTATTAAAACCTGTTGGAATGGCAATTAACTGCGGGAAAGACAAGTCTTCTAAAAATGTTAAACACGTTTTTCTACCTATTTTCAAATGCGAAATAGCACGTTCAATCTCTTTATTTTTCATTTACAGTAGGATAGGTATTGTCTTTTCTATTGACATCTGCTAATCGCCCTGAAGGGTCAACAACAATTGTTTTAACATCCTTTAAGTTGACATCTAAACAGACTGTAAATTCTGGGCTAGTCCATGGCCAATCTTCACTCACAGTCATTAAATCAGGGTACTTGCTGTCTGTTTTCTCACCACGCATGATGGCTAAGGGAATGTAATAATTTTTAGTTGACCCGTCAACTAAGGTGACTTGAACATCTAAAGGCATGGGCATGTCGCCAGTTCGAACCAAAACAACCTCAATTGACTGCTTATTCTTTTTCTCAACCGATTTGATGCCATAGTCAACCGTATTTATAGTTCCCACAAACTGTTCAAAATACCAGTCGAGTTCTAAACCTGATTCTTTTTCCATAATACGTTTAAAGTCTTCTGGTGTTGGGTGTTTTAATTTCCATTCATCATAGTAACGCATCATGCCTCGCATAAACGCTTCGTTTCCGATTATATAGTCTAACTGATCTAAAAATATTGCTCCTTTTCCATAAACAGAAGCTGAATATACTTTATTTAATTTGTAATGATCGGCATGCGTTGTAAGCGGTTCGGCTAAACCAGAAGTAGCCATTTGAATGTACCAACCCTGAATCCTAGATAGTGGATGAGGCTGTTTTAAATCTAATACATAGTCTAGCGTTAAATACTCTACATACGACGTAAATCCCTCGTCCATCCAGGGATACTTTGATTCATTTGTTGCTAACATGCCTTGGTACCAACTGTGAATACTTTCATGTGTGATCACACCAAACAGGCCTGCTAAATCACCTCGTGCGGTTACCAATGTTGCCATTGGATATTCCATTCCGCCATCTCCCCCCTCAATAATTGAATAATCGGAATATACATATTCACCAAAGTTAGCATTAACGTACTCAAAAGCTTTAACGGTTAAAGGCTGCACTTTCTTCCACTTATCATCCTC
>JAWWDX010000154.1:0-7015 GCA_033719695.1 Putridiphycobacter sp.
ATCGGTTCGAATCCGATATTGTGCTTACTTAAGAGAATAGTGAATAGCTACACGACAAGGGCGGCTTCCTAACCGCCTTTTCTCTTTGTTTAAATTTAGGAATGACTTTAATAGCATAAATTTTTTGCGTTCCTTCGTAAAAGATTTCACCGAGCTCAAAATTGTAGTTCAAAAACGCGTTAAAACCAATAGGCGAAACAATAGGGTGTTCAGATACCTTTGGAATGTTTATCATGCTTTGATACAAATTGATATCTCCATCCTGCACTTTTTCATAAAAAACATAGGGGTTTGTGGCAAAGAATTGAGTTGGGGCGGCTGTATTGCCAAAGTCGAAAGAAACAGATGCCGAAACATTATTTTGTGATCGTTCAGCATAATCGTGTTGTGCTAAAATTTCTTCGGCATAGGAATTTGGAGTTTTAAAGCGAGTAATAGAATAGGACTCTATAAAATTCATTCTAGCGGGGCCTGCACTAATAATACTATCATATTTTTCGTTTCTATTGGCAATTTTTGTGTCGATTGTTTTTTCAAGACTAGTTTTCAAATAAGTGGTGGTTTGGTAATTATCGTATTGGTTCGCCATGTTACTCCGATTGTCTTGCATGGCTTTTATGACCTGTCGTGCCACATCAATTTTTCTAGAACTCACTTCAACGGTTTCTAATTCTTCACTATAATTTTCTAGTGAAACATGTTGAACCGTGTTTTTTTCGGCAATGGTAATCAAAATGGTTGTGTCTTTTAGCCCAATCATTTTGTAGGAGATTTGATATGGGCCCTTTGCATTTAATTCTAAAAAGTACTCACCTTTATAATTGGTAATCACACCATAAGTTGTGTTTTCTACAAAAACGCGTACACCTGGAATTGCTTCTTTTGATGCATTTGTGACTTTTCCCCTCAAAATGTATTGACTGTACAAAGGACTGGCAAAAAGAAATGCAAGTAACAATAAAAATACTTTCATAGGTCAGTTTGTATAAAGTAAGACTCTTTTTGTGGCCAAATGTTACAAATGGTTCAAAAAAAACCGCTTTTCATAGAAGCGGCTTTTTATTGTTTTTAAATATTATTATCCGTTCATGGACATTAAAAACTCTTCATTTGAATCGGTTGTTTCCATGCGTTCTTTCATGAATTCCATAGCTTCGATAGGATTCATATCAGCCAAATATTTACGCAACACCCAAATTCTCTGCAAGTTTTCTTTCGTCATTAATAAGTCTTCACGTCTTGTACCAGAAGTTAAAATATCAATTGCTGGATAAATTCTTCTATTGGCAATTTTTCTATCCAGCTGAAGTTCCATATTACCTGTTCCTTTAAATTCTTCAAAAATCACTTCGTCCATTTTTGAACCAGTTTCTGTTAAGGCCGTTGCTAGAATTGTTAATGATCCGCCATTTTCAATTTTACGAGCTGCTCCAAAGAATCTTTTAGGTTTGTGAAGCGCGTTGGCATCTACACCGCCCGACAAGACTTTACCAGAAGCAGGTTGAACCGTATTGTAGGCCCGTGCCAAACGGGTAATTGAATCTAATAGTATAACAACATCATGCCCACATTCAACCATACGTTTAGATTTCTCTAAAACTATGTTGGCCAGTTTAACATGTTTGTCAGCAGGTTGATCGAAAGTGGATGCTACAACTTCTGCATTTACTGAACGAGCCATATCTGTTACCTCTTCAGGTCTTTCATCAATTAGTAAAATAATTAGATATACTTCAGGATGATTAGCTGCAATAGCATTAGCAACATCTTTTAATAAAACCGTCTTACCAGTTTTAGGTTGTGCCACAATCATACCCCTTTGTCCTTTACCAATCGGCGCAAATAAGTCCATCACTCTAGTTGATGTAGACTCTTTTTTATGACCTGTTAATTGTAGTTTTTCGTCTGGGAATAATGGTGTTAAGTATTCGAATGGCACCCTATCTCGCACATAACTTGGTTCTCTCCCGTTCACACTTTCAATAGAAATAAGAGGGAAATATTTTTCTCCTTCTTTTGGTGGTCTAACGGCGCCTCTTATAGTGTCGCCCGTTTTTAAGCCATAAGCTTTAATTTGGTTTTGCGGTACATAAATATCATCTGGCGAGGCTTGGTAATTATAATCTGAAGAGCGCAAAAAGCCATAGCCATCTTGCATCATGTCTAGTACACCTTCGCTAATAATAATGCCATCAAAATTGAATCCATAAAAGTCCTTATGCGATCTTTTTTGGTGGTTATTTTTTTTATGGTGACCACCTTGTTCCTTGCCATTGTTATTTTGTTCTCTCGAATTAGCCTCTTTCTCATTACCGTTATCTGGCTTGTCATTTTGATTTTTAGGTCTTGGATTTGGCTTTCGACGCTCGGTTGTAGCAGGTTTTTGTGTTTGATTTTCAGGCTTTAATTCAGCTTTAGTTGCTTCATTATCTGCTGCGCGTTCTTTTCTTGGACGAGGCTTTCTAGCTGGTGACGCTTGCGTCTGCACATTGGCTTTAGGTGCTTTTCGTTCAACCGCTTCCTTAGGTTGCGGCGAATTATTGGCTGTATTGGCTATAATTGCATCTATAATCTCTTGTTTTTTTTTGTTTTCCATTTCAGGAATATTGAGTGTCGTGGCAATTTCACGTAGTTCACCAACTTTTTTTAATTTAAGTTCAGATAATTGTGACATAAAAAGTTCTTACGAAAATAAAAGCTATTAATTAAGTTGAAAAATAAAATATTGATTTATCAAGGGTTGAAATGAGGATTGAAAAATCCTCGTTTTGATTTCTGTTGCAATAATACTAATAAAAATATATTTTCTATCATTTTACCAAAAAAACTTATTGATATGTCGCTGATAGTGGAGTATTTTAAGATTTTTTTGATTCAATTAACTTTTTTTAAAAAACAAGGCCATAACCATTCTGTAATTTTAGGTTTAAATTTTAAACAATACAACGATTAGATATGAAAAACATAGTAAAAATTGGTTTATTTGGTGTTTTGGCGATAGGTGGGGGATTTGTAGGTCAACAACTATCTGGTCACATCAATTTAAACAATATTCTTGATTCTAAAACTGGACAAACAGAAAGTACGGACAATTTTATAAAGCCAGTCAACATGGTTAATGAGTCATCAGTAACAAATACTTTTTCCGATTTAACCTATGCCTCGGAGCAAGCAGTGCAAGCCGTAGCACATATACAAACCCATTTTGTAAGAGAGGAAATGACCTACGACCCGTTTATGAAGTTGTTTTACGGACAAGAGGCTTATAAAATTAGAGAACGCCATGGTCAGTCGGCAGGCTCAGGTGTGGTTATTTCAGATGATGGTTATATTGTTACCAACAATCATGTGGTGCAAGACGCTAAAGATATTAAAGTGGTTTTGAATGATAAATCATATGTAGCTACGCTGGTTGGTACTGATCCTTCAACTGATTTAGCCCTAATAAAAATTGATGGTTTTAAGTTAAAGCATACAGAGTTTGGTAATTCAGATCAACTAAAATTAGGCGAGTGGGTATTGGCGGTTGGAAATCCACTTAATTTACAATCTACCGTAACGGCCGGTATTGTAAGTGCCAAAAATAGAAATATCGACCTCCTAGCTTCAAACTATAATCCCGATAAAAATGTATTTCCAGTTGAGTCTTTTATTCAAACAGATGCCGCTGTAAATTCAGGGAACAGTGGTGGAGCTCTGGTAAATGCACGTGGCGAACTTATTGGAATCAATACGGCAATTGCATCTGGCACTGGTTTCTACACGGGATATTCATTTGCTATACCAAGTAATATTGTAAAGAAAGTAGCTTACGACTTAATGACCTATGGAACCGTAAAACGGGTGCAGCTTGGCATTAATCTCCTAGAAAACAATTCGGAAGTTGAAAAACAGTATAATTTAGGCACTGGAAAAGGTGTTGTTATTGGCAATGTGATTGAAGGCGGTAATGCCGATAAGGCAGGTCTTAAATCAATGGATGTAATTTTAGCCGTTGAAAATAAAAAAATAAATTCTGTTGCGGAACTTCAAGAATCAATCGTGTTGAATAATCCAGGTGATAAAATTGTGTTGAAGATTTTAAGAGGCGACAATGAAAAATTGATTGAGGTAATGATGGCGCAATAAATGGTGACTTTCATTTCTGATATTCCATTATCTTTGTGTAAAGCTTTACATAATGACACTTATAAAATCAATATCAGGAATTAGAGGAACTATTGGCGGACCGATTGGTGAAGGATTAACGCCTTTTGATGCTGTGAAATATGCAGCAGCATACGGAAAATGGACAAAACAGTATTCTAAAGTTGCAATGCCAAAAGTGGTTGTTGGAAGGGATGCTCGAATTTCTGGACAAATGATTTCAGATTTAGTGGTAGCCACCCTCCAAGCCATGGGCATCCATGTGTTAGACTTGGGGCTTTCAACAACACCTACAGTTGAAATTGCCGTACCTATGGAGAAGGCACAAGGAGGAATTATTTTAACTGCTAGCCATAACCCTAAACAGTGGAACGCCTTGAAATTATTAAATGAAAAAGGGGAGTTTTTATCGGCTAAAGACGGCGAAGAAATTTTAGAAATTGCAGCTAAAGAAGATTATCATTTTGCAGAGGTTGATGCGATAGGATCGCTTATAAAAGATGATTCATACCTACAAAAACATGTCACAGCAGTACTTAATTTGCCTTTGGTTGATCCAGAATTAATTAGAAGAAAGAATTTTAAAATTGTGGTAGATGGGGTTAATTCCACAGGTGGCGTTTTTGTGCCTGCTTTGTTAGGTGCTTTAGGTGTAGCAGATGTGGTAGAATTGTTTTGTGAGCCGACAGGTCATTTCCCACATAATCCAGAACCATTACCAGAGAATTTAACTGAGATTTCAAAAAAGATAAAGGAAAACCAGGCAGACTTAGGTATCGTTGTCGATCCTGATGTAGACCGGTTAGCTTTTGTTTGCGAAGACGGTAGCATGTTCGGGGAAGAATATACATTGGTGGCGGTTGCCGACTATGTGTTAAGTAAAACGCCAGGTAACACGGTGTCGAACCTGTCCTCTACAATTTCACTAAAGGAAGTGACAGAAAAACATTTAGGAATTTATAATGCTGCTTCGGTAGGTGAAGTGAATGTTGTTGAAAAAATGAAAGCAACAAATGCTGTCATTGGGGGGGAAGGCAATGGAGGTGTCATTTATCCTGAATTGCATTATGGTAGAGATGCTTTGGTGGGAATTGCGTTGTTTTTAACACATTTGGCAAAGTCGGGTTTAACGGCTTCAGAATTGCGTCAAGAATACCCTAACTATTATATTTCTAAGAATAAAATTGAACTAGAACCCAATATGAACGTAGATGCTATTCTGACGTCTGTTGCTAATAAATACACCCAAAATGAAGTTGATTTGCAGGATGGTGTAAAGATTTATTTTGAAAATAGTGAGTGGGTTCATTTGCGAAAAAGTAATACGGAGCCAATTATTAGAATTTATGCCGAAAGCAAAAATGAAGATACGGCTAACGAACTTGCTAAGGCTGTAATGGCAAATATCAGAGCTGTGGCAACAGCATAATAAGTTCATTACACTGTTGGAGTTCAAAAAGCGTATAGCCATTAAAATTTAGGTAAATAAAAAGGGGCATTTTTTAAATGCCCCTTTTTATTATGGTAATAATTGATATTAATTATGGTTTATGTCTAATCAAATGAACTTGTCCATTTCCTTCCAGAACAGTACCTTTTGAGGTTTCAGCACGATATGTGTAACTGTAAACACCGTCTACGCATGGCTTACCTGTTTTGTAATGATTACCATCCCACTTATCGAGTACACTGTTAAATTCATATACTGCTACGCCGTATCTGTTGAAAACAGTTGCGTTAAACACAGGATAACCTACTGCAGGGAAGTAAAAATCGTTGTTAGGAACAGTACCTGGTGTAAACACGTTAGGTGCAATAAACTCAGGAATCCTATGAACAGTTACCTCCTGACACATTGTGTCTACACAGTCATTGAAGTTTTTGGCAATTAAACAAACATTGTAAATAGTAGTTGTGTTTACATTAACACCAAAATATGAAGTATCTGGTCTGTCATCAATATCATACGTGAAAAACCATTTCGATTGATCGTTAACAGAATCCGTATTAAAGTTAATTTGGAAGATAGTATCTGAATTCGGGTTATTCGCTTGAGCAAATCCTGTCGATAAATTTTCCAGTCTGATTTTTAATTCTTCTTCACCTTCATAAATACCTTCAGTATAAAAACCGTCAGAGGTTAAAATGAAGTCAGCAACTGGATTAATTGAGTCAACATAAATGGTATCAATGAATGTACATCCAAGTCCATCTACAATCGTTAATTCTAAGTTTCCTGGATCTCTTACGACAAATGTACTGTTGTTAGATTCAACATTTGTAGTTAAATGCCTCCAAGTATACATTAATGAACCTGTTCCTGAAGAATCTGGAACGTTTTCTGCGGCTACAACACCATTACCACTTTGCCAGCCTGCAGTTCTACAATACGTTTTAGAAGCCACAGTTAAATTAGCTGTTAATGGATCTTTGTCGTTAATGAAAATTACAGTATCATTAGAACAACCATTTAAATCTGTCAATACTAAAGTATATTCTCCAGGTAAGCAATCTATCAATGAATTTCTTCCAGGTCCATTAGTCGGGTTTCCACTAGGAATAGGTGCCCAGTTAAATTGTACATCATCAATATCAGTATCGGTATTGAACACTGAAGTCACTAGGATAACCCCCTCAGCTGTTTGATGACAATCTGGGTCAACTGTAGTAAATCCTGCAGAAATTGGTCCTGGAAAAGGTTCTGGAATATTAAATTGGTTCGCTGCTTCACAACCAAATTCATCAGTAGCATACACAATGTAAGTACCAGAGTTAACTGTGTTAATAACGTTTAAGTATCCACCTGGAGTATTCGGGTCTTCGTTTAATGTATCACCAGCAATATTTGTGATGTAGAAGGTTGTTGCAC
>JAWWDX010000155.1:0-7001 GCA_033719695.1 Putridiphycobacter sp.
ACACATAATGGCAATCGCTTTAATGATTCCATTTGGCATTATCATAGCTACAATCTATTTCATACTTGTTAAAACTGAAAAAATTGTCACATTCTTAAAACTGTTAAATGGGCACTCTGAAGACATTGTTTTGACTACAACTTTTGATGAATCTACTGTGTTTAAACTTGCGATAGTTATTATTTCACTCTATCTGTTCATTAGCAACCTTCCTGTTTTTCTTTACCAGACTTTCAGTTTCTTCCAGAGTAGTAAGCACGAGTATAGCGGCCTGCTAGAAACCTTTGGTGTGGCCATTTATTTTGAATTTTACACCTGGGTAATGGCTTTAAGTAATTTGATGATAGCTTATTTACTATTTTCAAACTATCACCATGTCTCATTATTCCTATCCAAGAAAATAGTAGAAAAATCGCCTGAAGCCATAGATGATTTTACAAACGAGTAGCTAAAACGCCTACTAATTTGTAACGTTTTATATTGCCTTCTAAATCAAATACAGTCACGCCAATTATATAAGTACCAATATTGGCCTTGTTTCCCTGATCGGTTAGCCCATCCCATACGATTACACCTTTTTGTCCTGGGTAATAATTATCTTTTAGTTCCCTGACAGGCTGACCATAGGCATTATATACCGTAATATCCATGACATTATCAGGGTTATCAAACTGATAGGTCAGCTCTAATACATCCTGATAACCGTCATTATCGGGTGAAAATATGGCTTGACTCAGTTGGACTTCTAAGTCAAATACCGGATTACTAGTTTGCGAATTTAAATAGCCAGGTGTACCCCAACCCACATTCTCCGAAGCGGTATGCCAATTATCGTCAGACTGCGCAGGCTGACTGAAGGAGAGGCGTTCTAAAGCCTTACCGTTCAAGTCGTCAATTAATTGAAAGTGTAGTTCCTCAGAATACGAAAAATGGTCGAGTAGCTCACCATTTACACTTAAAAGGGTTACCGTACCAGAATCATTATTATAAGAAGGCAAATCAACGTTTAAAAAATGACCTGGTTCGTAACTTGGAAAGGTTTCAATAATTGACAAAGAATCTTCCGATAGTAATAGGTATGTTCCAGGAAACCATAAAATTTGTTTAGATGAGAGTGGTACAGAATTATCAACTGTACCATTTTCAATATTAGCGATTTGAATATCGTTTAACGCTAAAACTTTATTAGAAATGTTTACTAGTTCCACATAATCAGACCCACCAGTAATGGGATTAAACAAAATTTCATTGATGATAATATCGCCATTTCCAACCATTTCAGGCAATGCAAACGCATAATTATAGCGATCCATTTCGTTCCCCCAGCAATCTTTATATCCTGAAATCTCAACTTCATAGGTTTCCGCAGGGTCAACCTCAAGTAGAGTGATAATGAGTTCAGTACTCACAATAGATTGCACATAAGGTATGCTAGGATTGATAGCTGTCATGCCATCAGAAATTATTTTATCAAAAACAAAATGAACGCTACTGTCGTTCTCTATAAACACCTCAATAATTTTAGGTTGCATTGCATCAGGTAAAGTGTCGTTAATTGAATTTTCGTAGCCAGGTGTACCACCTGCTGCATTTTCTGAAGCACTCCAATTACCGGCGTCGTGACATGGACTGTTTAAATTTTTCAATTCTAAACTCCAACCACCAGTGGCTTTGGTGATGTTATTATACCAACCAACAGTGTAGGCAACAGAATCTATCACAAATCCTGAATCATCTTTTAAAATAATATTATCACCCGCATTATTAAGTGAAGGAATTGGTCCCTCCAAGGTATTAGAAATGGCAAAATTAACACCGGCCGCTGGCTGATATAGCAATAAATATGTATGTGGTAAAAAAGCTTGATAGGGCAAAGTTAAAGTTGTAGTACCATCCGAAATAGTCCAATTTTCCAAAGAAATGGTTTGATCTGTATTATTATACAATTCAAGATATTCAACATCAGGCAAATCTACAACAGGATTCGGGTCGGCCATTATTTCAGTGATCACAACGCCTTTATAGGCAGCTAAAAATGGACTGGTATAGGTAAAGTGCACAGTAGTATCAGACATAACATTTCCGGAATCATCTGCTACATTTTGTATCAAAAGTGTATAGTTGACGCCTTCTTGAAATGCAGGAGGATATGTCAATTCCACTTTATATGGGTTAGCTGCAATCACTTCAGCTATGCTTGGCGCACCAAGCCCATTACTCGCGGAATAATTTGCTGTATTCTCTGCTGTAAAAACGTCGACATTTTCAGAAAATGTTACGACAAGGACTTGATCTGATACAACTTCAACTCCAGCAACCTGAGGCAAAACGGTATCAACCAAAGTCATAGGTTGAATTAGAAAATCGTCAAAATAGAATTTATCTGACCTTGTACTAGTATATTTACAAAATATGCCAAAATGGTTGGTAGTATTGAACGTATTGTCATTAACAATGCCTTGATTTATAAAATTAAAACTTCCGGTATTATCTGCAAATAACGCCCAATCTCCTGCCGTCGTTCTGGACGCTTTTATTCTGACTGAAACATTAGATGAGTTAAGAAAACCGTCAATGCCATCAATTATTTCTACTGTCGATAAGCCTGTTTGCTTGTATAGTGATACTTCATCTTCAGTGCCGCCAACTTGAATAAAATAGCCATTCAAACTTCCTGTTAAATTGCTCACATCAGACATTAAATAAATCCTTGCTAAGTTGGCACTAGATGGGTTAAAGTCTAACTCAACAAGGCAGTTCCATTCAGCGTTATTTGCTAATAAATTTGCGGTTGCTAAGTACATTGTATCTGAAATACTTGGTGCATTCAAATGCAAAGTGTGGTTGACATCAACTTCAAAATTTACAGCATCTCCTACCCATACAGGGTTGTTATTGAAATCACCATCTGAAAAATCATCCGATACTTGCGCATAATTGAATAATGTAACATAAAATAAGAAGGCTGTTAAAATATAACGCATAGCTAAATTATATACTGTAAATATAGTAATTTTGCTCCCACAACTTATTACCTGTATATGAAATTAGCAATTGTTGGCGTTACCGGAATGGTAGGGCAAGAAATGATCAAAGTTTTGGAAGAATTCAATTTTCCTGTATCTGATTTTTTACCGGTCGCTTCAGAAAAATCTGTGGGACAAACAGTCGTTTTCCAAGGAAACCCATATGCGTGTATATCATTGGCAGACGCTGTTACAGCAAAACCAGACATTGCTATTTTTTCAGCAGGTGGTCAGGTTTCTTTAGACTGGGCACCAAAATTTGCTGAAAACGGTTCCACAGTTATTGACAATTCAAGTGCTTGGCGAATGGATCCTACTAAAAAATTGGTAGTACCCGAAATTAATGCGCATTTATTAACGAAGGCAGACAAAATCATTGCCAATCCAAATTGTTCGACCATACAATTAGTTTTGACCATGGCACCACTCCATGCAAAATACGGTATTAAACGAGCTGTAGTGTCAACTTATCAGTCAATTACGGGAACAGGAGTTAAAGCCGTTAAGCAATTAAATGACGAAATGGCCGGCAATGAAGTTGACATGGTCTATCCTTACCCAATTCACCGAAATTGCTTGCCTCATTGCGACGACTTCACTGACAATGGATACACAAAAGAAGAAATGAAATTGACCAATGAAACTAAGAAAATTTTAGACTCTTCAATTAATGTTACGGCAACAGCTGTCAGGGTACCTGTTGTAGGAGGCCATTCTGAATCTGTCAATATAGAATTTACTAAAACGCCAACTATTTCAGAAATCAGACAGATTTTACATCAAACGGAAGGTATCACATTAAAAGACAACCCAGATACAAATACTTACCCTATGCCAATTTATGCGGAGGGTAAAAACGACGTTTTTGTGGGAAGAATTAGACTAGACGAAAGTCAACCAAACACGATAAATTTGTGGATTGTTGCCGATAATATCAGAAAAGGCGCCGCAACCAATGCTGTGCAGATAGCACAGTATTTAGTTAAGAATAACCTAGTTTAAATCATAAGGTCAAAAGTTCCGTCACTACTGCCCTTTGAACAAGAACAATGGTTTTTTACTGTGTAGTGCTAATTTTTTGGTGACGCTTGTATGTAAAATCCGCTCAATAAAGCCATAACTTTTACGCAACAACACTATGATATCTGACTGATGATCATTAGTATACTTTAAAATACCATCCACAACATTATCATTTTTTTCTGTATGAAATTGATATTGCCAACCGTTTAAATTCTTAATGAGTTCAGAATGATCAGTAACATTTTTATCAGCTACTGGCTCCACCGAAACAATATCAATATTTGTTTTATTTAAGTCAATTAATTCGTTTAATGTTTTCACTGCCGACAATATATTATCATCTTCATTTGATGCTAAAATGATATTTTCCCAATTGGTGTATTCCACTTCAAAAGGTACTACAACTATAGGATAGTCAGCTTTACGGATTGTTTCTAAAGTATTGCTTCCAAATATTTTGCTTTTAATATTACTAGCACCTGCCGTGCCCATCACAATTAAATCTATTTTATGATGTTTAGAAGCTATTTCAATAGCTTCAACTAAGTATCCGTAGCAACTGTATGGTATATACTCTATACCTTTAAACGCTTCAACTTTCGATAATTTATCCATTAATTTTGCCAAATCTTCTCGTGAATCCTTTTCTAAAATATCAGCAAAATTGATCATCACATTTGAGGTGCCAGGTGGAATTTGATAAGCATTCAAAACTACTATTTTGGCACCAATTTCTTTGGCCAAATTACTAGCATACTCTAATGCTTTATAGGCATTCTGTGAAAAGTCTGTAGGTACTAAAATAGTCTTCATCTTAAAAAATATTCGTTGGTTTTTCAAAAGTAGACTAAATATTGTCTCTGATTCTGTAGGAAGGTCAATTTAGTAACTGACAATTATCATATTTAAAAAGAGGGTGCAGAAATGGTTCTATACTTCTTTACCGTAATATTTTTATTTTTAGGATATTTGACTGTGAATGACATTTTGTAGACCTTTTGTTCCCCTGGGTTAAGGTTTACATTCCAAATCAATATTCCCGTTTCTTCATTTAAAAGCGCATTAGAGATTTCATTAACACTAACGGTAATGTCACTTTCTTGTGAAATTGGAATCTGGTCAAACAAATCAAGTTCTAACTGCGTCGACATATTATTTTTCACGACGATTTCGTACGAGTAGGTATCTTTCCTATTTGCACCGATAGTGCTAGTACTCGAAAACTCTTCAGAGAGTTTTTTATCTACTACAACATTATTATCTCTACCAAAAGACAACATCAGTGTATCATCTACGCTGGCTGTATTTAAGTATGATTCGCCTACGTATGTATCTTGATAATAAACATGGGTTGGACCTGAAATTAGGTTTAGTTGCTCCCAACCAACTATACTTGCCATTAAAAAGGCATCTCTATCAAGTTTTGGAACCGCTTTATGAGAAAAGTTAGCTGGCAATTCAAAGCTTTCTATTTCAACTAAATATGGCTTTGAATTAGAAGGGATAGAATATGGTCTGTCAATCGCAAATTCAGCTGCTAGTTGCGGCACTTCAATTGTTGTGAATTGAACTTGGGTTTGCGGCTGTTTACCATTGCCGTAGCCATTCAAATTTTGACTAATTTCTGGCACACTTGCATTTTGATGCCATTGACTATACCCACGGTTTTGAGGAACAATGAGTGTTTTTCCCTTTTTAAAAGATTGCCGTACTGTATTCGCGTTTAAAAACCAAGCATCTAATACTGGTACTGAAGCAGAAAGACTCGGATTGGCGGTCGATAAAGTAAGTTTGACATGACGCCAATCATTCCCTGTATTGTTAAATACTTTTGCTTTATATTTTAAATTTATTTTGCCTGAAATATCAAATGCTGCTAAATCATAATTTGCTTGCCAACCACAATTTGATATGATATACTTTAATTCTGTTTCTACCGTTATTGCATTATCTACATCAACTACAACCACTATTTGGTTGCTATGTGTTTTTTCTTTATAATTTATTTCTTGTAATTGAGCGCTAATAGCTGTTATGGACTGATTAATGACTCGCATCTCAGCAGTATACTTTGAAACAGTTTTGTTAAGTTCCATAATTCTAGACCGGTGAAAATCCGCCATTGACTTGAGCTCTTCTGCGGTTAAATTCTTATCATTACCTTTGATGGAAATATTAGACTTAATTAATTGTAATTCTGACTGATAAGCACCAAGTTCATCCTGCATGTTTTGATAAACTGCTTGCCAATATTTTAATGAATCGTTTAAAATAGAAGCTGTAGGATGATTATCTGAAAACTTTAGATAATCCAATTCTGTACTTACTGACACTATGTTAACTTTTTTAGAAGTTTTGAATTGGATACTCTTTGAATCGGCTACGGTACTAATACCTGTGAATTTTATGATATTACGTCCTGTTTTCAGGTTCAATTCAGCATTTCTGCTTATCTCACCGCCCGTAATAAACACCTTTACTTCTTTAATTTCACTACTAACCAATTGCTCAAATTCTGTTTGACCAAGCAACCATGAACCGAAAAAGCTCGCTAAAACAAGTAATACCTTCTGCATAATCACATTTTTAAGGCAAGTTAAGAATTTATCTATATATTAAGTTTGAAAGACTTTGTAATTCCTGTTAAAATATAAGTTCCGCTTGGCAACGCTTTGGAAATATACAATTCTGCAGTCTCTAGGCCCGGCTCAACTGTATATTCCTGTATGGTTTTACCTGATACATCTACTAGTTTATAATTTGATTCTAAAGCACCTGTAATTTGAATCGTACCCGCCTCAGGAAAATACTTTAAGGTAGTTTGCACTTCTGTATTATCAAATCCAAGAGCTGACGAAACACTAAATACTTCTACAAAGGCACAACCATTAGCATCCATAACTTCCAATTGATATGTCCCTGCATTTAAATCAAAAATATCAGCAGTACTAG
>JAWWDX010000156.1:0-6965 GCA_033719695.1 Putridiphycobacter sp.
GCTGGGATTGTTTCAAATGTACCTTTTGTTGATGTGGTTACCACTATGATGGACGATTCTATTCCTTTAACAACCGGTGAATACGAAGAATGGGGAAATCCTAATGATCCTAACTACTATTTTTACATGTTGTCCTATTCCCCGTACGACAATATTTCAGCACAAAATTACCCACCAATGCTTATTACAAGTGGTTTGCACGACTCACAAGTACAGTATTGGGAACCTACAAAATATGTGGCCAAACTAAGAGACATGAAAACAGATGATCATACTGTTCTATTACATACCAATATGAGCGCCGGACATGGCGGTGCTTCGGGTCGATTTGAATCGATAAAAGAAGTCGCCATGGAATACGCTTTTATATTTGATATTATAGGTATTAATCGTTAATTTAGTCAGGTATTATGTTGGCAGAAAAACTAAAGGATTTTGAAATTATTTTAGCGTCTCAATCTCCCCGTAGAAAAGAGCTATTGGCCGGTTTAGAAATAGAATTTAAAACTATGAGTATGGAAGTGGATGAATCCTTTCCATATGACATGGAGGTAGAGGAGGTTGCAGAATACCTATCGCACAAGAAAGCTGTTGCATACCAGACGTTTCAAACTGACAGAAGCCTTGTAATCACTGCAGATACAGTGGTTGTAGTGGATGATGAAATTTTGGAAAAGCCAAGTAATGAAAGTGAAGCTGCAGAAATGCTTACAAAGTTGTCTGGCCGCTCACATGATGTCATAACCGGGGTTACCATCAAGTCTAAGTCTAAATCAAAAAGTTTTTCGGTTTTAACAAAAGTGTACTTTAAACAATTGACACTTGAAGAAATCTACCATTATGTACATCATTTTAAGCCGTTTGATAAAGCAGGTTCTTATGGTATTCAAGAATGGATAGGGTTTATTGGCGTTGAAAAAATTGAAGGATCATATTTTAATGTGATGGGTTTGCCAGTTTTTGAAGTCAATAAAGTGTTGATGGATTGGACCAAAACGTAGTTAAAGAAGCGTGCCGGATATGATGACTTGTTGGTTAAATGGTAATAAGCGAATTTTATTTGGTTATAAGATCAAAATCAATTTTATTGACTAGCTTTTATATATTTGCACTGCATGCAAGAACTTAAAAAATTGTCGATTATCATTCCTGTTTTTAACGAGGAGAAAACAATTTTTGATTTACTTAAAAAAGTAGATGAATTACAACTCATCAATGGGGTTGAAAAGGAAATGATTATAGTGAATGACGCTTCTAGTGATGCTAGTTTTGAGAGAATAAACGAGTTTCTAGCCGATTGTAAAAATCAAAATATTGTGTCGCTTAACCATGCCATTAATCAAGGTAAGGGCGCTGGTATTCATACAGGTTTAAAAGCGGCAACAGGCGATTGGATTGTGATTCAAGATGCAGATTTGGAGCTCGATCCCAATGATATCAATAAATTGATGCAGCCGATAATTCAAAATGGTGTTGAGATTGTTTATGGGTCACGTTTTTTAGATAAAACTAATAAGCCAGGTGATAGTTTTATGGCACGTCAAGCTAATATGTTTTTAACCTGGCTGTCGAATGTAGTGTTTCGTATTAAGATTACAGATATGGAAACCTGTTATAAAATGGTGCGTGCCGATTTATTCAAAGGTCTTGATTTAAAAGAGCAACGGTTTGGTTTTGAACCTGAAATAACCGCTAAGCTGGCAAAAATAAAATCCGCCCGATTTCAAGAGATTCCCATCACCTATAATGCTCGTATGGCAGCAGATGGAAAAAAAATTGGCTGGAAAGATGGTGTAAGAGCCATGTATTGCATCATAAAATATGGTTGGTTTTCCAAGTGATTATTCATGATGCTTTCCGAAAGTTATCTCTAAATCATCTATCCAAATATTATCATCAGTAGGATTGTAAACATAAGTAGTGAGGTTGGTTCTACTATTGTCTTCTAAGCTAATAGTGAAATATACGGTTGTCCATTTGTTTTTTTCAAGGTAGGGCATGAGCCCTTTACTTTGATACAATGTATTATTGGCATTACTGCCTAGTTCATATATGAGTTGTGGACTTGCAGAATTACTTTCACAATATACCTTGACAGTTATTTGAATGAAGTCTGCACTAGCAGGAATTTTGCCTTTGAATCCGCCACTATAAGGCGAAGTATGATTAATGAATTGAGAAAAAGTCCCAGAACTTGCTCTTAAATCTGTTTTCGTATCAATTGTAAGCCAATGAGTATCCGATTCAAAATCTGTTTTATACTGTTGGATGATGGTATACGGTTTGGTAATTGGATATGATGGTCGAATGCTTTTTAATTTAAAATAGGAGCCCCAATAAGTTTCAGAAGTAGCCCCAATGGTAGGTAATATACCGTTTTTGAACTGATGTGTTTGAAAGAGATTTAAGCTTATTAAACTGGCAATAAGTATACTCAAGAAAATCTGAAATCGCTCGCGTGCCGCAATAAGTGTAAATCCTGCTATTAAAAGAATGCCAACAATTGCATAGTAATCTACAAAAACACGTTGGCCAAATGAAGCCCCATAAGTCCAAATCCACCAGCATGAAAAAATATAGGCCAATATTATAAATCCTACTAGGCCGTTGTAAAAAAGCAGTTTATTTCGCTTATAATAGTACATAAATCCTAACACAGTTAAAAAGATCATTGGGGTGTAAACTAGCCACCCTTTTTCGTACGAGAATAGAATTTGAAAAATGTGAGGATTTGTGAAATCAAATCCTTCATTACCATAAGCATATACAATAAAATGACCAGTTTGTGCATACCACCATATAATTGGGTATAGTAGCAAAATGATAGGTATGCTAATGCTGATAATGAGGTGTTTTTTAGACTTTATTATGCTTATGAGGAAAACCTTTAAATCAAGGAAGCTGTGAAATGCAAACGGTATAAAAATAAGCATAAGAGCGTTGGTAGGCCGAGTGATAACTGCAAGTACAAAAAGTGATACAGCGACTGCAAGTAAAGATGCTTTTTGTTCCAAAAAAAAGCGTCTAGAAAAATACAGTATTCCTGCTAATAATGCAAAGTTGTACGCATGTGTTAATGATGGGTCGTGAATTGTATAGTAGAACAAATTGGTACCAAAAATGAGGGCAATAATTACAGGTACAACCAATTTTTTTGAATACCCTAAACTAATGAACAATTTTGATAGCCATTTTATCCCCAGCCAAACATAAAAAACGGCAGCTATTCCAATAGCATATTGATAGAGTATTGAGTAGCCATCCGGTGCAAATCCAAACAAAAAGGACAGAATGTGTGCTATGAGAAAAAATGGTAACCATAGCAACGAGATGCCGGGAAATGTTTTATTGGAGATTTCACCGTTGATTTCTTGTCTGAATTCTTTATAGAGCGATCGATCAGGCGGGTAATATTTGGCTTCATAGTTGTCAACAAAATGATAGTCCAAATCGTGGTAAATAAAGGCTGTTGTTAAATAGGCATAATAACTTTTTCCGTCACCACTAATGGTTTTGTCCCATTTACTAGCCGGATTTCGAATACTAAAAAACAATAATAATAGAATAAGGCCAATTAAATTGACTTGTTTACTTAACGATAAGTATTTGAATACCTTATCTAACATTTAGAAATTTATGCGTTTGGAGTGAAATGTGCCAGTCTATATTTTCTTTCACAAAATCAATAACTTTTGGCAATATCTCATTTTGAGAATCCCATTCAGGTTGAATAAATTTTTGACAATTTTCACCCACTTTACTTCCTAAAACTTTGGCCCATTTGAAGTCATGGTTGTTAAAGGCAATCATTTTCAATTCATGTGCTTTAATAAAATTCTCTTCCAAAGGTTTTTTAAATTTTTTTGGTGACAGACAGATCCAGTCTAGTTCACCAGAGAGGGCATAGGCTCCCGAGGTTTCTATTGCTATCTCAACATTAATGGCTTTCAATGCTATTGAAATGGGTGACAAGTCATACATGGCAGGTTCACCACCTGTAATTACAACAAAATCAGCTCCTGATTCTTTAACGTTTTCAACAATAGACTCAATCGAAACTAACGCATGTGCTCCGGCATCCCAACTCTCTTTTACATCACACCATGAGCAGCCTACGTCGCAACCTGCAAAGCGTATAAAATAAGCAGCTCTACCACTGTGGTATCCTTCTCCCTGAATGGAATAAAATTGCTCCATCAGAGGAATCTCAATCGCTGTATTATAGATTGTTCTTACTTGCATGATTTAAGTTTTCGGCAGCATTTAATTGTGTTAGGTCAATGATAATGTCTCCATTAGTACCAGGCGCAAATATCTTTTTAAATTTCCAATTCCACAATATATCTGTGTGGTAATACGATTTTATATCGTTAATAACTTGACTAAAAACCTCGTCATAGCCGCTGATGATAATTAGTAGTTCAGCATGAAGCGCACTAATTTCTTCTTGACTTTTGCCAAATAATGGACTTTCTTCATTAATTGGATGAACAATAGTCCACGAGAGAGGAAGCAAACTAACTTCTGAAACCTCCAAAGGTAATTGGAAGTAATGCTTTTTCATGTCTCCTTGGTCGTCAGTTGTGTCAAAAACAAGAATCATTTTAGCACTGACGTCCATTAAAACATTGTCTCGCTCATTGGCAATCTTAATTTGAAGACTAGTTCCTTCTTTGTACGGAGCCACAATGGCATTTTTACTGAAAATTATTTTTGAAACAGGTTTTGAAAATCGCCCATACAGTAATCCCGTCATTAAACTAAAAGACAAAAAACCCGTAAAAGCTTCTATAGATGAGAGCATTTGTGTCCAAAACCCAGTTGGAGCCATTACACCATAGCCAACTGTGGTAAATGTTTGCACAGAAAAAAAGAAAATTTGCATGAAAACAGAATCCGCTTGCCGATCAACACCTGTAATATGATTGAAACCAATAAACCAATAAAGTATGGTGAAGATTAGGTTGAGACTAATATAAAAGGTTAATAACCATAAAAAAAATCGACCCCATGAAATTTCAATTAAATACTTATATGCATCTTTCCATTTTGCAGTTGCGCCAATTCTGTTGATATTATATGAGCCATCAGCATTTATGATTCGTTTAAAAACCCTTGAACTGTCAGCGCCAAAACCAGTATTGGAAACTTCTTTACGCATGACTAGTGGGTAGTTGTCACTGTAGATTTAACACAGATAATAAAATCAGCTAACCCTAAATTGTCTTTTTCAAGTTCTGATAGGTTAGATTGTGTTACAGTTGTAATTGTTCCAATTAAATTGTCAGCCACTTTTTGTTTTAAGTAATAAATTATTCCCTCACGATTATTGGAGTGATAGCTTCCATTGAAATGCAAGAAATGTGTAGTTGGATTGCTATTTTTATAGATAAAATGAGCCATAGTGGCATCTTTTATCGCTTGTGCAGTTGCCATATTTATACCACCATGTTCCATTGTAATCATGTTTTTATAGCAAGCCACTGTTGAGTCAAATGCAAATGTGTTAAGGGGCACAATGAAGGATTTTGCTAAATCACTTAGTTTTTCGAGTGATTCTATTCCCTTTTTATAGGTCATATTAGCATATCTACGCGGTATATTTGTTGCTATGAAAGGAATGTTTTCAGTTTTTGCTAATTCTATCAATGGCTTATAGTCGGTATTATAATTAGACCACAAACGCATTTCGTTTTGAAAGTTTCGTGGGGAGATATAAGCAGATAGGTATTCATTGAGAATATATTGATTGTCTGCTTCAAACATTTCTCCACCTAAAACCAGCTTTCGCTTATGTATCATATATAATTCCTGTGTTAATTCTAATTGAAGCCAGTGTGCTATGGTGTTATTATGTTCTTCACCAAAAAATATGTAATGAGTTTCACTAAGGGTTTTTACCATTTTATCAAAGCTTGTTTTTTTACCCTCTTTGGTATAGAGTTGATAGGATTTTAAATGCGCATTTGCAAAGGTTGTAATCGAAAAGGTAAAAGCGAGTAAGAGTGATAGTGTTTTCATAATTGAATTTTTTTCAAAATTACAAAAAATTATAGGGGAATTGTAGGCTGCTAGATTTAAAACAAAAAGCATCCAATTTAGATTGGATGCTTTTCGAGATAGTTTGGTATGATGACAATAAACTACCTATATTTTGTAAAGGCAAAACCTTAAATTATTTATTAGTACAAATGTAGCCAAAATGGGTAACGTAAAAACTAAACATGTGTTAAGAATTCCTACGAAAACGCCTTTTTCTTTATTCTACTGAGTGATTGTGGTTTGATACCAATAAATGAGGCTATAATTTTTTGGGGTGTCCGCAGAATGATATCTGGATTGCTTTCCATTATTTTGAAATATTGTTCTTCTGCAGACTGGATATCAGTCAGTACAATGCGATTCAGTACATGATAATAGGCATTTTGGATCAGTAGCCTGAAATAACGCTCAAATATTGGGATGTCTTCACATGCTTCCTTAAAATTGGTAAAGGTTAGTTCCAATAATTCTGAATCTTCTAATGCTTCAATATTAAAATTTGATGATGGGTTATCGTTATGTCCAGATACATCTCCTACCCAATAATTTTCTTTTGCTATTTGAACTACATGTTGCTCTCCATCTGCTGAAGTATGGAAGTTGTACAAAAGACCTTTGACGACAAAATACATGCTTTCTGGTTTTTTGCCTTGTTCAAGTATTTTTGTCCTTTTTTTGATTGAAATGGGTTTTAAAAGCTTCGCAAAACCAGCAAACTCTTCATCTGAAATGTCAACAAGATTTTTAATATTTTCTTTTAATTGTTGATACATTATAATGCTTGAGATATGATTTGATTAAAGACAGTGGTGAGATTTAAGCCGGCTGCCTCAATTTGCTGAGGTACAATACTAGCATCAGACATCCCCGGCGTAGTGTTCACTTCAATGAGGTAAATGTCTTCATTTTCGGTTACTAGAAAA
>JAWWDX010000157.1:0-6929 GCA_033719695.1 Putridiphycobacter sp.
CTGTTGCTTTTGATGATAAGGTACTAAGGACAGTTTATGACTATGATTTTGAACTGACAGCAATTCAAGAAGATGAAGCAATTTTACCTTTTGAAGGAAGTACTATTTTAATTTCAGAAAAAGAAACTGTCTTTAATGTTGATTTAGAAAATAACATTGATTTTTACATAAGTGTTCATGCTCAAATTGGCAGTGTTTTGTTGATTAATGGATCTAAAAATGAAAAGTATGTAGCAGATATTCAACATGTTAGACGAAGAGAAACCATTGCCATGACACCTGCTAATTGCTTGATTGGTTTAAAACTACTGGTGGGGACCTCAAGATTAGATAACCAAAAGTTTAAAGAAGCTGAGAACAAAGCTTCTGTTTTAAAAACAATAAATGACATTACAGGAACGACTACGAAAGCCTTAGTTGGTTCAAGTGGTCTATCGATCCAGTATGCTATTTTAATGGGATTGATTGATAATGCCCTTGAAAATCATATAGGGAAAGCAATAAAGATAGTAGTGCCTCCTAATTGCTATGGTGGTACAAACGATCAAGCTAGGCGAGTTGCAGCATGTAGAGATAATGTCGATATTGTTGATTTACCCGTTGACGGAGGAAATGATATGGTGAATAGTATAGATACTGTCTTGAACCAATTGGCGAAAGAAGACGCAATTCCTTATATCATTGCAGAAATCCCTACGAATCCTCGTGTGGAGGTGCCGGATTTAGAGAAATTAAGAGATACATTAAGCCAAGTTAGACATACACCAGATGGTAGCGTAGCGATTGATCCTGTTTTTATTCTGGACCAAACGTTCTGTCCTAATGTTCATTTTTTAGGTGAGGGAGATATGTTGGCTGGTGTGAGAACAATATCGTTTGCCAGCGGTTCTAAATTCCCTAGTGGCGGATTGTGTACAGCAGGGTATTGTGTTGGAAATATAAAAGCACAGAACTTAATTGAAAAAATTGAAAAGCATTTGATATTGTGTGATAATGAGGCAACTGATCTTCAAATGGCTATTTTGGCTGAACAGATGCCATCAATGATTGAAAGAATTGCGGGGGCGTATAAAAATACACGGGAATTTGTTAATTACATTAAATCAGTTTTACCAGCTGCTAAAATCAATTTTGTATCTGAAGAATTGGCGACGCAAGGATTTACACCTTCCGTTTTTTCACTAGACCTGCCAACAAAAGGCAAAACAGAAGAGGAACGTGAAGCATATAAAAGACAACTGAATCATCAATTGATTAATTTAATGTTTACAGAGATTCCTGATGAGAGTAAATACTGTGTGAGTTATGGTCAATTGAAAGGTTGCTACTGGACCATCCCAGCAACTTCTACGCAAGGAACAACGAAAGAAGGTGATAAAGATTATATTGCACGGGTAGCATTATCGCCTGATATGGACTTAGCAAAACATAAAGCAATATTTAAGCAATTTGTTAACAGCATATAAAAAAAGCACCTGTGTATAGGTGCTTTTTTATGATGTAATTTTAATGCTATTAGAAAAGGTATCGAATGGCAGCATTGCCGCCCCAATTTAAACCTGAACTGCCACCGTTAAAGCCCCACATGGGTCTTGTATCTATGCTAATTAAAAACGGAATATCCAATGAGGAAAAATCAAACTCTAAACCCAGCTGACCACCTACAGCTAGTGTCACGCCACCATTTATCGAACTGTTTTTATAGCTATACAATCCAACTTGAGCTCCAGGTCCAATATACCAATTTAAGCCACTTGTAATATTTTTAACCCAATGGTAAAGACCTGTGACAATTAAATGGGAGTACAAAGAAGAGCCACGGAAACCCAAGTCCAATTCTAATCTATTGGCATCTCCCATTCCTTTTTGGTATGACAATTCAACACCAGATCCATTGTTTCCTGCGCCACCTCTCACACCAATGGCGTTCGGGTTAACTTGACTGAAACCTGTTACAAAACTTCCAAAAGTAAATACTGCTAAAATCAATAAATTTTCCATAGTTATTATTTTTTATCAAATATACTAAGTTCGGCTTATTGTATCTTCTAAAAGTTTGTTTTTATATATAAAAATAAGCATGTCCATTAGCATCAACTGACATTAACTTCACTACCTTTAAGTACATTTAATTTAAAAAAAATGGCTAAGAGTAAAGATGCAAAGAAAAACGTGAAGAAAGAACCTCTAAAGACAGCGAAAGAAAAAAAAGCAGAGAAGAAAGCAAAAAAGTCTAAATACGACTGAGGCTAAAATGCTTCACCAATGGTTAGGTAAAACTGGAAGCCCTCAACCGAATGAGCGACATCAAACCGTAGATGGTTGAGTTGTTTTTTACTTAACTGAAATCTAAGTCCTGCGCCGTAAGCTACTTTAGGGGCATTAGCAAATATATTGCTCAGTTTTGGGGCTACATTACCTGATGAAGCGAATGCAACACCTCTAAATCGGTTATAAATTGGAAAACGGTATTCTAATTGAAGTAATGCCATACTTTTATCAATGAACCGTCTGTCGTTGAATCCTCTGCCTCGTTTGCCTGATGAAAGGTAAAAATAATTGAAATAAGGCAGTTGTCCAACACTTCCTGCTATGAAACTATTTCCTACCACAACATGATTTGTAAATATGGTTTTATATAACGTGGCGTCTAAATTAAACAGACTATACTTATAATCGGCTCCTATCATATGACTAGTATGCTCAGTATTGAGGTTTAATAGGACACCCTTTCGAGGATAGAATATATCATCTCGGCTGTCAAAAGACAAAGCTAATCCAATGGTGCTAATGGTACCGCCCAAAATACCTATGGGTGCATTGGCAGCCAAGAGTGGTCCTGTTTTTGGAATATCGAAAACATCTAAACGGTATTGTATACCTGTGAAAATGTTAGGTGTTATACGGTAGGAGAGAGATGAAATAAATCGCGGAAAATTAGCGTCATATGTTTCCAAATCGTTTTCTAGACTTTTTGAACCAATGCCGTAGTAGTTATAAAAATAACGGTAATAGCCTAGTTCGCCGCTCAATCTCCATTTCTCTTTAAAGTAAAGTTCATATGGAATAAATAGTAAAAACTGTTTTTTTAAGGTGTAAGCAATACCAAGTTGTACTTGCGATTTTCGCCAAGATTGTGTTTTGCCATAATTGAAAACAGTGATGCCTAGAGCGCCAAAAGCTAAATTTGTTTCCGGCAAATAAAATACAATTGGAAAAGCACTTAGGCTAAAGTCATCTTTTGGATTGTAGATGGCCGTGTCAGTTGTCGGCTGACTATAGCCTACCACTGCATTTATCAAGAAGAATAAGCTGACTATATATTTCACCCCGTCTATATATCCATGGCTAAACTAAAGGCCAAAAATTTTTCTTTTCTGTTGTAAAACTGATTGCTCAAACTCCTGCCATTATAATAGTTAATGCCCATCCTCAATCTTCGCTTATTGCGTTCTTGCGGAATAATATAGCCCGCATTAATAGAAATGTTAGGTGCATAGGCATTCAATTGATAACTACTGATATTTCCGGCAGCATAAACACCGCCAAAGTACTTGTTTTTAAAATAGTATTCTAATTCTATGCCACCTTGATAATTCATAAAAGCATTTTTATGAGGCTTATTTTGACGTGTTCCTAAAAAGTCCACCCCAGGAAAAAAGAATCCAAGATCGAAGTACACCTGCATGATGTTTAGATGAGGGTTACCAAGAAAGTATAGTGGTTTAACGGCAGTTGAAAGGATAAAATCATCTCGAACAGGAAGCTGCATAATATTAGGATCAAAATCTATAACTGAACTGGCAACACCTAAATAGTACTCGTCGCCAATATGGGTACAAATATGATGTTTTGAGAAGCGCAGAGCTAGCCATTCAGTGGGCTTTCCAGCAATAGCAAAATAATAGATACCGTCTACGCCTAGGAGGTCGTGATTGCCTGCCCGCATAAAAATGGGGGTCGTCACACCTAAATCAACTTCAACACCAATTTTTGGATTTGATTGTGGACTGAATTTCAATAACGACATTCGGGTACCTGGAAAAATCACAAGTTTGCCCAGATAGCCATTTCCATTGTTGATTTGGTCTTCCATATCAATATCGCCGTACAATATTCTTTGACTGCTAACTTCAAATCTAGCCCCTAAAGGATCTGCTAAGTATGTTGGGAAGAAATTATCGAGTCCAATAATTTTTAAATTCCAGTTTTTAACGGGTATTGTAAATCTTGATGTATCGCCAGCGAAACAATAACCGGCCATTAAAACAAGTAATAATATAGTGATTACTGATTTCATAAAGTTTAATTAATTAGTTTAATGTTGCCTGCCATACGTCGTTATTTTGACCTTTTTTATTCGTATTTCCGCCAAGTACCCATATTTTGTCTTTAAATACAATTGCTGCATAATTATGACGGGCATCAATAGCCGTTCCTCTTGAATCAATAGCCCAATTGTCGCTCATTGCATAAGTCCAGGTAGGGTAGTGCTCAGGATTTGTAAAATGATAGTGATTGGATGATATTGTTTTGCCAGGTAAGGACCACAATCTGTTTTTATAATAGATCAATTCATGTCCTGCTCTTGATAATAGTTGACTTTCAACAATATCAACATTGCTTTTAGCTTCCCAGTGACTACCATCAGCACTTGTCCACAAATGATAGTAGTTAGCTATCGGTTCATAGTTAACTGAATCTGGAGAATCAAAGATAACCCCATGTTGGCCGCCTTGTATGTACAGAGTGCCAATGTCATCAACTGCCATAGCATGTTCTGAACGAATGCCAAAATCATTACTGTGAAGGTATTCCCATTCAATGCCATTATATGATCCCCACAAGTCGTTACAATATTTCACAGCATACCGTCCTTCAATATCTTTTTTCATAGTTCTTCCAGCAGACAATATCATGTAATTCTGACCTGCTCGTTTTGTTATAACAACTTTATGATGCATTCGGGCCACCCAGTCGGTGGTATCTGACAAAGCGACATCAGTATTGTTTTTAATTTTCTCCCATGTATGGCCATCTGAAGATTTCCACACATCATTATTGTATGATCTTTCACCGGTTTTTTCATTCACCGAAAATCCGCCAATTAAATATAGAGCGTCCCCATTTCCATCATTAAAGGTAATTAAAGCATGACCACGGCGACCATTCCAAGGTGCGTTATCTGTAACGTTAGTCCATGACATGCCGTCACTGCTTTTCCATACATCTTCAAAGTACGGATCGCCATTTACCTTTCCAGGGTTGTAGCCGCCAGCTAAGTACAGTTCGTCATTTAAAACGCTAACTTCATGATCTAATCTATTATCCCATTCTGCTTGAGGTGTCACTTGCTCCCAAGTCAGCTGACCGTCGTATGCCGTCAGTTGGTATTTTTTTAAACTTGATTTCTCACAGCTTAAGAAGATGAAAATAATTGGGGTAATTATTACAAAAAGTTTGAGTTTTATAGAGTGTTTGACTTTCATTTTATGTCCGCTAAAATTGATAGAACAAAATAAGGATAATAGAATTTCTACACCGCATAATTTCAAATTATATTATCAATTACGGGAGTTATTTGACAAAAAAAAACCAATTGCATAATTGGTCTTTTTGATTTTTTGATGCGTTGTTACATTATAATGCTTTCAAAACATCTATTGTTTCTTTCGGATTTTTAGATTTAAAAACATAACTTCCCGCAACCAGAGCATCTGCTCCAGCAGCTATTAGTTGAGCACCTGTTTTATCATTTACACCACCATCTACTTCAATTAGTGTTTTAGCGCCTGTTGCAACAATTAATGCTTTTACTTTGGCAACTTTCTCAATGGCTTTTTCAATAAATTTTTGTCCACCAAACCCAGGATTGACTGACATGATCAAAACCAAATCTATGTCGTTGATAACTTCTTCTAGCACGCTTACTGGCGTGTGAGGATTTAGAGCCACTCCTGCTTTCATTCCTTCGGCCTTAATGGCTTGAATGGTACGGTGTAAATGAGGGCAGGCTTCATAATGAACTGTTAACCAATCTGCCCCAGCATTTTTAAATTCAGTAATATAATTATCAGGATTAGCAATCATTAAGTGAACATCCAATGGTTTTCTAGCGTGTTTTGCCATGGCTGCCATAACCGGTAAACCAAATGAGATATTGGGCACAAATACACCGTCCATAATATCTATATGAAACCAATCGGCATTTGATTGGTTAAGCATTTCAACTTCAGATTGGATATTTGCAAAATCGCAAGCAAGTAATGATGGGGAAATAATTGGCATGATGTTATTTTAAAAGGTCAATAATTTGTTCTGCTAATTCTTCACCAATGCGCGACTGAGCTTCAACCGTGGCAGCACCTATATGAGGCGTAGAGGCTATTTGTTCATGCGCTAAAATATCAGTTCTTGGTGCTGGCTCATTTTCAAAAACGTCAAGCGCAGCAGCTCTAATTTTACCAGCGTTGATACCTTCAATTAAGGCATCTTCATTAATAACACCACCACGAGCAGCATTGACAATAATCACACCATCTTTCATTTTGCCAATTTCAGTTGCACCAATTACCGCACTGCCATTATCTTGTTTAGGTACGTGCAAAGAAATATAATCGAGTT
The DNA here is from genome assembly GCA_033719695.1 of Putridiphycobacter sp. Taxonomy (GTDB): domain Bacteria; phylum Bacteroidota; class Bacteroidia; order Flavobacteriales_D; family Crocinitomicaceae; genus Putridiphycobacter. Next base: position 6,625 of record JAWWDX010000157.1, read on the forward strand.
GCGGTAAAGCTGAATCCAAATTATCGATCGAGTCTAATACTATCGACATCTGTTCACCGTTTATTGTCATAGGTATTTTAAAAGTTTGCACTTTTCTGTCAATAGGAATCACAGTCATTCCACACCCTAAACAGTAACTTGCTAAAGCTTGACCTATTCTTCCAAATCCAACAATACCTATTGTTTTTCCTTTTAATTCTTGCCCTTTGGCATATTTTTTCTTTAGGGCTTTAAATTCCGAATTACCAGTGCTTGGCATTACTCTATTAGAGTGAAAAATACCCCTCGACAAAGAAAATAAATTA
>JAWWDX010000158.1:0-6860 GCA_033719695.1 Putridiphycobacter sp.
CCGCAATTGTTGCCATACCACCTGTCATTAAACACATCATTTCTGATTTTGTCATTTGTCCTAAGTATGGTTTAACAAGCAATGGCGATTCAGTTTGGCCCAGAAATACATTACCTGCAGCAGCCAAGCTTTCAGCACCAGACAGATGCATGGCTTTTTTCATAACCCAAGCAAAAGCATACACTATTTTTTGAATAATTCCATAATAGTAAAACAAACTAACTAAGGCCGAAAAAAAAATAATGGTCGGTAAAATCGTAAACGCGAAATTAGCTAGAGGCCCTTGTATTTCTCCAAAACCAAATTGGGCAAATAAAAAGTTAACACCATCATTAGTGAAACTAATTACCTTTACAAAAGCTTTGCTGATAAAGTCGAACCCTTGTTCTATTATAGGTACTTTTAATACAGCGAGGGCAATCACGATTTGAAGTAAAAGGCCTTTGCCAACAAGCGTCCAATTAATTTTAGAACGATTATTACTCAACAGATATGCCATAGCTAAAAGAAATAGCATTCCCATTACTCCCCTGAATACAGAGGAAAAACTGATAGAATTGGTGGGAGGAATTTGTTTGAATAACGTAAAAGATTTGCCGTCAAATTTCAATTGAATCTGATTGCTTTTGATTGTGTAATAAACGGTTGTTGAACTGTAAATAGTATGACCATCCTTGAATGGTTGATGAGCTAAAAGTGTGTCGTGGTGGTAAAGGGATAATCCATTATCTCCTGCTTCATTTTGATAGTATAAAAGGGAGTCCGCATGAATAGAAAAAGGAGTTATATACGTTAAAGTTAATTGGCCGTCTACGTCGGTCCATGTACCGGATATATCGGTTTTGAGAAGACCTTGTGCAGTATATATATTTTGTCCATTTTGGTTGGCAAATACAATGGAAATATTATGTGAATTATCGTTAGACTCCCATGTGCCAAGTAAAGGTTTAGAGACTTGTTTTTCGCAACTAAGTATTGAGAGAAAAAATAAACTTAAAAAGAAAAAATAAATCTTACGAATCAAGATTTTGTCTACTATTAATTTCATCTCTAATTTTTGAAGCCCGCTCATATTCTTCGTTTTCTATTGCTTTTTGAAGCATTTGTTCTAACTCTTCAATTGTATGAATTGGCTTACTTTCTTCTTCGTCCGTCTTACTATCTGATGTAGATACTGAACTAGACTCTTCCAGTAAATCATCACCGTCTAATTGTATGCCAGCGGAGCTAAGAATATGTTCATAAGTGTAAACAGGTGCTCCGGCCCGCAAACCAATTGCAATGGAGTCAGATGTACGAGCATCAATTTCAATATCAGCTTGACCATCAGAACACACAATTTTTGAGTAAAATACACCTTCAACCAAATTGTAAATAATAATCTCTTTTACGGTAACGTTATAGGCGTCTGTAAAAGCTTTAAATAAATCGTGTGTGAGTGGCCGTGAGGGTTTCATATTTTCCAATTCAATAGCAATTGACTGAGCTTCGAAACCACCAATTATTATAGGCAAACGTCTACTGCCATCTTTTTCAGAGAGCACTAAAGCATATGCTCCGGATTGCGTTTGGCTATATGACAAGCCGATTATTTTTAATTCTATTTTGTCCATAAAATGAATAAGGAGAATAGGAAAGCTATCCTCCTTAGTATTTTAGTGTATAATTAATTATTGGCTTTGAATTTTTTTACCGCCTCATTTAATTTTGGCAACACCTCGAATGCATCACCAACTATACCATAGTCTGCTGCTTTAAAAAATGGTGCTTCAGGGTCCGTGTTGATTACCACGATCGTTTTACTTTGATTAACACCCGCTAAGTGTTGAATTGCGCCTGAAATACCAGCAGCTATGTATAAGTTTGGACGAATAGCTATTCCAGTTTGACCGACATGCTCATGGTGTGGTCTCCAACCAATATCTGCAACTGGGCGAGAACAAGCTGTAGCTGCACCTAACGATTTAGCTAGGTCTTCTACCATACCCCAGTTTTCAGGTCCTTTAAGCCCTCTACCCGCTGAAACAACTAGCTCAGCTTCTGTTAACAAAATATCACCTTCCTGTTTTTTAACTTCTTTCACAGTAATACCAGCACTACCTAAGTCAGTCGCAAAGTCAACAACCTCTGCAGTTCCTGAACCTTCTTCAATTCCAATTGAATTTGGCGTTAAACCAATGATGCGCTTTGATGTATTTACTTTTACTAATCCAGATGCTTTTCCTGAAAAAACGTTAGTTTTAATGCGGCCGTCATGATCTGGCAAAGCAACAGCTCCAGGAACATATCCAGCTTTTAAACCAGCTGAAAGACGAGGTGCAACAGCTTTTCCTGTTAAATCATAAGACATAATAATTGTGTCAGCTCCTTCTTGAGCAACAGCTGCTTGAATTAATTTTGATAATTGAGCAGGGTCGTCTGTCTTAGTGTCATTAACCAATACTTTTTTAGCGCCGTACTTTCCTAAATCGGCTAAACTTTCTTTATTTGTTGCGCCATTAGTTACCACAATGGTTTCGCCAATTTTACTACCGTAATTTACAGCTTCAAAGGCATGCTTTGGTAAATGATCTAATGCGCTATCGATATAAACTAATACTGACATATTTTAAATAACTTTTGCTTCGTTGTGTAATAATTCTACTAATTCGTCCATGTTGTTGGCGTCAATGTACTTGCATTCAGACTTTGCGTCTGGCAAAGAAAAAGATTCAAAACTAACCAAGTTCTCACAAGCTACAGGTGCGTTGACCTGAAGCGGTTTTGTTCGCGCAGCCATAATACCTCTCATGTTTGGAATTCTTTGTTCAGCCATGCCCTTTGCTGCACTGATTACGAAAGGCGTATTTACTTCAACAACTTCTTCGCCACCAATTATTTCACGTTGAGCTGTGCCAACAGTTCCTGCCATATCCAATTTTGTTGCCATAGAAACGTAAGGAAGGTTTAACAATTCTGAAATCATACCGCCTATTTGTGCACCGTTATAATTGATCGTTTCTTTTCCTGTGAAAATTATATCGAAGTTTTCAGCTTTGGCATATTCAGCTATTTGAAATGCAATATTGTAGGCATCTTTGGCCTCCATATCTATTCTAACCGCATTGTCAGCTCCTATCGCTAGGGCTTTTCTTATAACTGAGTCATCAGCCGCAGTGCCAACAGTAATTGTGGTCACAGACCCACCATTTTGTTCTTTTAATTCAATAGCTCTCACAAGGGCATACCATTCGTCATAAGGATTTACAATAAACTGGACACCTGATTCATCAAATTCAGTGTTATTATTTGTAAAATTAATCTTACTGGTTGTATCCGGAGATTTACTGATACAAACTAATATTTTCATTTGTTTAGATTTTTAAGTGTGTGAAAAAAGAAGTCAAATTTACCAAAAAAAATGCCGGTCGTTGTGACCCAATGCAATATTTTTTTGATAAATACAGTTAAAGATAGACAAAAGTATAGAATTACTTATCTTTACACTTTGAAAATTGAATATGATGACAAGAGTATTTCTTTTAATTTTTTCATGCTTAATTATTTCTGTTGCATTTGCTCAACCATTAAATGATAATTGTGGTGATGCTCAGGAGTTGTGTGCAGGTAATATTGTTGAGGGAAATACTGCTGGTGCAACGCTTGAACAGTGTTTCACAACTAATGTAAATGGTTGCGCAGATGACAATGGTGGTAACGGATTTTGCTTTGTACCATCCGCAACAATTTGTTACATGTTTACAACCAATTCAAACGGCGGCAATGTTACGGTTAATTTCACAAACTTGAATATAAATCCAGACCCAGCCATGGGTCAGAAATTACATGCAGTCATGCTGCGGTCAGAAAATCCTTGTGAAGGTGGAAACTATAGCTATTTCAGCCAATGCAATAACAATGGGGTTGCTGCTTTTTCACTAACGTCAACGACTGCATTAGCACCAAATACAACCTATTATATTCAAGTTAATGGATCAGGTGTTGGACCAGGTGTAACACAGCCAGCTCAAATTACTTTTGACATTATGGTTTCAGGTCCAGGAGTTGATGTTTTACCCATGCAAGTTGATATTTCAGCAGCTAATTTAGATATCTGCCAGTATGACCAAGTACCAATAGATATTACATTTACAAACTGCTCAGGAAACCCAAAATTTGAATGGTATTTTAATGGGGAGCTAGTGGGTGATTTGGCCGATTTTCAAACAAGAACCCTTACGGAGTCTGGCTTTTTATATTTGAGGGCAACGTGTGGAACCGAAGCTTGCCCTAACATTGACGCCTCAGATAGCCTTTTTTTTAATGTTTCACCCGTTGAAGCAGATGCCGGACCCGATATTTTAATTGAGGTTGGAGAAACAGCAGAAATTGTTGGTTCAGGAATAGGTACGCCCACATGGACGCCTAGTACCACTTTAAATAACAGTAATACCTTTACGCCTTCTGCTAGTCCAGAGTCTACAACAACATATTTTTTAACAGTTGAAAACAATGGCTGTCAACGCACAGATGAAATGACTGTTATTATTAAAGCGCCGATCAATATCCCGAATGGATTTACACCTAATGATGATAATAACAATGATATATGGGAAATTGAGTTTATAAATCAATATACAGATAATCAAGTTGTTATATATGATCGGTCAGGCCAAGTTGTTTTTAAAACAGTGGGTTATAATAACGGTTTGAATTCTTGGGACGGGACATATAAAGGTAAGCCAGTACCTGCTTCTACATATTTTTATTTTATTGATTTACGAAATGGAAAAGAGAATTCTGTTTTTCGAGGACCTGTAACAGTTATAAGATAAGATGAAAAATCAGATGTTAACATGGGTATTGGTCTTTTTATCTGCTCAAATATTTGGTCAGCAACAGGCGCATTTTACCCAGTTTCAATACAACCAATTTGCATTAAATCCAGCCCTTGCTGGCGATAAAAAAGGTATAGCGATCAAAGCTGGTTACCGTTTTCAATGGATAGGCCTTGAAGGTGCGCCACAGTCAGGACATTTTAGTTTTTGCACACCATTAAAGTTCAATAAACGTGGAAGATCAGTCAACGCTCCAAAACACGGTGTTGGCGTACAGCTTAATTCTGATAGTTTCGGACCCTGGTCTAATTCTCAAATACACTTAACTTATGCTATAAAAGTTACTTTGAAAAGAGATGTAACACTAGCGTATGGCTTGTCAACAGGTTTAAAACAAGTAGGTTTTGACGCCTTTAGTGTCAACACATTGAATCCGGATCTTACAGTGTTTAATGCTCAAAGTTCGATCGTATTTCCTGATGCTAGAATTGGTACATGGTTGAATTTAAAAAACGCCTATTTTGGCTTAAGTATTCATAATTTGTTTGGCGGAAAAATGAAGAGAATTGGGCAAGGTAATAGGTTTCAACAACATCTATATTTCACTTATGGTCAGAGATTTAAGATGGATCAAGATTGGTATGTTGTACCGTCAATTTTATTTGTAAAAACGAAAGCCATGCCGTTTGATTTTCATCTGTCAGTAATTGTCGATTATCAAAATAAATTTTCATTTGGTGTAGGTTTTAGACGGTCAGACGCTGTTACAATGCAAGTTCGCTTTAAAATCAGTGACCTGTTTAGTATAGGATATTCGTTTGATTATACGATATCAAAGCTTCAAAACAATTCTTGGCAATCTCAAGAGCTTGCTGGTAGTTATAATTCTGTAAACAATTCTCAAACTTTTGGGCAGGCGCGCGCAACACTTTACGAATAAGTTTCGTATTGTATATAAACTAACGATTAATTTGTGCTAAGTAATTTGCCAATTAGGCCTGCCTTAAAATTTTTTTTCGATATATTTAGACTCTTGAATCGAAAATTACGTATGTCTGTAAAAAGTATCCTACTCTTTCTTGTTGTTTTTCTCTCAACATCATTAGTTGCTAAAGACTTATACTGGATTGGTCAATCAGGCGATTGGAATAATCCTAAAAATTGGTCTTTGCAATCTGGTGGCAGTCCCGCAAATATTATTCCGGGGGAGCAAGACAATGTTTATTTTGATAGTAAATCTTTTGATAATAAATTTTCTGCGGTGAATTTTGGTGAGGTATCCGTTAGGTCGTTACACATTGATTCTGATAAAATCCCAACTTTACTTGGTACCCGAATTATTTTGTCTTCCAAAATTGAAATTAAGCAGAATGTAGCGCTAAATTCTAATATTGAATTCAAATCTGAGGATAATAATACTGGAATAATTAATACAGGAGGCTTCCAAATTAATGCCAACGTTTTTATTGTTAAGGGTGAATGGGAACTGCATAATCATCTTATATTATCTGATAAAAACAAATTAGTAATTGAAAATTCGACTCTGCTTACAAAAGAAAATTCTATTCAATGCGGTGATTTTATAGCGAGTAAGGGTGCTGAACTGAATTTAGAAGCATCTACTATCTACCCCATGTTTAAATTAGACTTAGCAAACGCGAAGAAAAAAGGAGGTAGTTTTATATTAATTGACAACGGTTTTGAGCGTCGTGATTTAGGGAGGTATACAGGTTCAGTCGTTACTAAGGGAGCAAGTACTTGTGGCTCTTTAAATTTAACAACAGTAATTTCAAGTAATTACAATGGTCAAAGTATTAGTTGTGCAGGAGCGTGCGACGGAGAGCTAACAGTGACGGCTTCCGGTACACCAGGACCGTATTCATATCAGTTATTATACTTCGGTTTTGTTGGAGCAATTACTTCAGCAACAGTTTATCCTAATCTATGTCCTGCAACATACACTATTAAAGTTGTAGATTCCTCAAATGTGATTGGTCCTGGTATTTATGCATCTTGTACAGTTGATGAACCAATCAATGAGCC
>JAWWDX010000159.1:0-6859 GCA_033719695.1 Putridiphycobacter sp.
CTAACCATACAAATGATCCGTTACCATTGCCCATTGGTATGGTTGGAACACTTGTGCCATAGGTAATACCGCCATTAGTTAAAATCTCGTTAAAAATCGCATTTTGTTCGCCAGCATCATTAATTTCCACTAATACACCGCCTCGGGCAACTGCACATGCAGCTGCGTCTGTCCAAGTTTTTAATTCACTGACCAATTCATACGTAGTATTGTTATAAACGAATGTGTAGATATTATTTGTGTCGACGCATTGTGCCTGACTGTAACTAAAATTAAATAAGTATGTAATCAAAATGACTTGTGCCGATACGAATTTCATAGCGATTGAGTTTTTATCTATACTGATAAAACGGTGTTGGTTTTCAGTTGGTTGCTTTTTTTTGAAAAAAAATGAATGCGGAACATGAATAGTTGGTGTCTATCATCAGATGTGGAATTACAGTTATATTTACAAGTTATTGCTGAGTAGGAAAAATAATAAACCAGATACAAAATACGTCGCTGATACTTGTGTGGATTTATTCACCCGTTATCCAACCAGCAGGAATTCTAGGTGTAATTTCTGGTAGAAAGGCATCAAACATAGACGACTTGATGTTTATTTTGAAACGAATGACATAATTCGGAATTTCATTATTCCAAATGTCTCGAATAAAATTGCCGTTTTTCGTAAAGTTTAAACTCGCTTCCCAACAGTGTAACTGCCGTGTTAAGCCAAAACTAGCAGAGGGGTTAGGTTCCGTGAGTAAAGTTTCAAAATCTGTTAGTATATTGTAATTAAGCGACCAAAGGCTCCAAAGATTTGCTGATCCCGTTAAACCAAGTGTGTGAACGGTTGTGAATTTTTCGGTAATGGTATCCGAAATATTGTTTTTCCTTGTCAAATTTAAATTGTAGACAAGGTTTACATTCCAAGTAGAATTTCTAAAATTTCTGAGTGTATCGGTTTTTTCAGGTTTATAGCCATGACGACTGGTAACAGCAAAATTGAGGCTTCTAAAGGTTCCAACACCTTGATTGGCTTCCCAAGCATAGTTATTTGTTGAGGTTCCAGTGTTTTTGTCCCATTCATACGGTGATAGAACCCAACTCGATTGTACACTCATGGTTTTAAATGGTGTGGTTTGAATACTAAAGCGAATGTCGGATAAGTTAAGAGAGTCCTTTAGTATATCGTATGTTCCAGAAATGGAAAAACGATCAATTAGCTTTGTATTGGTGAATGTTTCATTGATGGAATCTTTTTTAAGCATGCGTTTCATCTCTAAGGTATTTCCTAATCCAAAAGATATGATGCCTGACTGACCCCTGCTTGCCTCTCGGTATAAACTAATGTCGAAAGGGGAGTAGTATCCCATAGTACCTAAAGTGTCAATAATGATTTCTTGATGCTGACCTATGTCTGGTCGGAAAGTAAATGAAATAGTAGGAGACATCACGTGACGTAATTTAATTTTATTAGCAAAATTACTTTTATAATAACCGTATAAATTCGTGCTCAATCCACCAGAAAAGTTAACATTTCTATTGCTGGCAAAACCATTACTGAATGTTGTATCAATTTTTCCTAAGTCTGAATTCCAGGTTTTGTTAAAGGTTTGAAAGTTCCAATTTTCAGTATAATTAATCGTCAGGTTAAAGTTAAACCAGCCTGACTTTGGTTTTAAATTGCTTTGTATAATGGCATTTTGTTGAATACCGCTAGAATTATAATCGTTTAAAAAGGATAGGTCAGTGGTTGTGAACCCAGCTCTGGCAATAGAATCCTTTACGGTTACTCTATTTAAACTAGTAGCCCGGTAGGTTACTGCAAATCTCTCGTACCATTTTTTACCAATATTACTTTTTCTGAAAACACCTAAATCAAATCGGTTTACCGAAAGGTTAAAGCTAGGCAATTCAAAAACAAAATTATTCGATTGCGAGTTTTGTTGTAGCGAAACTTTTGAACTCCATGAGCCACTAAAATCTTTTAATTTCCAGCTTTTACTTAATGAAATGGCAGAGTTAAAATTGGTATTAAATTGGTCTTGTGCAATAATTTCAATGCTTTGCTTAGGGTTGTTGTTCGACCTGAAATCAATATTGGCTGAAAATCGCATACTCGGATGCGCTTTGGCCGCTTGGCTATGGTTCCAATAAACAGAAAAATTATTGTTAACAGCCTCCTCGTAAAAATAACCTTTTAAATGCTCAAACCCTAACCGGAACGTGCCAGTGTATTTGTATTTTTTATTGTAATTGTACTGATTGCGAAGCGCCCAACGACCAGTTGTGAAGATGGTTCCAAAAATATAGGTTTCCCATTGAGGATTCAAGGGAATGTAATAACCTAAGTCTTGTAGACCAGAGCCATATTGTCCAGCTAATGCAAAACGTGGTAAAATAATACCGTGTTTTTTGGTTTCTGTATTGGGTAAAAATGCGAAGGGTGCTGCTACTGGTAGGGGGACATTTAATATTCGCATATACAACGGGCCGGTAACAATTCTTTTGTCGGGCACCACAATGGCTTTTGACAATTGAAAGTGGTAATGCGGTTTTTCATTACTACATGTGGTATACTTTCCATTTTTGAAATGAAGTTCTTCGTTCGGTTGCCGCTTTGATGTTTGCATGTGAATATAACCTTCGCCCTGCTGCGTTCTTACCTCTGTAATAATAGCTTTTTCGGTCTTAAAATTGTACTTCATGGCATCACAAGTCACATTCTCTGTCCCATCTGTAAAAGCAGGTTTTCCAACTGGGTTGCCCAGCGAGTCTAATGAGTAGGTAGCCTGAACTTCACTCCTATCAATATCAATTTCAATTACATTTGCTGTTAAATGTATGTCTTCATATTTCACATCTGCATTACCGTACAAGCGAATAATTTGATTCGGAACATCAACTACAATGGAGTCTGAAGCTGAATATTTTACAGGGGCATCTAAGCCAAATTCTCCTTCAATAACGCGCTGACCATGTAAGGGTAAAATGACCATTATTGACATTATCAACAATAAATAGGGAATAAATCTCTGTATAGATAATGTTTTGGTCAATTTATGGTCTTAATTTTGTTACAAGTAAATGCAAAATTAAAATTTTATTATGATGGGCGTTACAACCAATAACTTTTTCGGGCTTATTTTATTGTTTGCATCAATGCTTTTATTTTCAAATGCCAAAGCACAAACAGATTTTTATGGAGGCATTAAAACGGTGGTGATTGATCCGGGACATGGTGGGCACGACCAAGGTTGCCATGGCAGTTCAACGCTCGAAAAGGACATTGCCTTAGCCATTGCGCTTAAACTCGGAAAGTATATTGAAAAAACGCATCCAAACATAAAAGTAATTTATACCCGAAAAACGGATGTTTTTGTGGAATTAGATGAACGGGCACAAATTGCCAATCGTAACAATGCCGACTTATTTATTTGTATTCATGCCAATTCAGCAGCTTCTAATGCCAGTGGAGCCGAAACTTTTGTATTGGGTTTAAATAGAACAGAATCGCAGCAAAAAGTAGCGGAACGTGAAAATGCTGCCATTCACCTAGAAGAGGATGGCGGTGCGAAATATAAAACCTTCGACTTGTCGGTAGATGCTATTATTGCTCGTCAATTGCAATTGGCTGTGTTTTTAGATCACAGTATTGCTTTTGCTGAACGCGTGCAAGGAGAAATGGAGCGTATAGGCAGGGTTAATAGAGGTGTCAAACAAGCTGGTTTTTTGGTTTTGTATAAAACCACCATGCCCAGTGTTTTAATTGAAACAGGTTTTTTAACCAATAAAGAAGAGGAAGCTTTTTTGAAAGACACAGCCAATCAAACCCTGATGGCTCAATCTTTTTTTAACGCTTTTCAAAGCTATAAAACATATTACGAAAGCGGTTATGAAACTACAGAAGAGCCAACGCCTGTGAAAGTTATAAAACCAGAGCCAACAGCACAAACATATGGTTTGGCAGATGAGGAGATAGCAGACGAGGATATTGTTTTTAGGGTGCAAATTACGACTAATGCTGAGCAAGTGGCCTTAACAGATCCGCAATTTAAAAATTTGCCAGTTTGGGAATATTACGACAAGGGATTCTATAAATATACCGTTGGGGCCTATAAAAGCTTTCAGAAAGCAAACGATCTTAAAATAGAAATGCGTAAGTTAGGTTTTGAAAATGCTTTTTTAGTGGCTTTTCAAAAGAATGAGAGGATTAATTTAGAAAAAGCTATTAAATTTGCTGAAAAAGATTGACAATGAAAGTATCAAAGGAGTTTAAAGTAGGAGTACTGGTTTTATTAGGCATTGTGCTATTGTACTCTGGTGTTAACTTCTTGAAAGGTAATTCAATATTTGAAAAAGATAGGGTTTACTACGCCACTTTTTCTAACTCTAATGGGATAGCTGTTTCAAACGAAGTACAGTTAAATGGCTTTAAAATTGGGATGGTGAAAAGCATTGGGCTACACCCTAAAAATGCTCAAGAAATTTTGGTAACCTTTTCCATCACAAACGACGAAATTTTAATTCCTGAAGGGTCTCAAATAGGAATGATTAGTTCAGACCTATTGGGTACAAAGGCCCTCAGTTTAGTCATGAATACAGAACCCGTGCCACAAGCAAAATATTACGAAGGGGGCGATACATTAACATCTTTTGTAGAAGATGATATCGCTACACAAATTAACGAGCAACTGATACCGTTGAAAAAGAAAACGGAACAGTTAATTGGATCTGTTGAAGGCATTATTGTTTCTATAAATGCCTTTTGGGACACATCTGCAGCCTATACAATTGACGAGAGTTTATACGAATTCCGAGAAGGGATTGCAAAATTTGGCGATCTTGCTAATAATTTATCAATGATGATAAATGAAGAAATTATGGTAGTAGATCATGTTTTAAACAATGTCGACCAAGTAACAGGAAATTTAGCTGAAAAATCAGCTGCTATTAGCAAAACCATTGACAATGTTGAAACCATTTCGGGAACCTTAGCCGATACAGATATTAAGGCAGTGGTAGAAAGCACTAGAAAAACACTTGAAGAATTAAATGCCGTGTTAGCTAAAGTAAATTCAGGTGAAGGGAGCATTGGAGCACTGTTGAAAACAGATAGCTTACACCGCGAATTACTTGAAACCAATCAATCCGTCCAAAACTTATTGGACGATATGGAAGCGAATCCAAATAAATATGTGCACTTTTCTTTATTTGGGAGAAAAACCAAAAACTAAGAAAGGCACGCACTTAAAACGATACATATGAGTACAATCATTTTTTTGATTTTATTAGTAGCTGGAAGTACATTTTTTGCGCTGAATATTCGCAAAACGGTTCAAAATATAAAGTTAGGTCGAGACGTTAATCGGTCTGACAATAAAGGCGAGCGTTTTAAAACCATGGCAAAGGTGGCCCTTGGACAATCCAAAATGGTGCGTAAGCCTATTTCTGGTTTTTTTCACATCATTATTTACGTTGCATTTGTGATTACACAAATTGAACTGATTGAAATAATTATTGACGGCATTACAGGGCATCATAGAATTTTCTATCCTGCATTGGGTGGTTTTTACACTTTTATGATCAGTTTAATTGAGGTATTATCAGTATTAGCACTCATAGCTACCTTTGTGTTTTTATCGCGCAGAAATTTATTAAAAATACCTCGTTTCCACATGTCTGAAATGACCGGTTGGCCTAAGTTAGATGGTAATATCATTCTCTACATGGAAATTGTGTTGGTGTTTTGTATTCTCACTATGAACGGTACCGACCAAGTATTGGCTATGCGCGACGAAAGTCATGCTGCCTTGCAAGGTGGCTTTGGTTTTGCTATTTCAAGTTGGTTCGGACCAGCAGTATTCGGCGGAATGGAAACCAGTACCTTACACATATTAGAAAGAGTAGGATGGTGGGGTCATATTTTAATGGTTTTTGCCTTCTTAAATTATTTACCATTTTCGAAGCATTTACATATCTTGTGGGCGTTTCCAAACACATTCTTTTCAAAATTATCGCCAAAAGGGCAAATGACTAATTTAGCGTCGGTGACGAATGAGGTAAAGTTAATGTTAGACCCAAATGCCGATCCGTTTGCGGCGCCTGCTCCAGCAGAAGGTGAAGTGCCACAGCGTTTTGGAGCAAAAGATGTCACAGATTTAACTTGGGTCAACATCATGAATGCCTACACGTGTACTGAATGTGGACGCTGTTCAGAGGCCTGTCCGGCAAATACTACTGGTAAACTTTTGTCGCCTCGTAAAATCATGATGGATGTGCGAGATAGAGCAGAAGAGTTAGGCGCAGGTATTAGAAAAAATGGTGCCGATTTCAACGACGGCAAATCCTTATTAGGCGATTATATTACCGAAGAAGAACTATGGGCCTGTACAAGTTGCAACGCTTGTGTACAAGAATGTCCAGTTTTAATTGATCCTTTAGAAATTATCATGGACCTTCGGCGTTATTTGGTAATGGAAGAATCAAAAATTCCATCTGAATTAGCCACCATGAATACCAATATTGAAAATAACCAAGCACCCTGGCAATTTTCGCCAAGTGATAGATTAAAGTGGAAGGATGAGTGATAAAAAGTTAAAAAATATAGTGGTTGATGGACAGGCTATTTCACCTGTTTTGCCTGAAGATGTTAAGAACTATTTAATTGATATTGACGGTACCATTTGTGATGATATTCCAAACGAAGAACCAGAACGAATGTCCACCGCAAAAGTCTATCCTGATGCGTTAGAAACATTGAATAAATGGTACGATCAAGGACATATCATTACTTTTTTCACCTCACGGTTAGAAGCGCACAGAGATGTTACAGAAGCATGGTTGAAAAAGCACGGCTTTAAATACCATGGTA
>JAWWDX010000160.1:0-6839 GCA_033719695.1 Putridiphycobacter sp.
GGTATCAGAGAGCAATTAACTGTAAATGGCAATGATTACCCGACAACAGATGGCACATGCGTGAGAGATTACATCCATGTTGTTGACTTAGCGCAAGCACATGTAAAAGCATTAGATTGGTTAGTTGACCAAGAGTTAAACATAGTTGAGCCCTTTAATATAGGCACTGGAACAGGAAGCTCAGTTAAAGAAATTATAGATACGTTTGAAGCAGTTAATGGTATCGCAGTTAAACATGTATATGGGCCAAGAAGAGCAGGAGATGTTGTTCAAATTTATGCGAATCCAACGAAGGCAAATACTGTTTTGGGATGGAAAGCGCAATATACTTTACAGGATGCTTTAAAGCATGCTTGGCTGTGGGAACAGAATAACAATGACTATGCATAAATATTTTAGCTTTATATTTACCTTAGTAGTTACTTTGTCATTATCTGCTCAGAATAGTGTAGATAAGCCTTACAATGAGGTAGGACGTAAACCGGGTTTAATGCGTCATTATACATTAGTGCAGCCAAGTGAAACATCACCTGAAAGATTTGACAGATTCAATACTGATTTCTTTTTTAATAATTGGTTAGGAAATACAAATGGTGTTACAACTAAATTCTACGCAATAGGACATGGTATAAACCTAATGTTTGACATCCCATTTTCAAAACAGTCTCGGTTTGGAGTGGCAATTGGCCTTGGTTACACACATTATAACATCCGACATGACGGAGATTTTAGTTTTGAGAGTTTTCAGGCACCTCAAATTCCTGAGGAACAGTATTCAGTATTATACCAATACACTGGTGCCGAAAGATGGATTAATCGAACTGTTTTTAACCAAATTGATGTACCTTTTGAATTTAGAATCCGATCAAGCAAAGAACGCAAAAAGTTTAAATTTTATCCAGGTTTTAAGGTCGGGTACATTTTTAATGTCTACGAAAAGTGGCGGGTTGAAAAAAGTAAATTTAAAACATATAATTTCCCTGACCTCAACCAATTTCAATTTGGGCCAACATTAAGAGTAGGGCTCGACAACATATTCCTGTTTGGGTCATACAATTTGACTTATATGTTTGATCACGAATTAAGTAGTGATTTGAACTTATTTTCGGTTGGGATAAGTATAGGTTGGTTTTAGAAGCATATGGCTTAAAAAATTAGCAATTATTATCATTAAAACTTCTAAACAAACGGTATCTTTGTACGCATAGATGGTTACTGTAAACGAGATAAAAGCTAGCGTAAAAAGTGAAATGAAAGTCTTTGAACAAAAGTTTCAAGAGGCAATGAAATCTGACGCTCCACTATTAAATAAAATTACACATTATATCATTAAAAGAAAAGGAAAGCAAATGCGTCCCATGTTTGTTTTTTTGACGGCAAAAATGATAAGCGGGGAAGTTCATGATAAAACTTACAGAGCAGCTTCCTTAATTGAATTATTGCATACAGCCACACTGGTGCATGATGATGTTGTAGATGATGCCAATGAAAGAAGGGGATTTTTTTCCGTAAATGCATTGTGGAAAAATAAAATTGCCGTTTTGGTGGGCGACTACCTCTTGTCTCAAGGTTTATTAATGTCAGTAGATCACAGTGAGTTTGAGCTGCTCAGAATTGTTTCCAACTCAGTAAAAGAAATGAGTGAAGGAGAGCTTCTACAAATAGAAAAGTCAAGAAAATTAGATATTACAGAAGAGGTATATTTTGAAGTGATTCGTAAAAAAACTGCATCATTAATTGCGTCATGTTGTGCAGCAGGTGCAGCTTCAGTTACCTCAGATGTAGCGACCGTAAAAACCATGACAAAATTTGGTGAACTAGTTGGCTTGGCATTCCAAATTAAAGACGATATTTTTGATTATGGAGAAGATGAAAACATTGGCAAGCCAACTGGTAATGACATACGTGAGCAAAAAATGACATTGCCATTAATTCATGTTTTAAATACGGCACCTATTGAAATAAAGCGTAAACTTATAAATATAGTCAAAAAGCATAATGAAAACGCTAAGAAAGTTAGGGAAGCAATTAAAATTGTAATTGAGTATGGGGGGATATCATATGCGAGGAAAAGAATGTTAGAAATTAAGGAAGAAGCGGTGACCCTTCTAGCACATTTCCCTGATAATGAACATAAGCGAATATTGCTGGGTTTAGTTGAATACACTGTTAATAGAACAAAGTAAAAAGAATGAAAAGTGTTTTTGGAAGTATATTAATTCTAAGTCTTAGTTTTTCTTGTACCGAAACAACAATTGACAAGCGTACAACTAATCACTCTGTAGAAGAAGTAAATACAACAGGACTTCAAGAACAATATTATCCTAATGGTCAGTTAAAAATGTCTGGTAAATTAAATAATAACGGGCAAAAGGAAGGTATTTGGATTAGCTATTTTGAAAATGGGAAAAAAAATAGCGAATCGAATTTTAAGAATGGGGTAAATGATGGCTACTCAATGGTTTGGTACCCAAACGGGAATGTTCGTTATTTTGGCGATTATAAAGATGGTAAAAAGGTAGGGGATTGGACTTTTTACAATGAAGAAGGTGTTTTTATTAAAACGGAATCATTCTAAAGATTCTAAGAGATGCAGCGTGTCTTTTGCGTTACGAGAATTATCGAACGTTGCCTTGAATAATTCTTGTCGACTTTTGAATCTGTCCTCGCTGAAATATGTAGACATTAATTTCTCGAAAGTTTGTTCAATTTTTTCAGGATCATTTTCAATATGACATAGTGGTTTAAACAAACCTTCATCATCCATTTTATCGTTTATAATTATGTGCTTGCCAATGGCCAAAGCGTGCAGTAACTTGAGTTTTATCCCTGTTTGTTGACTGGTAAATAATAAGTTGACTTGGGCATTTTCTATGAGCTCATTCATCTTTTCTTGTTCAGGATTTGCTATTAGTTGTAAATTATCATGCGCACTACAAAGGTTAACAAGTTCATCAGAAGGATTTTTTCCAGCAATAACTATATGATGTTTGGTTTTGGGTACAATGTGATCCACAATAAACTTAACCGTATTTATGTTTTCACCAACACTTAAATTTCCTTGAAATAAGCCATACAACGGCGTTTCATCAAAATTGTTTTTTCGAGATTTAAATCTAAAGTAAGGAGGACTGTGATGGGTAGGTGCATATTGGCTAAAATGAGCTAGGTCCATTTTTGCTATAGATAGGATGGCTTGGGCGTGATTGAGTTCACACTCAAATTTTTCAAGTTTTTTAGCTTCCCATAAAAAATACTGTTTTTTTAATTTGTTTCGTTCAACAGCAGCTAAACCTTTATAATACAAATGTTCTATATTATGTGTTCGTACTATTTTCAACCTTTTTTTTAAGTTAGGATGATTTAGAAAGTAACATGATTGTAAACCACTAAAAATAATGGGAGACTGATCCTCCAGTAAATTTTTTAGTAAATTATTATCATTTCGGGTTGCAACCACAAATGGTAATTTATTCATGACTAATTTGCCAACATGTTTCTTTCTATGGTAATAGTACACTTTGTCAGCATATAGTTTTAATCGTTCTGTAGGCGGGTTATTCCCCTCATAGTAAAAGCAATGGTATGTAACTTTAACACCAGTTTGATGAAAGGCTTTTAACTGGAAGTACAAATCAATGATGCCACCGTATGTGGGAGGATAAGGAACATCAAATGCAACTATGTGAATATGTTTAGCCATATATTGTTTCCAAAACAGTTGTTTCTTGTTGCCAAGTTAGGTCTTTTGCTGCTTTTTTGCAATTCTCTTTAAATGTACTCTTAAGTTGGCTATTCGTGAGTATTTGGGTTATTTTTGACGCAATTTCAATTGGATCATGGTTGTTGATGATTAGCCCAATTTCGTAGGCAGTAATGATTTTTTTTATCTCAATTAAGTTAGATGAAATTATCGGTATTCCTGCGTGAATAAAGTCAAACAGCTTATTTGGTAAGGCTAATTGATAGTTAAGATTGGAAGCTTTATCTAAAGATAAACCTATGTCTGCATGTAATGTGTAGTTCATTAGTTTTTCGTATGGCTGCTTTGGAAAAAATAATACCTTATCACTCAGGTTTTCTGCTTTTACTTTAAGTTTTAAGGACGGTATAACATCTCCATCACCAACAAAAATCAGAACTGCGCCTTCAACTAGTTTTATGGCTTCAACAGCTTCTTCAGCTCCTCTATCAATATTAATCCCAGCACCTTGAATAATGACAATGTTTTTGTTTTCTGGCAATCCAAGTTCAGCTTTACTGTATTGTAATGAAAATGCCTGTGAATCTGAAATATTTCTAACGACCTTCACTGGAGTAGTTGTTTTTTTCTGGTAAAGATCTGCAATCGATTGATTTACGGTGTAAAAATGATCAACTTTGGGTAGTGAGCGGTACTCTATCCATTTCCAAATTCTCTTAACTGTTGGTTTATTTTGTATTTCAGGTACTTCTGTAAAGTATTCATGGGCGTCATATACCAATATTGTTTTTGGTTTCAAACGTTTTACCCATGCATTAGCGAGTAACGTGTCTAGGTCGTTTGCGAGCAAATAAGTTGTTTTTTTGGAAAGTAAAAACCAAAACAATCTTAAATTGTAGTTTGCATAAAATAAAGGCCCGTTGTTGAACAGCAATTTAAACCTTTTTATGCGATATGGGCGGTCGATAATAGGCTTTGAGGAGTTAAGTTGTCTACCACAAAGTAAGACATCAAAATTGTGCTTATACAAAAAAGCACAAACCTTTTTCACACGTTGGTCAGTACTAAGATCGTTCGTTACAGAAACAATAATGCGCTTTTGCTTTTCCACGTTTCAAAGGTAAAAACAATTTTGCTCGTTCAGTAAAATGCTATTTTTTATTATCTTTCGTTTAAAAATGATGCTAGCATTGTGAAGTGGTAGTTCAGCAGTCAAGATAGATCTTTAGTAAGCTTATACGAACAGAGATGCTCTAAAAGAAAAACAGCCATGATGTACTGGTTTTGGACACATGGGTAGAATATCAGGAGGCTGCAGATGCTTAATGAAAATACTAGTATGATCTGGTAAAGCGCAAAGCCGACCTAGGAAATAATAGAAAAGAATGACTAGCTAAATCAATTTATGGTTATCTCTGATGTAATAAAGGGTAATAAAACTATTGAAAATCAGCTCTTTTTTCTAGATATTTGTAATGCTTAGAAGTCAATAGAAAATGAATGGCAAGCTGAAAAAAAATTGCATTTGTAAATAAAAAAGACTGAAAACTAAATGTTTAAATACACAATATAATCTAAAGTTTTCACTGAGTCTTGAAAACGTCAGAATAAAAAAATGACTATATTGTTCTAGAAAATTTGAAAATATGACATTTTTAAAAACCCTATTAGTCTTTTGTATTTTAATACCAATCTTAGCAACGGGTCAAGATATTACCCAGAATATTAGAGGCGTAATTGTAGACGCAGATACTAAAATGCCACTAATTGGATGCACAATTAAGGTATTAGATATTGAGGGTAAAATATACGGTGGTACATCTAATGTTTCTGGGGAATATGCTGTTAGAAATGTACCAATTGGAAAGCACAATGTAGAGTATAAATTTGTTGGATACGATCCTATGATAAAAACAGTCATATTAACATCAGGGAAAGAAACAATTTTAAACATTGAGCTTGAGGAATCTGCTTTGATAGGAAATGAAGTTGAAGTAGTTGCGACAAAAAGAGGTGAGGTTATTAATGAGATGGCTACAGTTTCTTCACAAAGTTTTACGATTGAAGAAACAAATAGGTACGCTGGCAGTAGAGGGGATCCGGCAAGAATGGTTTCAAACTTTGCTGGAGCACAAGGCGCTGATGATTCTAGAAATGATATCGTTATTAGAGGTAATTCGCCGTTAGGTGTCCTATACAAAATTGAAGGAGTTGATATCCCAAATCCCAATCACTTCGCAATTGCGGGATCTGCGGGTGGCCCTGTTGCTATATTAAACAATAAGTTCTTATCAAATTCCGACTTTTTTATGAGTGCTTTTCCGGCTGAGTTTGGTAATTCATTGTCGGGCGTTTTTGACATTAATTTGAGAAGTGGCAATAATTCCATTCACGAATTTTCAGGACAATTTGGTTTTTTAGGGACAGAGTTTCAAGTAGAAGGTCCTTTGTCTGCAGGTTCTAAAGCAAGTTATCTTATTGGAGGGCGCTATTCTACACTAACCTTAATGAAACAATTAGGGATTACAATTGGAACGGATGCTGTACCACTTTATGGGGATGGTGCTTTTAAGTTTAATTTTCCATTAAAAAAAGGCGGCGCCATTTCTTTTTTCGGTATTGGAGGAGCTAGCTCTATAGATATTATCATTTCCGACCAAGAAAAACCAGCACAAGATGCATTTGGAGAACAAGATCGAGACCAATATTTTGGAACACAGATGTACTTTACTGGGTTAAGTTATACAAAGCCAATTAATTCTAAAACCTTTTTAAAAGCAACACTGGCCTATTCAAAAGAAATCCAGCGGACAAATCACGAATACATTTTACGAGATCTAAATGCAGATTCAACATGGAATTATCAAGCAGACCCGTTTACCATGATGACATATCGATACGTGATTGATAAAGTGAGTGGATATTTAGCCATCAATAGAAAAATAAATGCTAAACATCTTTTTCAATATGGTTTAAATGTAGACTCCTATATGTTCAATATGCAGGATTCTATCAGAGCTAAAATATCGGATTCCACTTCAACGTTCATTTCAAGATGGGATTATGAGTCAACGGATCCCGATTTTTTGGTGCAAGCCTATGCTCAGTGGCGATACAAAGTAAATCCTAGTTTTAC
>JAWWDX010000161.1:0-6836 GCA_033719695.1 Putridiphycobacter sp.
CCCAAAGTATTACCTTAAAAGTTTGGTGCAAATTAAAGCAACAAGAAATGTCGAGCATTACGACCAAGAAATGTTTGAGAAAGTGCTTAAACAAAATCAATTTAACGCAACACTTTTTGAAATCATTGTGGTATTGTCTTTTATAGGCTTAGGTTTATTTTCAAAAACAGACGCCTTTATTATTCCAGCAGCCGCCAGTATTTTACTATTGTTTACTCTGCTAATTATGATTTTTAGCATTATATATTCATGGCTTCGAAAATGGACATTGGCAGTAATAGTTGGTTTAGCTATATTTTTTAATTACCTCTCTAATAACACCAATTATTTTTCAATAAAGAGTTATGCTTTTGGTCTAGATTACAGCTATAAAGCACCGTATTCGTTAGAAACATTAAAAGCCATTCAATACAACGATACCATTTTGGAAGACGATTTATATCATCATCTTAATATTTTGAAAGCTTGGAAAGTAAAGGCCAGTAAAGCACAAGGTTTAAAAAAGCCAAAATTGATTATAGTTAATGCGTCAGGAGGTGGCTTAAGAGCAGCACTTTGGACCTTTAATGTTTTGCAAAAATTAAATGGTGCATTTGACGGAAAGTTCATGAAGAGTACTCATCTTATGACAGGTGCCTCTGGGGGAATGCTAGGGGCGGCATATTTCCGTGAACTTTATTTGCAAACCAATGGTGATGTAGACCTTCTGTCAGATTCCAGTTTTATCCAAAATATGGGCAATGATTTACTCAATAGCTTGTCATTTGCCCTGGTAACAAACGATCTTTTTTTGAGAAGAACCCATTATGAATACCAAGGAAAATCATACCAAGCGGATAGGGGACTTGTGTTCGAAAACGATTTAAATGACAATACGTCGGGTGTGCTTAAAAAAACACTTTTGGATTATGAAGAAGCGGAAAAAATGAGCAAAATCCCTCTTATTGTCCTATCGCCCACGATTGTTAATGATGGCAGACGGTTAATTATTGGTTCGCAACCATACGGCTTTTTAAATGGTATTGATTTTGAAAACAAAGACATTGGTCCAGAGAATATTGAATTTATAAAGCTATTTAAGAACAATGACCCTATGGCTTTGAGTTATTTAACGGCCTTGAGGTTAAACGCAACTTTTCCGTATGTTTTACCAATGGTTAACTTACCTACCAGTCCTGAAATAGTGGCAATGGATGCTGGTATACGCGATAATTATGGCATTAAAACAACCATGCGCTACATAGAAGCATTTCAAGAGTGGTTGGCCGTTAACACAAGCGGCGTTGTGTTGGTGGAAATTAGAGATATCAGTAAAGATTACGACATAGGCGCTAAAAAAACATTGTCAATAAAAGACAGGTTAATGCAGCCAGTTGGGAACTTCTACGGAAATTACCTGCATGCACAAGAATACAATGCCAGCGAACTTTTTGACTTTGCTAATAAATCGAAAGTTAAAATTGATAAAATATCGTTTCTACTGCGTAAAAACCCACAAGATCAAATTTCACTGAGTTGGCACCTTACGGAAATAGAAAAATATAAAATAAAAAATACATTTGAGAATACCACAAATCAAAAAGAATTGGTAAAATTGATACATTTGCTTCGATAAGTTTATATGGAAAATCAGGAATCAGATAACCCCACCGCTTCAAAGGTAGAAGGGAATTACAAAGGACCCGTTGAAAAGGATCCTACTAAATTTCATATCGAAAAGGAACCCTCTGCTATACTCAGTAATATTTTCGACTTTATAAAAAGCGTATTTTCTATTAAAGATGATTTAGTAAGCTACGCCGAAGTTGTTAAAGAAACCAAAGAAGGGGTAGGAATGACAGGCTACAATGTTTGGATTTTAATGTGTTCAATAGCCATTGCCTCTGTGGGTTTGAACGTTGATTCCACCGCAGTCATTGTTGGTGCCATGCTTATATCACCATTAATGGGACCAATTCGTGGAATTGGCGTGAGTATTGGAATTAATGACTTTACACTACTGGTGCGATCCTTGAAAAATTTGGGAATTACAGTTGGTGTAAGTTTAGCAGTGTCTTTTCTATACTTTCTAATTTCCCCAATAGACACTGTAACCGATCAATTATTTATTAGAACGGAGCCCACCTTTCTTGATGTTGTAGTGGCATTTGTAGGAGGATTAGCCGGCGTTATAGCAGTTGTAAAAGGTAAACAAGATACAGTCATTCCCGGTGTTGCCATAGCAACAGCACTAATGCCGCCGCTCTGTACTGCTGGCTATGGTTTGGCAGTTGGTAATTTTAATTATTTTCTTGGAGCGTCCTACTTGTTTTTAATTAATTCGGTTTTAATAGCGCTCTCAACCTTATTAATTGTCAGATATTTTAACTTTCCAAAACGTGAGTACGTCGACCCTAAAGTGGAGCGAAAAGTAAGGGCATACATAGTTGTTTTTATGCTTGTTGTTGTGGCTCCGTCAGGTTATCTTTTTTATAAAATGACTAAAAAAAATATATTTGAAGCCAATGCTGTTGAATATGTCAATAAAGTAATAACAACCAGTACAGTGGGTATGGTTACTAGCGACATTAAGTACGATATCGATTCTTCGTACATCAATATTATCATTCAAGGTGATATTATCGACGATAATACACGACAAATTTGGAAAAGACAACTGCTTAATTATGGCCTTGAGGGAGCTCATTTAAATGTTTTTCAGGCTGGTGACTATAAATCGTTTGTTGAAGAACGTTTAAAACATGCTTTAGAAAATGCGTCCGGAGGGAATGAAGAGTTGGTAACATTGGTTATGGAAAAAGATCAAAAACTAAATGAATTATCGAATAAATTACAGCGTTTTGAGCTTCAAAATAGTCAAATTTCTCAAGGTTTAAAAACTATTATTCAAGACTTTAAGATAGATTACCCTGAATGTGAAAATATATTTATTAATCATCAATTTACAGTTGTTGATGGGGCTCTGGATACAACTTATAGTATGTTGTTAAAAGTAAAGCCTGAGGTTAGCAATGCTAATAAAAAACTAATGAAGGAAAAAATTGAGCAAAAGCTTTTACTCAAATTAAAAGATAGAAACGATTTAAAACAAGATTCAATTCCGGTATATATATTTTAATGTTAAAGTTCTATCTTAAAATAATATTGTTACTTGCTTTTACTTCAAATGCCAAAGCACAAAATCATCAATTTGCGTTAGAAACCGGCTACAATCGAATTGGTGTTTTTTTTAATCCGAATATTGGCATTGATATCCAAAATCATCAAATTCATTTTGGTTTAAAAACGTACGGATACAATCTTTTTTTTAAAAGCGCAGTCATTGGGCCTCAAATTGGTTATCAATATCAGTTCAAAGCCATACATGACAAGGTCTACTTTTACCCTGCCATCAGTTTTACAGCATACAGAGAAGAAAAGTCTAGCTCTAATTTATTATTATCGGAGGTAAATTTAAAGTATGGCTTGGGCGTTAGAATATCAAAAAATATTGCAATCATTAACGAATTAGGCGTAGGTTATATTATGAGTAATTCAAATTTATACAATCAGCAAATAACAGTAAAAAGTGCTTATCCAAGTTTCGAAATATCTATTGGCTTGGTTTTCCATCTTGATCGGACTGCTAGTATGTAGTTGTCGAAAAACAGATTTTAAACCAAATGTCCTTGTTTTTGCGCATGCTGGCATGTCGTTATATGAAGAACGTTCCGTTTTTCCTGCTAATTCCTTTGAAGCTATTCAATATTCTGTTGATGTATTAGGAGCAGAAGGGGTTGAAATTGACATTCAAATGACCAAAGACTGTGTTTTGGTTCTATATCACGACGCATTTATCACAACATCCCCACAGTTTAATGGTTGTATCAGTGACTATAATTGGGATGTGGTTAGTGGTCTTAAACACAACAATTCAAAATATGGCATTTGCAGATTAGATACAGTTTTGAATTATCTGGTAGATAGAAAAGTGAAAATTTACCTCGACCTTAAACCATATAGCTTTTGCAACAAAGCCAACCGACCATTAGATATTTTTGCTAGTAGAATTGATAGCATGATGTTGAATTTTGACATTGAAGAAAAAGCGTTAATCATTGCAGGAAGTTTGAATAGAGAGTTATTGAAAAATTTAAATACACTGAATAAATGTATAGAAGCAGTTGATGTGGATAAGGTTTTAAAAATTGCTGAACAAGAGAATTTTCAATATGTGATGCTGCCGATTAGGGTGATAGATGAAAATACAGCATTACGCTTAATTCATTCACCTTTCAAATGGGGTGTTTTTGGAGGGAAATCTAACGGGGAAATTCGTCAAACGATAGCTTATAAACCTGATTGCTTCATATCAGATAACGTCGTTTTTACACAAAAAATAACAAAATAATGGCAAAGCAGAAAAAGAAGAAAGTGAATGTAGTTTATTCAACCAATCCAAATTTTAGTTTTGATTTTGAAGAAGAAGAAACAATAGAAACATTACCAGCTCAGCAGCAAAATTTGAAGGTAATATTAGATCGTAAACAAAGAAAGGGCAAAGAAGTGACCCTAGTAGAAGGTTTTGTTGGAACAGATGACGATTTAAAAGATTTAGGAAAACAATTGAAATCTAAATGTGGAGTTGGTGGATCAGTTAAAGACCAAGTTATAATGATTCAAGGTAACCATGTTCAGAAAATTATGGATCTCCTGTCAAAAGATGGCTATAAGGTTAAACGTGTTGGTGGTTAAAGAATCCCGACTCCTAAATTGATTTCTGACGTCTACGCCAATCTTTGTTAACCCTATGAAAAAAAGAAAATAAACTAGAAGCCGGGATTTTTATTTTAAACTAATCTATTATCTTGAACACAAAATTAAGGGAATTATTGCGTTTATCGATTAAAAAAATGTTAAATGCCGCTTTTAGCTATTTAAATGGTCCTAATTCTTGTCTTTTAAAAAAAATCGCTTAATTATTTTCATACAGGTTCTTAAAATTAATGTTTTCTATTACTTTTGCTTAATCGCTTTAACATGGAAAAAAGAACAGTTTTAAACAGTAAGCATTTCCAAATAACCCTTCAGAGATTGGCTAGTCAATTGAAGGAAAATCATCAAGATTTTAGTAATTCAGTATTAATTGGTTTGCAACCAAGAGGCGTGAATGTTTTGTCACGATTAAAATCAATTTTAGAAGAAGATTTACAGACTGATTTAGTTTGCGGCCAATTGGATATCACTTTTTACAGAGATGATTTTAGACGGCATGAAAAGCCGATTATACCAAGTGTGACAAATATTGACTTTCAAATAGAAAATAAGAACGTTATTTTAATGGATGATGTGTTGTTTTCAGGCAGAACCATTCGGGCAGGACTAGATGCTTTGCTGGCATTTGGTAGACCCAATAAAGTTGAATTACTGACATTTATCGACCGTCGATTTAAAAGGCATTTACCCATTCAACCCGATTATACGGGGAAAGTTGTAGATACACTAATCGACGAAAGGGTATCGGTAGAATGGAAAGAAGTAGAGGGCGAAGATAAGGTAGTATTGTTTACACAAAATGATAAAGGCTAATGGATAATTTAAGTGTAAAACATTTAATTGGAATTAAAGACTTAACCAAGGAAGATATTGAGCTGATTTTTAAAACAGCTGATAATTTTAAGCAAGTCATCAATCGACCAATTAAAAAAGTACCTTCTTTAAGAGATATTACCATAGCGAATTTATTTTTTGAAAATTCAACCAGAACACGCTTGTCTTTTGAATTGGCAGAAAAAAGATTATCGGCCGACATTGTCAATTTTTCAGCGGCAAGTTCATCTGTTAAGAAAGGAGAGACTTTGGTTGATACCGTTAATAATATTCTGTCTATGAAGGTAGACATGGTAGTGATGCGCCATCCAAACCCTGGAGCAGCAAAATTTCTGAGTCAAAAAATAGGAGCTGCTGTTGTGAATGCTGGCGACGGAACCCATGAACATCCAACCCAAGCGTTGCTAGATGCTTATTCAATTCGCGAAAAACATGGTGAAAATTTCAAAGGTAAAAAAGTAGTGATTGTAGGCGATATTCTGCATTCACGCGTTGCTTTGTCAAATATTTATTGCTTGCAAAAGTTAGGTGCAGAAGTAATGGTTTGCGGACCAACAACTTTAATTCCAAAATACATTGGAGAATTAGGCGTTAAGGTTGAACATAACCTTCGAAAAGCTTTGGAATGGTGCGACGTTGCCAACATGCTGCGCATTCAATTAGAACGACAAGAAATGAAGTATTTTCCGTCGCTACGAGAATATTCAATGCTATTTGGTTTAGATAAAAAACTGTTGGATAGTTTAGATAAACGCATAACCATCATGCATCCTGGACCTATCAATAGAGGTGTTGAAATTACAAGTGATGTGGCCGATTCTGATCAGTCAATCATTTTACAACAAGTAGAAAACGGTGTCGCCATTAGAATGGCCGTTATTTATTTATTAGCTGGTCAAATTGGTAGAAGTTAGTAGAAAGAACTTTAAGGGGAACTGTACCGTTCCTTACCAATTCCATTAATTATTACATAAGAAACGGTTTCAATAAGTATTTGGATTAAAATTATTGTTTAATTCATAACAAAAATTTTAAATTTTGTTAATAGTATATGTATTTAAGCATTTAAAGTACGTATAATCTGTCAGTTACTAAGTCAATTTTTTTATTGCTAAAATAATTGCCAACACCTTGTTAAGTCTAGGTTTATATGAGTTAATGGCTTGCTATTCAATGTTTTTTTTCGTTTTTTAGACGAATAAGTGTTTTTCGTCGACTACCGCCGCCCGGGGGAGGGGGGGGGGGGG
>JAWWDX010000162.1:0-6724 GCA_033719695.1 Putridiphycobacter sp.
CAAAGAACGGCCGTTCTTGCCACATCAAAACAGCAGAGGTCCAACGGTTAATGCGTTCCAAGTTTGACGCATCAGAAGTGATGTTTGCAACCGATTCTAAACGCTCATCTAATTTTTCAGTAGCGTGTTCAGCATTATTTCTCTCTAGTGCATGTTCTACTTGCACAATGTTTACCGCTAAATAGGCTATGCCTGCTAGTCCTATAACCGCTAAGTATTTGAACTTAATTTTGAACTTAATGAGCAGAAATACAATGAAAGCACCAAAAATAGTAACCCATGCGGCACGGGTGTATGACATAATTATAGCAAATGTAAAAAGCGGTATTAATACTAATAATACAGCTCTGGTGTATCCATTGTCTTTATGAATCGCATAAAGACCGAACAGCAAGGGGAAGACTAAGGCTAAAATAGCGCCATAGGACGTGTGGTCTTTAAAAAAAGGAAACATTACCCAATGGCCAGAGGGTTCTGAAAAATCATTAAGTGCATGATTAAAAAGTGTGTATAAAACTACTATGGTCATGGCACTTATGAATAGCCAAACAAACTGAAAGATTCGCTTTTTATTTGCCGCAAAAAACAATATACCATAAAAATAGATGGGAATAAAAAACCATAATTTCGTTAGTAAAAATTTGAAAGAAACCAACGGTAGTTCACTATTAATTGCAGTTACAAGAATCCAAAACAACTGCAAAATAATAAGTATGCTTATGGGATGTTTTAAGATGGCCGAATTAAATTGATTTTGTCGAATTTGATTCAATATGATGAGTAAAAGCATGCCAAATAGCAATGGTTCTGTTGGGAGAAACAAGCCAACATTTGAAGCGACAAATTCTTCAATATTAACTGATAGGGGTGTGAAAAACACCAAAAAATAAAAGAGATACTCAAAATGATAAAGCGCTACATAAACTATAATTAGAGCAAATGGCAGCACATTTAGTAAGTATTTGCCGTTGTATACCAAATAACCATTGGCCATCACAAAAATAGTAGCCAAAACATAAGTCCATTTATTCGATAACAAGGCTTTCAAAACAAATTAGTTTTGTGCCTTTAATTCCGCAATGCGTTCTTTTGCCAAAAGCAGAAATACAGTGAAAACGAAAGCCGATAAAGTGATTAATATGACAATGATAGAGCGTTTTGGTTTGGCCTTTTTATCAGGTAGCTCTGCACTACTATGGCGAATGGTTTGTTGGATATTTGTAGCGGCATATTGTCGTGCTTGGTCGTTGACATCTAGAATGTTTGAATATCTCAAACTGAAAAATTCAGTAAGATTTGAATAAATATCGTAGTCGGCACCAAATCGTTGCGAAGCATCAATTTTTTGTTTTATTTCTTGTGCCGTTTGATTATCTCCTGATTTTTTAGCAGTTAAAAAATTAGCGTATAAGTCACCTCTTTCGTCTTTACTTACCACACCAGAATCGCTCAAAGCCTTTAATCGGTCTGAGTAGTCGCTCATCTCTTCTCTAATTAAAGAAACTTCATGGGCTACAGCATACATTGGTCCAGTAGCCCGTTGACGAATCATTCTATTCATCACTGTATCTACTAATCGCACAATGTCGTTAGCCATGTCAGTGGCTAATTGCGGATCTTTATCAAATACGTCAATATTAATGGAGTTATAACGTGTTCTGCTAAATACCACATTGTTTTCATAAACCTTTTGGAATTCAAATTTTGGATTTGACTGATCAGGCTCAATTTCATAATGTTTATATAGGTCATATGCCTTGGTTAAACTATCTCTAATTTCAGGAGAAATAAGGACTTGCAACAATCTTTCTGCATCTGCTTCATCTCCAAATTCAACAACACTATTTCTGGCATTGCTATTAAAATCTACTGAATTGGATTTGGTGGGGAAAACAATGGCTCGTGCCATGTAGTAATTTGGGAGTAGGAGTGATATACCAATACCAACTAAAAAGGCAATTGCCGTCACAATAACAATTGTTTTTCGCTTTTTCCAGAGCAGTTGTAACAATTCGTTTGAGTTAAAATTTGATGATGCCGTCATTTTTTCGAAATGTATAATTTGATGCAAAAATATAAAACTATCGGAACTATTGAACGAATGCCGATAAGTTCAATAAACGCTAAAAAAAGTATAATCTTATTTTAGATGAGATTAAAATAAAATTTCGGTGATTGTACGGTGGTAAAAAGGATATTATGGTCAGTCTACTACGCTATCCAATAATACGCACTTTTTTCACTTTTTCAATATCTTTTTCTGAAATATCTAAATGCGTTACTAACCGCAAACGCCCCTTTCCAAAAGCCATTAAAAGCACACCTTTTTTTTTGTATTGTTCAATGATGTCAGCTTGTTTTTGTGGATTTTTAAGAATCACCACCACAATATTTGTTTCTACTCCTAGCACAGAGTCTACCCAATTCTCATTAGCAAAAAAGGACTCTAATGTTTTAGCTCTAGCATGGTCATCTGCCAAGCGACTGATGTTGTTTTTTAGTGCATATAAACCACCAGCCGCAATAATACCAGCTTGTCTCATACCACCGCCTAGATATTTCCGTACCCGACGCGCTTTTTTTATGAATTCTTTGTTTCCTACTAATACTGAGCCTACTGGTGCTCCCAAGCCTTTTGAAAGACAAATAGATATTGAATCAAAAGGAGCGCCATATGCTGAAGGTGTGACACCGTTTTCAGTAAGGGCATTAAATACCCTTGCGCCATCTAAATGTAAATTCAAATTGTTTTGATGACAGAAAGTGCGAATTTTAAGAATATCGTCAAAATTGTATACAGCTCCGCCGCCGCGGTTAGCTGTATCTTCTAAAGAAACTAATTTAGTAACCGGATAATGAATATCGTCAGGATTAATTTGATCTACTAATAAATCTGGCTTAATACGGCCTCTATTATCGCGAATAAACCTAGGAGAAGCTTGCGAGTTGATCATCATGCCGCCACCTTCGTATCGGTAAATATGAGATTCTTCATGACAAATGATTTCGTCTCCAGGTTGGGTGTGAACTTTTAAAGCGATTTGGTTAGTTTGCGTACCAGAAGTACAATACAAGCCAGCTTCAAAACCAAATAGATTTGCAGTGTACCGCTCCAATTCGATTACGGTAGGGTCTTCTACAAATACATCATCTCCAACGGGTGCTTTCATCATAAATTCAAGCATTTCGGGAGTAGGTTTAGTTACGGTATCACTTCTAAAATCTATCATTTAAAGTCTGTTTTTTCTAGGTGCAAAGATACTTGTTTTAAAGGAATTTTACCTCAACAAATTATCAGTAGTCGTTTTTGGTTTTCACCTTCAATTGGTGCCCTGTGTATGCAAGGCATGACTGCACTGTTGGGATAGGCTGTCGCAATCTTCCATAAATGTCCTTTGCCTAGGCTAAACGGTTGCGCATCACTTTTGGCTTGGTAATGGAGGTCGTAAAAATAATCACTCAAAAAAGATTCGAAACCATATTCACTTCCGCCATAAATTTCTTTCAATTGCGAACGTATTTCTGGCACCAATATTTTTTGAATACCCTGCTCATTAGGTAAAATTTCACTCGCATTTCCATAGTAGGTGCATAAAAAGGTGTCGACGGGAACAGGAGCCTGATCGACATGAAATGAATAGACATCCGTAGGAAAAAACGAAGTACTATCATCCCTATCGTAACTTTTGATAATATTTAATACGGGAGCTGCACCAATCGATTTCAACAAGTTTAAATCGTGTATTAGTATTTCACGTGCCAATGTGCCTTGTTTACTTAACGATAAGGCCATCAGTGATTCTTCATCAAGGGTTGTCATATTACCTTCGAAAGCTACTTTGTTAATGATTTCTGAAAAATCACCTACTAGTTGCCGCGACCAGCAGATAGCATTTTTGTCACCGTGAAGAGGTGTTGAAACCAGTTCATGAAAGCTTTGAACACAGCGAACTTGAGGGTGGTGGAGTGCTAAATCTATCATGAAAATTACTCAAGTTTTCGCCCCCTCAAATTAGTGAGAATAGTAACTAACAATACCACAGTAATTGAACTCAAAGGCATGAGTATAGCGGCAATAAGGGGTTTTAGATGTCCAGTAATGGCAAAACTTAAACCAATAATATTGTAGAATAATGAAAACACATAACTCCACTTTACCACCGTCATATTGTACTTGGCATATTTTATATATGCATGCAAATGTTTTAATTTGTCGCCATTAATTATCGCATCCGACGAAGGCGTAAATGAATACACATCATCCACCACACTAATACCGATATCAGCTGTTTGGAGGGCACCGGCATCATTTAAGCCGTCACCTAGCATCATCACCGAAGCTCCATTAGCTTGTAATGCGTCAATATAAGCTAGTTTATCTTCTGGTTTCTGATTGAAGTGATAAACCGTTCCTGCTGGCATAAATTGCGTGAGCTTTTCGCGCTCAGCTTCATTGTCGCCCGACAAAATATGCAGTTTGTACTTGGCTGAATCTAAATTGTTGAATAAATCAACAAGCCCTTCGCGATAAAAATTTTCGATAACAAAAGCGCCCTTAATCTGATCGTTTACTGAAACGCAAACCCTTGTTTTCTGATCGTCAAATCTCGCTCCTATCCAGTCTTTATGACCAATTTTGAAAGTCATTCCATCTACTGTGCCAGTTATGCCTTTACCTTGGATTTCTTCAAAATCATGAACTTCATCTACATGCAGTTCAGCAATGAAACCAGAAACTTGTCTACTTAGCGGATGAGCTGAATTTGCGGTCAACCGTTTAATGATGCCTTTTTCTTTACTGGATAAAGTTTTGCCTTCATATCGTATTGAATTTAAGTTGTTTTGGGTGATTGTTCCAGTTTTATCAAATACAATGTCACTAACTTTTGCTAGAGGCTCAATAACATGTACTGAACGTAAATAAAACCCTTTGCGACCAAATACGCGAATACCATTTCCATAGGTGAAAGGAACTGAAAGCGCAATGGCACAAGGGCAGGCTACAATCAATATTGAAACAACAATAAATGCTGCTTGACCAGGTTCGGTGAGGTACCAATAAATACCTGCTATGGCTGCTATGGCTAGTAAGAGAATTGTGAATCGTCTGCTAATAACGTCTGTCAAAGTTTCTTTTTCGGCCTTGGTGTCAAATATGGGATTGTTCCATAATTGAGTGAGATAGCTATTTTCTATTTTTTTGTCAATAATTATTTCTATGGCTTCTCCTGTTTGTCGGCCACCTGCATATAATTTGTCGCCACTTTTTTTCTCTATGGCTATCGATTCGCCCGTAACAAAACTATAGTCAATCTGCCCGTTACCATTTTTCATAACTGAATCTGCCGGGATGAGCTCATTATTTCTAATTCTTAAGACATCTCCAACTTCCACTTTTCTCAAAGGAATAATTTCTTCAATAGCATTGCTTATTTTTGTAACAGCAATTGGAAAATAAGATTTGTAATCTCGCTCAAAATTGATTGCGCTATAGGTTTGCTGCTGAAACCATTTTCCAAGTAAAAGGAAAAAAATTAAGCCAATAAAAGAATCGAAGTAACCAGCACCCTGTTCAAAAACTACTTCGTACAGCGAACGCAAATACAAAGCAAAAATACCAATTGAGATAGGTACATCAATATTAACACGCTTATTTTTAATTGATTTATAGGCTGAAATAATATAGTCTTTAGCACCGTATACTAAAACTGGAATAGAAAATAATAAATTTAGATAGTTGAAAGTGGTTTGAAAATCTTTGTCACGGTCACTAATTCCTAAATATTCAGGGAAACTAAGTAGCATTACATTCCCAAAACAAAAACCAACTAGACCAATTTTAAAAATAAGCGACTTATTAGATTTCGCTTTTTTAGTTTTGTCGTAATCTTCGAGTGTGATTGCAGGAGGGTAACCAATAGAAGCCAGTAATTCAGCAACTTGTTTAAGTGATATTTTGCTATTATTAAAGGCTATTTCTGCTTCTTTTTTCACAAAAAACACATGAGAAGAAATGATGCCGGGCGCTAATTTGTCAAGTCGTTCAAGTAACCATAGGCAAGAACTACAGTGTATTTGGGGGAGAAAAAGCTTGATTTTAGTAGTGGTTCCTTCTTGAAAAAGAATTAATTTTTCTTTGAATTCAGGAAGGTCTAAAAAATTATATTTCCCTCTAAAAGTTTTATTGGCTTTAATACCCGGACTTGTTTCATCTATATTATAATATGAGTCAAGATTTGATAAGTTGAGAATGTCATATACTGTTTTGCATCCTTCACAGCAAAAGGTTTTGTCGTCAAAATGTACGATTTCTTCACAGTTATCTCCGCAATGAAAGCAATGGGCCATTAATAATCAATTAAATTCGGACAAAATTAAGTAGGAAGTTTTAACTTTAAGCTATCAAAAATCATTATTTAAAATGACAAACCATAATCATATTAATTTTGAGGAAAATAATCATTTTTTTAAATTAATCTTCAAGAGTATTGAAGAGGGATTGATTATAACAGATGAATCTGGCGTTATTGTGTTTGTGAATTTTCGGACACAAGAGCTTTTTGGTTACACAAATACTGAACTAGTTGGCCAGAAGATAGAATTGCTTATTCCGAAAAAGCATCATGCTGCCCATGTTGATAATAGGTCGAATTACGTGAAGAAACCGACCCGCAGGTCTATGGGGAGTGGCAGGAATTTAGAAGCGTTGCGAAAAAATGGTACG
>JAWWDX010000163.1:0-6671 GCA_033719695.1 Putridiphycobacter sp.
ATGATAAGGATATGGACCAATAATGTGCCCAGGATGGCAAATTTGTATTTTTCGATATAAATTAAAAATCGATCCACTACTCTTCTTTTTTTATCCAATAATTAAGTCTATAATTATAGTAACTTACATTGTCTTTGTTACTTAGTTTTACCATATTTTCATCAAAAGGTTCGATTTTTGCACTAGTAAATGGTAAAATGGTATCTCCCACCACACTAAGTAGTCCGTAATTTCCTTTACCTTTTGCCAGCAATAAATCGCTGTTTAGAAACTGTAAATCTTCGTAGTAGGCTTCTATAAGAAATTTTCCATCTTTATTGATGATGCCCCAAAGTGGACTCAATGAGACAATTCCAAGGCCATGTTCAAAAGAGTTCGCTCGGTCAAACTGCGGCTTTATTTGCTCTTTAGCTGGGATTGGAGTTAAATATCCCCACTGCCCTTCTTTTTCAAACGCTATCAAATCGCTATACACACCTAAGGCGGACTTTGGTTGTTTAAATATTAGTTTGCCATCTTTTTGCATATAGTTATAACCTTCATTGGAAGCTACAAGTATGGGTGTTTTGCGGTATCGTGCTAGAATTTTATACTCTGGATAAACGGGTTGCCATGCTTGTAAAAGTAATTCTTTAGACTGCACATTAACATAATTAAAAGAATCGTTCTGAGTAACTAGGTAATAGCCATTGTAAGGTTCGCCAATATAATCATATTCAAAAGGTAATATGGTGTCGCGTTCAATTGAAATCAGTCCAAATGCCTCCTTTTTCTCAGCAACGAAAGATGAGTCGTTAATTTCAATTAAAGTTTCAAATACTGGTTCAAATACATACTGGCCAGCGGTATTAATCAAGCCCCAAAAATTGTTAAGACTCACTTTGGCAACTCCATTAGAAAAATCATATGCTTCTTCAAATATGGGTTGAATGCGTACTTGACCTTTCTTATCGAAATAGCCAAAATATTCGTCTTTTTGGAATGGAATTAACCCATTTTTAACTGTCCCAAGATAATCGAATGTTGGCGATATAATGAAATCCCCTTGTCTATTAATTAGTCCGTACAAGTCATTTACCTCCACAACCGCACATCCTTCACTAAAAGGCAAAGCGTCGTCAAATTGAAACGCAATTTTTACTTGACCTGTCTTTGTGATGAAACCAACTTTATCGTTTTTAAATACCAAAGCTAAACCTTCTGAAAAAGGTTCAACATAATCAAACGCCTGGTCAATGATGTATTTCCCCTCTTTCGTCTTGAATCCCCAAATACCATTCTTTTGAACAGGATAGAATACAGTTTTGGAAAGGGCCAAGTCATTTTCGATATCACTAATAAATGGACTGTTTGGATACTTTTTAATAAAATCTGCAATGGCATTGCTTGAAATGTTTTCAGTTAAGTAGGCGTCGTATAATTGCTGCCACGCTGTTTTTACGTTTCTATTTTTAGGATGCCTATTAATAAACAGTTCATAACTAGCAGCCGTTCTACTTTCGGTTTCAATATTATAGATTTGATTTTCAGCATCAATTACAAAAGGATTATTTGGGTATTTTTTAATAAAACTGATATAGTCTGTCAGCTTTTCCCCAGCAGTATGTTCAGCATACAATTGTCGCTCTAATTTTTTAGTTCCTTCTTCATAGTACACAGAATTAGGGTATTTATTAATAAACGCTTGATAGCTTGCAGCTGTATTTTGCTCAGAAGCGGTATAAAAAGCAATACTATCTCTTACAAAAATAGCGTCAGGTATTAAACTACTTGAAAAATTTTGATTAATAAAAAGTTGCATGGCCTCCTCTGTTCCTGCATCTAAAGCTCTTTTGTACATATTTGACGCAATAACACGCTGTTGTGCCAATAGACTTTGTTTAGTAACGCCCAATGTAGCATAACGTTCCCTTTTTCTTTCTGTTAAACTATCATAACGCGTCACTGCATAAGTAATATTCTGGTAGGCTGAATCAATATTGCTAAAGGGGTTATCATTACGTTGCTGAATTAAACTCAGCCCGTATTTTGCAGCAACAGGGTTTCGCTTTTCGGCTCTTTCAAATAGTTTTTTTGCTTGAAAATAATTATAGACATCAATGGCTTCGAAAGCCTTTGGTAATGTACACGCATGAACTAATAAAGCACTCAGCCAAACTACACCTATACGAATTACTTTTCTATTTATTTTCACACGTACAAAAATAATATTGTTTGCATAACCCTAATCACAATCCACCATTAATTGCCGTAAATTGGAATTAATTAAGTTTTTTTACAACTGAATGTACTTTATACTTATAAATTTGTGATGCTTACCAACTACCAAAATAAAGTTTGATTGGCAAATTATTGACATTTATACTGAACATGGACCTATATTAATAAGTATTTAATACTCACCAAAGTATAAAAAAACTGTTTGATTTTAGCACCGAATAAATAATGTCAAAATATGAGCGACGGAAGCGATAACGAACTTTGTATAAATTACAAACAAAACGCCTAATTTTGGAAAGTATTAAATGTCCATATTTAGAAACATGGCCATGGTAACAAACTAAATGGTAGTAAAAATACGCATAAAATGAGCTTTACACCTTTGGCTGAACGCATGCGGCCGCAAACATTAGCTGACTACATAGGTCAGAAACATATTTTAGGTGCTGAATCAGGATTGCGGAAAGCAATTGATTCGGGGCACATTCCATCCATGATTTTATGGGGGCCTCCTGGCATTGGAAAAACAACGCTGGCACAAATAATTGCTAACACCGTTAAAAGACCTTTTTATAATTTAAGTGCAATCAATTCTGGCGTTAAAGATATTCGTGAAATTATTCTTAAAGTAAAAAATCAAGGTCTATTTGGTGAGCAAAATGCCATTCTGTTTATAGATGAAATTCACCGATTTTCGAAGTCACAACAAGATTCATTGTTAGGAGCGGTTGAACAAGGTTTAATTACTTTAATTGGCGCTACTACAGAAAACCCTTCTTTTGAAGTCATTTCTGCCTTGCTTAGTAGGTGTCAGGTATACACACTTGAACATCATAGTAAAGCGGAGTTAATTTATTTGCTCAAAAATGCGATCAAAAACGATAAGATATTAAGCACAAAAAAGAT
Source organism: Putridiphycobacter sp. (assembly GCA_033719695.1). Classification (GTDB taxonomy): domain Bacteria; phylum Bacteroidota; class Bacteroidia; order Flavobacteriales_D; family Crocinitomicaceae; genus Putridiphycobacter. The sequence continues at coordinate 3,127 of JAWWDX010000163.1, forward strand.
ATCGCTTGAAGAAACAGATGCGCTTTTAATGACTTCAGGCGGTGACGCGCGAAAATTGTTAAACGCGCTTGAAATGGTGGTTTCTCAAATAAATGAAGCAGAAATAATTATCACCAATGCTGCCGTCAAATCAATCATTCAGAACAATTTGCCTATCTACGACAAGAATGGCGAAAATCATTATGACATTATTTCGGCATTTATAAAATCAATACGAGGGAGTGACCCAAATGCAGCTGTGTACTGGTTAGCTAGAATGGTAAGTGGCGGAGAAGACCCAAAATTCATTGCTAGACGTTTACTAATTTTAGCTGCTGAAGACATAGGCTTGGCGAATCCGAATGCTTTGGTTATGGCCAACAATTGTTTTCAAGCCGTCAACGTCATAGGCTATCCTGAAAGTAGAATAATTCTGTCTCAATGTGTCATTTACTTAGCAACCTCCCCTAAAGGTAATGCAGCTTATATGGCCATTAATCACGCGCAAGATATGGTGCAAAAAACAGGCAATTTACCAGTACCTCTTGCACTCAGAAATGCCCCCACAAAACTGATGAAAGATTTAGGATATGGTAATAATTATCAATACGCTCATCAATCTGAGAATAATTTTATTAATCAGGAATTTTTACCGGATAATATTAGTGGGACGTCTTTTTTTGAAGCTGGCAGCTCAAAAAGAGAACAAGAAATAGCACAAACTATATTAAATCTTTGGAAGGATAAATATCAATAATATCAGACAACTAATTCTCCGTTTTCATCAGTTGTCAGCGCTTCTGACATGAAGTCAAAAAATGGCCTCATGGCTTTAAAACAGTTATTTACTTCATTGACGAAATTATCATTTAGTACTTCTTGGTCGGTGAATCGACGAGACAATAAATACTGTTTATAGCGTAATAAATCTATGGCTGGATGGGCTTTATCAATACCTTTTGGTGCCGTTTTTAGCTGTTCTCCTTCCAATTCTCCAAACTGTTTGATGAATTGCTTATCGGCTAAGATTGCCCTAAACTCAGTTTCAAATTCAGCTATATTATAGCGCATTTTTTTTAAATCTTTAGGTTCTGGCCCCCAGAATCCGCCGCCAATAAAACTATTTCCAGGTTCTATATGAAAATAATATCCCCCTCGCAATAATTTAGTTGCACGTTTAAAGGATCCTGACCAATGTGTTTTATAGGGTGCTTTATTCTTTGAAAAACGAACATCTCTGTATATACGGAATAAGCTCTTTTTACCACTAGGGGTTTCTATATTATCGTGGACTTGCATTTTTTTGAGCAATTCATCTGCAAAAGCTATGATATTTTCACGTTCTGATTCGTACTGTTTCTTTCGATCTGCAAACCATTCTCTATTATTATTCTCAGATAATTCGACCATAAAGTCGATATTCGATTGTTTTATCAATGGCATATTTTATGATTTAATTATTGCTTTAAATCCGTCGCTGGCATAGGTCACCAATGCACCTGCTTCATCATTATAAATTAAAAAAACATCTAAACCTAAATCGGAATTGGTTTCAACGAATTTTTTTGTCTTTTCATACCCCATAACCATAAATGCCGTTGCGTATGCATCAGCTAAGGCACAGGACTCATGCACAACTGTTGCACTTAATAAACTATGATTGACAGGGTAGCCATTTTTTGGATTCAGGGTATGCGCGTATTTCACACCATTCTTCTCGTAGAATTGTCGGTAATTACCAGACGTAGCAACTGCTTTGCCATCTAATGCAATAATATTGATAAGCTCTCGGTTATTAGCAATACTATTCGCTACGGGTTTGTCAATGCCAATCGTCCATATATTACCTTGATCATTGACACCTCTAACCCGCACTTCTCCACCAATTTCAACAAAGTAGTTTTTAGCACCTTTTTTTTCTAAATAGGCACATAATACATCCACAGCTTGACCTTGAGCTATAGCATTAAATACCATTTTAAATTCTGGTGTTCGTTTTGTAATTTTAGATGGCAGACTATCTATCTGAGATGGTTTAAAAATAAAGTGATAATCTTTTTTAAAACCCGTATATTTCAATGCATTCCGTATGTCTATTGAATCAGGAATATTTTCAACATCTTTTAAAAACCCCCACATTTCTAGCAAGGTAAAAACAGATGGATCAAATGCACCATTTGTGCTTTCATAAACAGATTGAGAAAGTTCAACACATTCATTGAAATAGCCATCTGAATCGGTGTAGTAAAAAGCGCCTGCTGAAGCATTATTAAACTGAGAAATGATTGAATTTGGTATATAGGTACTTAACGCTAAATCAAATCCGTGCAGTACACTATCAATTTCACGTTTAGTAAACCTAATACGGTCGTTACACATAATTGCATATGTAGTGCCTTGCGTTTGTCCGTAGACAGAAATGCCTGAATTAGTTGGTTGATCATTCTTGACCGATCGAGGGACTTCACTATCGGTGCAGCCCAATACAGGAAGAATTAGTAAAATGGTTATTAATGATATGTTAAACTCGCGTCTTCCGTTTGGTCTTGCCATGTGTATTCTGATATTGCTTGCCCATTTTTTGTGTATGAAATACCATGCTTCATTTGTGTTTTCTCGTACACATTTCCTTCACCACCCTTTACAACTACCCTTCGTATGACATAACTAATTAAGTATCCATCCTCATCTTTCTGTTGATAAACTTCCTCGGTTACACCTTCTGGATACATTGTGCCAAGTTCGTTTTTAACCGCTGGTGTCACATTATTAACATCAATGTCTCTTAAAGAAATAATGATGTCTTCCGTTGCATTCAATACAAGATCATTATTTTTTTCAACTTGCCTTTGTTCTTCTAGTACAATATCTTGATTCAAACTAATTTCATCTGCACTGTTTTCAGCAGCTGTATTCGCTTTAATGGCGTTGTTTTCTGACGTGATAGAAGCTGCCTTTATTTTACTAGTGGCATTATGAATACTGTTTTCAGAAAGCGCTTCGTCTTGAAGACGATTACTTTTTATATCATCAAAATTCTCAAGAATAGTTTCTGTATCTTCATACAACTTGTCTGTTTTATTTTGATGTGACTGCGATTGGTCCTCTTTTAAATCAGTAATAGCCTCGTTTGTCAATTGAACTTGCGTTTGATTTTTATCGGCCTGTTTTAAGTTGGCCACCAAAATTGATCTCGCAACTTCTGAATCAACCGTTTCCATCTCTGTTCTACCGGCATCTGCCTCTCTATTTGCCTCAAACATATTAGCATTCAATTTATTCACAGCATCATTTGTGTTATAAGCATTATCGTTATTTTGATCTTCACGACGCTCACTGTAATTTTTTAAATCTGCCGTTGTTTCAGCCACCATGTTCTCCATTTTTTGTCGCGGTACATCACTTTGTTCCGTTGCCTCAAATCGCTCACTATCCATCCGCTCAGCAGTATTTTGTGTTGTATACACCTGATCTTCTTGATCCCAAATACTTTGATTGGCGCGATTGACTATTTGAACACTTGCATTCTCGACATCTAACTCAGCATTTTTTCTAGCCACGTCGGC
>JAWWDX010000164.1:0-6661 GCA_033719695.1 Putridiphycobacter sp.
GGAAAAGCATTGAAGATTTATTCAATGAAAACCGAAAATACATAATGGGCTCGAACGTACCAGCTCAATTGGCAAAAGCTCACGTATTCATTTTCAAAGGAAATTCAGATGAAATCACAGTTATTCTTAAGCGTGACCAATTCGAGCAAACCAAAACTATCAAAAGGTATGAATGGTCTGAAATCAATAAAGAAACTCCGAAAAACATACAGAAATTTCAAATTCTTGAAGACAATATAGGTTATCTGAATCTTGGGAATATAGAAAAAGAAGAATTTGACGATATCGCCAAAAATGTACTAAGCACCAATTCTTTGATTATAGATTTAAGATATGGCTTGAACAAAACAAGTCAGTTACTAGCCAAATTCATTACTTCCAAGGAATCTCATTTCTATTCCAGTATTCATCCATGTCTTGATTACCCAGGAAGATACATATGGACCAAGGGAAACTCTGAGAAAGGAGAAAACATCCCTGATTATAAAGGAAAAGTAATCCTATTGGTCAATGAATCCACCCAAAGCAATTCGGAGTTCACCGCTATGTGGCTACAGACTGGAGAAAATGTAGTCACTGTAGGAAGTCAGACATCAGGAGCTGACGGAAACGTGACTGAATTCAAAATGCCTGGTGGTATTCCAACTAGAATTACTGGAGTCGGGATCTTTTATCCTGATGGAACTGAAACCCAGCGGACTGGAATTAAAATTGATGTTGTTGTGAATCCCACAATTGAAGGACTTGTAGCTGGGAAAGACGAACAGCTGGAAAAGGCTATTGAAGTAGCAACAAATAAAAACTAATGCTAACAAAATAATTTACTCAACCGTCAACTACAAGCAAGTGCAATGTTTATAGCTTACAAAGTTTGTATCGAAAGTGAATTTAAATAATTTAATAAATGAATATAAAACTAATATTCTTCACTCTATTTATTTTGATTACAACGGTTAGCTGTAAAAAAATAGACACCCCAGATGCTGAAGCAAAAGCTATATTTGGGCAATGGCAATATAATTTTGATAGTGGAGGTTTCTCAGGCGGTGGAGGGAGTAATCTATTTGACGAGAATAGTTGGATTGAATTTACAGAAAAGGGATATTATAAAGTTTATAAGGGGTCAAGTAAAAAAGAAAAGGCTCGATTCACAATTATTAAAAATGAAACAGGAAGTTTCAAATACATAGTATGGGTTAAAGGACACAGTAGCTACAAGTATATAGTTGATGGCAATAAGTTATTGCTTGCTGAAGACGCTGCTGATGGATTCATTTATGCTTTTACAAGAAAATAAACCGGACAATAGAGAAGGATTTAAAGTCATTTAAAACTTCAGGATTAACCTAACCGAGAACATTTTTTGCTTTAGATTTTAGCGGTACAGGTCGTGGCTTTTCCTCCCACTACACTGGAGATTGGCGATTTTTACTGGAGAACCAGGCCACTGTACAACGATTTTGTGGAAGAAATTAAAGTATTGGAAGATGCCGATCCTTCAGAAAGAAATGTTTGAATTCAAGTAAAAACATTAGTAAGACCGAGAAGTTCCGCAGGTGGAAACCAAGGAAATCACTCGGCCACTCCCGATAGTTATCCGGTTATTTTTGCGCAGGATGAATTCATCTGTTTGCGCGGGTCTTGACCCGAAAGCTTTCGGGATGGTTCGTTTTATTCCTAAGTGTTTACTTTTTTAAGGTAGTCATGATGTGCTGCGCAGTTGTATCAAGCCAAAATGAAAGAAAGCTCAAAAATTGAATGACCCACACTTCGACCACTATTCATAAAAAAGAAAGCAGTTGTTAAGACCTATATTCAATTTGCATTTACTAATGAATAGTCTAGCAGTCTAAAAACTGAAGCCGAACCATAGATTAGAAACTTAAAATGACTACATTAGCTAAACAATGGCTTGGCGGTTATCTAATTACAGTTGTGCGCTAATGCAAACAGAAATATAGCCAGGCGTTACCAAAAAAAAGATAATAATCATGAACAAAATACTGCATAAAACACTCATAATATGCCTTCTGACTTTTTCTTTCAACAATTTATTTTCTCAAACTGAAACAGACTCACTAAAACAAGAACAGATTGTTGTTATTAAAATGAAAAATGGTGATGAATATATAGGTAACATATTAAAAAGAGAAGGTGAAACAATTGTTTTAAAGACGGTTAATGGAGAAATTAATTTGATTGCCTCAAAGGTAAGTGCGATTGAGGACTATGATTATGAGGGGAAATTTGAATTCGCCAATCCACATGATACGAGATATTTTTTTGGGCCATCTGGAATCCCCATAAAAAAAGGGAAAGGGTATTATCAAAACATCTTAGTTACAACAAACTTCTTCAATTATGGTGTAACGAAAAACATATCAATTGGCGGTGGTTTTGAGTTCATTTCAACGGTAACTGGCTCTCCAATTTGGTTTCTCACCCCTAAAGTAGGGTTTGATGTTTCAGATAATATTTATGTTGGTGGTGGGATTATCATGGCAGGTTTTGCTGCTGAGGGTATTGCGACCTTAGGGTATGGAGTTTTTACATTAGGACAGTCTGAGACAAACCTATCCATTGGAGCAGGCTATGGTCTATTAGACGGTGAATTATCGGATTATCCAGCCATTATGATTTCAGGAACTCATAGAATCAGCAAGAGTATTGCAATTCTCTCAGAGAACTATGTGATTCCAAATAGCTTTTATTTTGGCATTCATGGGATTAGAATTCTCTCAAAGAAAAGCTCTTTTGACATTGGAGCTATAGTAATACCTGATATAGTAGATGATCTACCTGCTTTGCCTTATGTAGGCTATGTCAGAGTATTTTAAAACGGTTACCAATAAAACCTTTATCTGGAAAACAGCCATTTTGAAAAAACAATAACAAAAGTGACACACAATAATTTAATTTTAGGAACTGCAGTTCAAACCATTTTAAATGCTGATTATGAATTATCCATAGACGGAATTCTTTACAAATTTTTCGAAGGCGGTTATATTAAGCTAAATGAAGGAGATTTCAATAAATTAGAAAGTTTGAAAAGGGATTTAACTTTTGTGTACAGTGTGGATAATGTTGAAATAATTGGTGAAAACCAATGGCTTTTTTCGTTGCAATCGTAGTAGTACTTCTTAAACTACAATAACTGCTAAAAAACCGATACAACCAGTACTTGAAATTTATTTTTTACAGTCTTATGTGTTTGTGAGTTAATTTATTATATTTGTTTTGCAAGCTAGGGTATAGTTCATTTCACTGTGAGCAGTGCACTTTACTCGCTTGTTGGCATTAATTTAAACACAAAAGTACTAGTATACATTGAGTATATTTTATATTTATGAAAATAAAAGATAAATATTGATGATTAACGAAGAAGTTTTTACTGAACAAGCTGAATACCTTTCACAAGACTCATTTGAAAAATGGTCAACGACACTGCATGAGGAAGGAAATATTATTCGCAAACTTAGTCAAGCAGGAGCAAAACTAATTACAGGTCCCAGAGGATGTGGAAAAACAACATTATTGCTTAAAGTTAATCAGAAACTGCTTAATGATTCTAACTCAAAAGCATTACCTATTTATGTAAATTATAAATCCTCTCTAAAATTAGAACCTTTATACAGAAATAATACCAACGCAGCACATTGGTTTAACCAATGGTTGTTATATAAAGTTCTTTTCGGTCTGTATGAATCATTAGAAAATAAAAACTTCAAAGATTTTAATATCAAACCACTTAAAAACAAAGGTAGAATTCAATCAATAATCAAATTATTAGAACTAGGAAATATTGATGAAATTCAGGCAGAGACGCTTACTTCTTCTACATTAATTGACACTATAGAAAGTGTAGTCAAAGAGTTAAATTTAACTAGATGCGTCCTTTTACTAGATGATGCTGGTCATGCTTTCTCTTCGGAGCAACAACAAGATTTCTTTGAATTTTTTAGAGAAGTTAAAACAAAGGTTATTTCACCAAAAGCAGCTGTATACCCAGGAGTAACAAATTACTCTTCTTCATTTCACATTGGGCATGATGCTGAAGAAATAGACGTTTGGTTAAAGCCTACTTCAGAAGGTTATCTTGAATTTATGCATTCATTGTTAAAAACAAGAATTGGAGAACATACATTTAATAAACTTTTAGAAACAAAAAACAATTTAAATTTACTTTGTTTCGCTGCTTATGGAATACCAAGGTCATTACTAAACATGATTTCAAAGTTTTACAAATCAGATATTTCTGATACTAACTTTACAATTAAGCTTTCAAACAAAGAAGTTTTAAGGGTAATTAAAGATAATTTTAATCGCACATATCAGATTTACGATTCATTACGTATAAAACTTCCTATGTATGAAAAATTCATAGATATTGGAGGAAGTATTTATGAGCGCTTTCTCAGTATCAATAAAGAATTTAACAAAGGCGGGCGTCCAGAAAAACAGAGTACTATAATTGCTATACAACGTCCTGTCCCATCAGAACTGACAAAAGTTTTAGGATTCTTTCAATATGCTGGATTAGTTTCTAATCAAGGTATAAGTAATCGCGGTGACAAAGGTGTTTATGAACTTTATGAATTACATTATGCAGGTATTATAGATCGTAATGTATTTTTCAGTAGTAGAGGTGTAAATGTAGAAAACTATAGTATTGCTTTTAAAAATAGGCCAAACCACCATTACCCAAGGTATTCTGTCAGTGGTATACTATCTGAATTGGATGTCGATACAACGTTTAAGCTTTCATTACCTGCGTGTCCTAATTGCAATACACCAAGAATTTCAGAAGAATCTAAGTTTTGCTCTAGTTGCGGAACAAAATTAAAAGATGCTTCAATATTTGAGAGTATTGTTAAACAAGATATTACATTATTACCAATTACCATTAACAGAGCAAACTCTATTAAAGAAAATTCAAATATAAACTGCATAAAAGACTTATTGATGGATACTGATAATAGACAATTGCGAATGGTGCCTCAAATTGGACCTGTTTGGGCAAATAGAATAAAGTCTTACGCTGAAGAATTTTTTGCTTAATGGATTGGAAAAAATTTATATCACAGACTGTAGGCCAGGAACAGCTTGGGAGTCTTGCTGATTTCGTCCAAGATAAACCAAACTCTGGTAATGCACCAATTGATGATTTTTACAATGAGGTTAGATTATTATTATCCCTTAGTTCCCCAACTATTAATTCAACAGATTGGCATGGATCAATGAATGCTATTGCAATAATCTCAAGTACAGAAAATTATTTTCGATCTATATTAGGCAAAATGATTATACTTTGTCCTCAGTCAAAGAAAAAAGCTGCTGAAAACAACATCAACTTTGGCTCTGTTTTATGGCATCCAAATGAATCTATAGAACGTGGTGCATTTGAACATGTATCGTTTTCAGATTCAAAAAAAATTATAGAAATGACACGTAAGTATATTGGGCTAGAATTAAATAATAGTGATTTAGTTCCAATTCTTAATGAATTCAATAAAGTTTGCGAACTAAGACATGGAATAGTCCATTCAGCTAGAATATTAGCAGGAAAAAATGCTCTGATGTTAAATTTACCATCTTCTAGCAAGGAGCAATTCATTACTATTGGCTATGGTCAATTACAGAATATTGCATCTATTTGCACTACCCTCGTCGTTTCTTACAATCAAAACTTATTTGAAATTATGGCTAAAAGATGGGCGACTTCTTGGCGTGATTCAACTTGGACAACCGAAATAGAAAATGAACATTTTAAAAAAATATGGAATGTTTTTCATTCTAAAGTTGACAGGGCTAACAATACTATTCCTGAAACTGGAACTTGGGTAAAGTGCAAAAATCTAATTAAGACAGAATATCAATTATCCTAAAGTTAGAGATTTTACAATAAAAACTAATGCCAACACCGTATATAATTAATGGCTAGTTTTAGCTTACTTACGAAAATCCTCACAGATTTTCGATCTGGTCTTTATTTGCTAAATCAGGTACTGAAACGCGCCACTAATCATATGCAAACAAGTTAAAACAAAATGAACATTATTACGTTTGAAACAATAAAACAAAAATTAAATGCATTTGAAACAAGTATCAATTCTACTCTTTGGCCTTTTTTTCGTTAGTGCTTGCGAAAAGTCAACTTTTGTTGACTATTATATCGCCAACCAATCTTCAAGTGTTATATCTGTTGACGGCACCAACATTATTGCCTCAAGTACCATTGATAAAACAATTAAGCCAAACGAAAAGAAAGATGTTGCAGTTTGGAGTACACGTGGCAAACAAACTGATTTTTTTGAACCAACTTCAATGTTTGGAAACGATTTAATTATTATAAATGCTTCGGGAGACACTTTGACAAAAGATTATAAACTATTATCAAATTGGTCTTCGGCCGTTGATGACCAAAGGGCAGTAGCAAGTCATGAATATGTTTTAGTTATTACCGATACCGACTTTTAAAAAAGAAACACCTTACAGCAACCATAATTCCCGCAACAGTTAAGGAGCCTCAAGCAACCAAACCTCTACTTCATCAAATCAATTTCCTTCAAGTTCTCAATTCTATTGCGCTTTAAAAATTCGTCAATGGTTTCAAAATGCTCAATGACGCGTTTGTCTTTAAATTCAAACACTTTTTCTGAAA
>JAWWDX010000165.1:0-6647 GCA_033719695.1 Putridiphycobacter sp.
AGCTCACAACCTACATTTCATTTCGGTTTGGTCGCTTGATCCCAATATAGGATATAGAACACAATCAAAAAGTTCACTTGCTATCGCAAGTACTTTTATTTTGTAACATATCAAATCCTCAAACTACGTTTGGTTTTTGCTATGCCACAAAATAAAAGGTCATTTGAATGCTCAAATGACCTTTTTGATTGCAGTGAGGAAGGGATTCGAACCCCCGATACATTGCTGTATACACGCTTTCCAAGCGTGCGCCTTAAGCCACTCGGCCACCTCACTGTTTTTTGCGTTTGCAAATATGCATAATTAATAGGTATTTTGAAAAAATGGTTCATAAATAATAACATTTTCCTAATGTATACCTTGGCATTTCATTATAACTTTGTAAAAATTTTGATATGATCTCCTACATGCAAAGCACCAATTGCAGAAACCATGTCAAAATATAAGTTGTATAAATAATTGAATGACTTTTTATAATGTGCGCGCTACTGTCTTTGCGCTCTTGTTATTTTTTCCCTTTTCACATTTAAATGGTTTTGGTCAAATAATTGTACCCAATCAATCGTGCAGTAATGTGGAAACATTTGACAATGCTAACCCTTGGACCTTCGGAGGAGTAAACTCTTCATGGACTTGGGCAAATCCAAATAAATTGCATATTACGGATGATATAACAATGGGAGGGAAGGCGCTTATTCTTGGCGGCAACACAATGACTTCTACCTATAATCAAAACGAAGAATCTTGGGCAGAGAGTCCTTCTTATAACCTAAGTGCGGTGGATAATCCATACTTGTCGTTTTATTTTTACTGGTCGAATGAAGGCAGTACAAATTTTGACGAAATTTGGATGGAATATAGTCTAAATAATGGCGCAACGTGGACGGATCTGTCAACGCCAATAGGTACAGGATCTTGTTATGACCAAAATTGGTATAACTATCCCGACAACTGGGGAGGAAATGTAGGGGGCTGTTTTCCTGGATTGGGTGGTCCAGCCGGATGGGTATTGGTACGAAAATGTATTAATTCACTTGGAAACGAACCAAATGTCAAGTTCAGATTCCGAATTTCTACAGGAACTACTTGCCAAAACTATGGTGCCACAATCGATAATTTTAAAATCTGTGATGCTGGTATATCAGCTGACGCTAGTTATCAATGTACACAACAGCCTTTAGAAATAGAATTCTATGATGCATCATACGATTGTCCCACAGATTGGAAATGGTATTTCGGAGATGGTGATAGTGCTGATGTTCAAAATCCAATTCATAGTTACGCCAATGGAGGAATTTATTCTGTGACGCTAATTTCAACAACAAATTCCTCTGTAACAAGTGGATGTGGTGGTCCTTATACAGACACTTTCAACTTTGATATAGAAGTGATAGATGTGGCCATAAATAATTTGTCAGATGTCACCTGTAGTGGGTTAAGTGATGGGACAGCTTCAATCAATGTAGTTGGTGCAAAACCAAATGCAACCATGTCATGGACGCCTGCTCCTGCAATAGGGCAAGGAACAACTAATATAAGTGGTTTGCAAGCAGGAAATTATACTTTACTTGTGACGGGGGAGAATACATCCTGTACAGCTAGCATTGATGTTACAATTGCTCAACCACTGGCTATAAATGCCTCGTATATTAGTGCGAATGCCACTTGCTATGGTGCTTGTGATGGCACAATAGCAACCAATATTACAGGTGGTAGTCCTCCATATTCTGTCAGTTGGATGCCAGGAGCTTATACAGGTATGACTGTAAATGCGGTTTGTGCAGGTTCGTATGGAGTAAATATTGTTGATGACAACGGCTGTGCCTATAGCGAACCAAGCGCTGCTGTTATCTCTGAGCCTTCTGTGGCTGAAATACTCAATTTTACCGATACATCTGTATGTAACGGGGCGCAAGTCAATTTAACAAATTATCAAACTACCCCAGGTGTTAGTTCGGTAGAATGGGAGGTAATTAATGGTATCGATATTGGGTTCGGATTAAATGGCATTGGCGATATCCCAACATTCAGAGCTATTGGTCCTGCAATAGCACAGGTGGTGTTGACGCCGCAAGTCAATGCTCAATGTGTTGGAAATACAGATACCTTTTCAATTTCGGTATTACCGGAGCCAAGTCCCGATTTTAGTTTTTTAGCTGATGGCACCTGTGAACCGTTACAAGTAAAATTTAATATTCATGATGCTGAAGCAACATCAACCTATCGGTGGCGTATTAATCAAATGATAGATAGAATTGGAAATCCAATGTCTTATGAATTTACTGCAGGTACTCATTCTGTGTCGCTTATAGAAACAACAATTAACGGATGTAGCGGAAGGGTTGATAAAGCAGATCTGTTTATAGTGTCGCCAAAGCCTATAGCAAACTTTGCGTTTTCGCCAAATTTTTACAGTGATGACGGTTCTGAAGTTGATTTTATCAATCAGTCCATAGACGCAATTGGCTACAAGTGGACGATACCAGCACTTAATTTTGTAGATTCAACTGAAAGCATTAATGTGATGTTAAGCGGTAACGAAGAAGGGTACTATAATGTGGAATTGATTGCTGTGAATAATAATGGTTGTTCAGATATGACAAGTAAATACATAAAAATGCAAGCTTCAGAAATTTTTTATATTCCAAATGCATTTTCGCCATTCAATGGTGGTGTAAACAATATTTTTAAACCTATTGTGACATCAGGAATTGATATCTATAATTACAAGTTGATCATCTATAATCGCTGGGGAGAAATTATCTTTATTTCGCACAACCCAGCCGAAGGTTGGGATGGAAGGTTGAAATCTGGTCAACTAATGCCCTCAGGCGTCTATACATATCAATTGTTTTTTAACAGTCCCTTTCACAGTAACCCCAAAACAATAGTTGGTTCAGTTACTTTAATTGATTAAGGTAGTTGGCGGCATATTGTCCCATACTCATACAGGCCTGAATTAAATAGCCCCCTGTTGGAGCATCCCAGTTCAACATTTCCCCCAAAACAAAAACGTTTTTCATGTCTACTAACTCAAAATTTGAGTTGACCGCTTCTAGCGAAATTCCACCAACTGTAGAAATAGCCTCATCTATCGGCGCTAGATTAACTATTTCCAATGGTAATTCCTTGACGTATTTTATCAATGCTGAAACGGTTTGGAATTCATCTTTACTTGTGGCGTTTTTCAATAGCACCATTTGAACTTTAGTCAAGTTTAATTGTTTTTCAACATGCGCAGTCCAGTTGCCCTTTTGCGGTCTATTTAATTTCTCTTCCAAACTAGCATGATTCACAGCTGGCTTGAAGTCTATGTAGATTTTTTGTCTTTTTTCCTTTTTTAATCCTGCTCGTATTTGCGGACTTAAGGCATAAACCGGTGTACCTTCTAAACCAAATTTAGTCACCATAATTTCACCAAAATGTGTACGCTCATTTACTGTTACAGCTATGTTTTTTATCGGTTTACCTTCTATTTTACGAATTATTTGGGTGGGCCATGAAATCTCCACCGCACAATTAGATGCTTGAAAAGGATAGGTTTTAATACCTTTTTCATTAAATAAGCTCAAGTAATCACCAGTTGAACCTGTTACGTGCCAACTTGCGCCTCCTAATGCAAATACGATAAAATCAGCCATAACAAGTTTTGTTTGATTTTGATCTTTCAATAAAATCTCATATCGATTACCCGTTTTCGAGAAGTCTATGAATGTCACACGCGTGTGAATCGCAATAGCTCTTTTCTTTATATGCGCAATCAGCGCCTCTACTACCTTTGTAGGTTTAATAGTTGATAAAGGAAAGACCCGTTTACTGGAGCCAACAAAGGTTGGAATACCAATGGAAGTGAAAAATTTTCTTAAATCCGCATTATCAAATAAAGTTAGTGCATCCAATAAAAAGTCTGATGGGACATAACGTTGTTTAAGTGTATGAATATCTTCAGAATGTGTTAGGTTAAACCCACCTTTACCTGCTACTAACAGTTTACTGCCCAGTCGTTTCTGTTTTTCAAAAATACAAACATTATACTTTTTTGTGTCTATTCTAGTTGCAAAACTAATAGCGGCGGCTCCTCCACCAATAATTGCAATGGTAGCTTTCATGGTCGTAAATCTACTAATATGTTCTAGGTAATCAAAAATCAGTTGTTAAGAAAAAGAAAGTGTCACGTAACCATTTTTAAATTTATTTCGTACGTTTGTACAAGGCAAGAGCCAAATTAATTATTTATTAAAACCAAAATGATGAAAAAAAATCTTTTAAACTTAAGACAATTAGGATTAGTATTATTAGCTGCTGGATCAATGGCAATGTATAGCTGTGAAGAAGCTTCTAACGCTGCTGATGAAGCAACTGAAGCTGCAACTGAAGCGGTTGAGGCTGGCGTAGAAGCTGCTGAAGAAACTGCTAATGATGCAATGGAAGCTGTTGAAGAAACTGCAACTGATGCTATGGAAAGTGCTGAAGAAGCAATGGAAGAGCACAAATGTGAAGAAGGAAAATGTGACGGAGGTCACTAATCCTATCCAAAAAACTATAAAAAAACCTAGGCTTTTTAGTCTAGGTTTTTTTTATGCCTTTTTTCCAACCGAGAAACAATATATTTGTAGCAATTAAAAAAGTGTTTCACCCCCATGAAAGAAAATTGGCAAATCAATAGAAGGAGATTTATCAAGGGAATGGTAGCTGCTGGTATTGTTTCTAAAATTGGTTTTCTAACAGCTTGTTCTGAACACTCAGTGAAAATTGAAGGAAAGCATTATTTTTTTTCGGATGAAGAGGTGAAGACCTTAGAAGTGTTACTAGAGTTGATTTTTCCAGATAATGGCAATGGTCCTTCAATTAAAGAAATAAATGCACTACCACATATCATTTGGACTATGCAAGATGAATTTTATGGATACAATACATATGAGCTAATTAAGTCATCTCTTCATAATTTAAAAGAACTGACAGACAATAATTATAAGGCAAAATATACTGTCCTTGATGTGGCAATGCAATCAAAAATTATTGAAGATATTTCTCAACTAAAATGGGGCGATAAGTTCCTTTCCTCACTAGCGACCTATATTTTTGAAGCAATGGCAATCGATCCGCAATACAATGTTAATCTTGACGGAGTAGGCTGGAAATGGTTAGATCATATGGCAGGACAACCAAAACCAACACCTAATCAACTGTATCCACAGTTTTTAAACAAACTTGGTTATGAAATTTGATGTTTGCATAGTAGGTAGTGGTGCGGGCGCCGGCCCGGTTATATATGAGCTCGCAAAAGCAGGATATAAAGTATGTGTATTAGAAAAAGGACCCTTTCTTAAAACTGAAGATTTTAATAAAGATGAGTATTTGTCTTGTCGAAAAGATGTGTATGCATCCAATTTAAAAGATGAGTTTCATGAAATTGAATCCTATAGTGCGCGAAAAAAGAAATGGTTGACGGAAACAACTAAAGAGTCGGGTAAATCATATTGGAATGGAAACATGGTTGGTGGATCATCAAATTTAATGAGTGCCTATTTTCACCGTATGAAACCTAAAGACTTCAAGTTATTAAGTACTTACGGACCAATAGATGGGGCAAATATTGTGGATTGGCCTATTTCATATGGTGACTTAGAACCATACTATACTAAAGTAGAGTCTGTTGTGGGGGTTTCTGGAGAAGTTAGACAACATTCGACGCAAGAACCAAGATCAACGAATCATTTTGCGTATCCACCTTTAAAAACAAACATAATAAGTGATTGGTTAGACAAAGCCGCATCAGAAGAAGGGTACGAGTTAGTACCAGTTGCCAGAGGAATTATTAGTCAACCTACTAACAACCGGCAAGGGTGCTATTATTCTAATTTTTGTGGCTCATATGGCTGTCGTTCCAATGCAAAAAGTTCAAGCCGTGTAGCCTTAATAAACCAAGCTCTTGAAACTGGTAATTGCACAATAATTCCTATGGCTAAAGTGTTTCATTTAGAGTCTAATGGGGAGCATAAAATTAAAAAAGCTTGGTACAGACATGGCGCATCAAAATCATCTATTGAAGCAGCGGTCTTTGTTGTGGCAGCACAAGCAATAGAAACAGCTAGACTTTTACTGGCAAGTAAAAATACGGACTATCCAAATGGTTTAGGAAATACGACCAATCAAGTTGGTAAAAACTTAATATTTTCTGCAGGCGGTATTGGCGGTGGCTATCTTGAGTATGAGCGCTTCTCGGGTGACGAGGTTCAAAAGTTAAAACAGCCTGGTTTATGGGTGAATAGAGCTATTCAGCATTGGTATGAAATAGAAGATCAAGCATTCGGTGGTAAATTAAAAGGTGGCACGGTCGATTTTGTATTTGAACATGCCAATCCGCTTCCAAAGTTAAACCGCTTGAAATGGGAGGGGAGCCGATTTATTTTTGGAGATGAACTAAAAGCTAAAATTCACAATTATTTTACACAACAACGAAAAATAAAATTTGAAATTTTTAATGATTGGTTGCCAACCGACAAATGTTTTGTGACGCTTTCAAATAGTGAAACAGATAAATGGGGTGACCCTGTTGCCAAGGTTAAAATTGGTTACCACCCACATGATTTAAAAGTGGCGAGGTATTTAGCCGATAAAGGGGAGCAATTGTTAGCGAAAATAGG
>JAWWDX010000166.1:0-6635 GCA_033719695.1 Putridiphycobacter sp.
CCTACTTGTTCTATTAGCTGCTTAAAAGCCGCTTCAATTTCTGTCTTGTTGGCCTGTGCATTTTCTATTGAGTAATTATAAACTTTATTGAAAAGTGATTCACCACCCTTCGATAAGGTTTTTGAAAAGTCAGCCGCATCTTTAACCGCATAACTTAAATTGTAGTTACTGTTTTTGTATTGGTTAATGCCAATGGACAATATGTAAAGGTCGGTTTTAGCTGCTTCGCCGTCATAACTGACAGTCATTCGAATTGGGTCCGACTCAACCCTTTCATTGCTCACTGCCACGGCTTTAATTTCATTTATGCCATCAATTAATGTAATGTTAAAGGTTTTGGCATACTCTTTTTCACCTCTGAAAACCAAATTCTTATCACGAAACTCCGTTTCAATTAGTTTCCCGTTGTTGTAAACTTTTATTTGCGAAACGTCCGAACTATTTTCAACCATTACGACATCTATGCTAAAAGTTGCCGTCTTACTGATAACTGAAGAGTCATTCTGCACAACCGTGGATCGTGTTTTACTATTCGGAATTTGAAAAGCCAGTTCAGGTCGGTTTGAAATAAGGGCTTTGAAATTGCTACCTGAATCATTTAATTTTTCACCAGCCATCATTCGCTTTGCAAGCCCAGGGGTGTAAAATTTGTCAAATAGCGATTCAATTCTTACCACTTCCATACCGGACACATAATTCACTAGTTCTAAAGCTGCTTTCGAACCGTCAAAATGTCCCGAAGGGGCGGTTACTAGCCAATCGTTTCTGTTAATTTGCATGTAAGTGTATATTTGTTTTTTTGTGACATAGTCCCAAACAATTATTTCACCATTAGCCCCTCTACTAATCATTAATTTGCCGTCAGACGTTATTTTAATGTCTGTTACGGCACTAATATGTCCATGTAACTCTAAAGTAATATCACCTGTGGCAATATCCCAAAATTTTATTTTTCGGTCGCCATCACCAGAGATGATTTGCTTTTGATCCCTAGAGAAAATTGCACTATATATTGGCGCGCCTTTTTCGTTGAATTTTGCTAACTGCATCCCTGTTAAGGTGTGCCATAGTTTTATTTTGCCATCCCAACTTGCTGTCAATAATTGTGTACCATCTGATGAAAAAATAATGCTTGATATTGGTCCGGTGTGCCCAATTAAAGTTCTGAATTTTTCCTTGGTATCATTTTCCCAAAACACAATGTTTTTATTCAAATCGCCTGAAACAATGTATAAGTTTTTTGGTGAATACCGAACTATATATGGCGAGTCCTTTTCAAAGTCAATATATTGAGTCCATTGTTCTTTAGCAATATCCCATGTGAAAATTAAACCATCCCAACCACCTGATACCAGTTCATTTGAGTTGTCTGAAAACTGCAGGTCAAAAATCAGCGCTTTATGACCAATTAAGGTATGTTTTAGTTGATATGTCTCAGTGTCATAAACTCTAATTTTTCGATCGCCACCAGCAATGGCTAACCATTTTCCATCTTTGCTATAAGCTTGACATAAATTAGCCTTACTTGCATCTGATAAAGTGTGTGTTTTTTTGCCTGTTTTTAAGTTTAAGATGACAGCCGAAGAGTCAACTTTACTTAAAATAATATCTGAGTTGTTGGGGTGCAATGCAAAACTGGTTTTAAAAGATATATATTGTAAAATACTGGCATCTATCCAAACAGAATAGTCGAAGCGTAAGCCGTCAGATCGCGCTTGATTAAGGTATCCGCTGTAGGTTTTCGTTGTTTTTTGACGGTCAAACGACCATAAATCAACGGCATTATTAGTGCCAGGCATTATAAATAGGTCGTTTTTCAATTTTAATTCATAATAGTCGATATTTTTATTGATCAAATGAAAAAGCTCTGTTCCAGAAGTTAAATCGTAGCCATAGATGTCATCATCAAAATTAATTAATAGTTTTTTTGCATCAGTACCAAGACTAATATTGTCGGGCCATTTTTCAGGAAGTGTTAATTTCTTAATAATCTTTCCTGTTTTTGTATGCCAGAGCAAACCAACACCTTTATTAGACATGCTATAAACATATTTTGAGTCTTTGCTAATGGCAATATTTGTTTTGCAGCCATTACATTCAAAGTTACCATTGGTTTTTACGGTATGTAAGGAATCACCGGTTTCGCCATCAAAAACTGTGGCAAATAATTTTGCAGAACCAATGACAATAAACGCTTCATCTGCGGTGAAGTTTAGGGTATAGGCATTGTCGAACTCCATAGTAAAGAGCGTGTCTTTAGTTATCAAACTAATACATGCCACCGTTTTATTATCAATTTTCGACAGTACTTTTTCTCCGTTAAAACTGACAGTATTTATATCGTTATAAGCAGCATAATCTTTGGTGAAATACCCCTCTAGTTCTCCCGAATGGGAGTCCCAAACCGAAAAATGATCGCGTTTGTCGAAGATGATAATTTTTGTACCATTGCCATTAAAAACAGCATTGGTAATGTCGTATTCAGTGTGGATAAAGGTGTGAAGTACCTCACCAGTTTCAACACTTGATAATTTCACTGTATTATCGTTTGAAGCCGACAGAATAGTTTTTCCATCCATACTAAAATGCAAGGCGATTACACTCTTTACATGGTGATGTAAAATACGAATTTCCTTTCCCGTTTTAGCTTCCCAAATAATGATTGATCGGTCTATACTACCCGTTGCAATGTATTGACCATCTGGCGAAATGTCACTAGCTGTTATTATTTTGGAATGCCCCATTTGGACAATGGCTTCTATATTTTGTGAATATACATGTCCATAACCAAAACTGAAAATAATTGAAATAAGAAGGGTTGTGATGTGTGTATGTGTCATTTGTAAAAAAATGGTATTGTAAACATACAAAAAAACCATCTTGCCAAGGGCAAGATGGTTTCTAAAATGGTTCTCTTGGTGAAAGTTATATTTTTTATGAACTCAGTAACTCTTTTACAATTGTTGAAATCATCTTACCATCAGCTTTGCCATTAAGCTGCCCCATAATTGGCCCCATTACTTTGCCCATGTCTTGCGGTCCTGAAGCTCCCATTTGACTCAGTTTTTCTGATACAAAGGCACGTACTTCATCTTCGCTCATTAATTTAGGCATATAAGCCTCAATAACTTTTGCTTCAAATAATTCATCTTCCGCTAAATCATCTCGCCCTTCTTGCACATATAAATTGTAGGTATCCATGCGCTGTTTGAACAGTTTCATGATAATTTTTCCAGCTGTTTCATCACTAACTTCTGTGCCAGCACCGCTGGTAGCTTCCAATAAAATTTTTGATTTTACATCACGTAAAGCAGTTAATTTTTTTGAATCACGCGCCTTCATTGCGGTTTTGATATCGTTGTTTATTTGTTCTGTTAAGCTCATCTGTTGAATTATTTGTTGCAAAGATAGGAAATTCTAAGAATAGATTATTATTGCCACAGCCAATTGAAAGTTTTTAGAAGTTAGCACGTCTAATTACAATAAATTGTAACGAAGGTTACAAAGTAAAATAAATTTGCCTTGTACCTTTGTCGAAAAATTAACAAGAATATGGGAATGATCCAATTAACAACAGAGAAATTTAAAGAAGACATATTTGACTATACACAAGGTCAGGAATGGCAGTACAAAGGTGAAATACCTTGCGTTATTGATTTTTACGCCGATTGGTGTGGGCCATGTAAAGTGGTTGGGCCAATTTTAGATGAATTAGCAGATGAATATAATGGCAAGGTAAATATTTACCGTGTAAATACAGAGGTGGAGCAAGAATTATCGGCCGTTTTTGGTATTAGAAGTATTCCTTCTATATTGTCTGTGCCAGTTGGAAAACAGCCAATGATGCAAGCTGGTGCATTGCCAAAAGGCACTCTAAAAGAAATTATTGAAAAGGAATTGCTTGAGGTAGTTTCTTAAGAATTTCGTTCCGAAATAATAGTATAGGATTGTTGTTTATTCAGCAATCCTTTTTTTATGCAATTTTATCTAGGTCACTATTTAAAAGCGAGTGATTGTCCTGATGTGGATGTAAAAGCACCAACGCAAAATAAAAAATAAGATAATAAGACCAAGCTTTGGCTTTTGGTATAAATCTCTTATTTTTGTAGAAGGATGATTTCTCTCCAGTACCCAAACGAGGAAAGGATCTGCGCTCTCCGCAATGACGCTATTAAACCTATAAAACATTGTATATGACGACAAAAGAAAAACTATCTTCGGAGCAGTTAATAGAATTAGAAAATAAGCATGGGGCACATAATTATCACCCACTGCCAGTGGTGTTAGCTCGTGGTAGAGGCGTACATGTTTGGGACGTGGAAGGAAAAAAATACTACGATTTTCTCTCAGCATATTCAGCAGTAAACCAGGGGCATTGTCATCCGAAAATAGTGGGTGCTATGACTCAACAAGCAGAAACTTTGACACTAACCAGTCGTGCATTTTACAATGATACACTAGGCGTCTACGAAAAATATGTCACTGAATATTTTGGGTTCGATAAGGTTTTGCCTATGAATACAGGAGCTGAAGCGGTTGAAACGGCAATTAAATTATGCCGAAAATGGGCTTACGAGAAAAAGGGAATTGATGAGCATAAAGCACAAATTATTGTTTGCGAAAATAATTTTCACGGTAGAACAACAACAATCATTTCATTTTCGAACGACGAAGATGCCAGAAAAAATTTTGGTCCCTACACACCAGGTTTTATAAAAATTCCTTACGACGATATTGAGGCTTTGAAAGCTGCTTTAGAACAACCTAATGTTGCAGGCTTTATGGCTGAACCTATTCAAGGTGAGGCTGGTGTTTATAAACCTGCTGATGATTATTTGGCTCAAGCCAAAGCCGCGTGTGAAAGCAAGAATGTTTTGTTTATTGCTGATGAAGTACAAACAGGTATTGCAAGAACTGGGAGTTTGTTAGCTGTTTGTGGTAATTGTACTTGTGAAGCTGCATGTGAAAAGCAAAGTACGTATGTAGCGCCAGACATTTTGATTTTAGGAAAAGCATTGTCTGGAGGGGCATACCCTGTTTCTGCAGTACTAGCTAATAACCATATTATGGACGTTATTAAACCGGGTCAACATGGTAGTACCTTTGGGGGGAATCCTGTCGCTGCTGTTGTAGGTGTAGCAGCTTTAGAGGTTGTGCTCGAAGAAAAGTTGGCTCAAAATGCTCGAGAATTAGGTGATTTATTTAGGGCGGAAATGAATAAATTGGTAGCTAAGTATGATATTGTGTCGCTTGTTCGCGGTAAAGGGTTGCTGAATGCCATTGTGATTAACGATACTGAAGATAGTGAAACAGCCTGGAATATTTGTGTGGCTTTAAAGAATAATGGGCTTTTGGCGAAACCAACGCATGGTAATATTATTCGTTTTGCGCCTCCTTTGGTTATGACAAAAGCAGAATTATTAGACTGCGTGGCTATTATTGACAAAACTTTAAATCAATTTTAAGTTTTCAAAAAAAAGGTAACGCATTAGTTGTTATTATGATAGGAAATATTATCTTGTCGGAAATTAAAAAATTAAATTATGAAAAAAGTTATTTTAGTAGCTGCTGTAGGCATGATGGCATTAGCATCATGTAAAAAAGATTATACGTGTGACTGTACATTAGATGGATCTGATGATTTATCAATTGCATTAAATGGGTATAAAAAAGGAGACGCACAAGATGCATGTGATGCTGCAGAAACTACTTGGTCAATTTTTAACGCCAAATGTGAATTAAAATAAAAATCTTTTATTTTATAGAAATGGGTTTGCAATTATGCAAACCCATTTTTTTTAGTTGTCTCTTTTTTCAAATGTTTCTTCGTCTTTCAATTTAAACCTTCTTATCACTAAGTATACTAGTATACCAAGAACAACAATAAAGCCTAAACCATAAACTGCAAAAATGACAAAAGGGTTAATCATGACTGTTTAAATTTTACGGCTGTACCATACACAAGAATTTCCGCTGCGCCTTGCATGAGCATAGAAGTGCTCATGCGTAAATTGACAATGGCATCTGCTCCCATGCGTTCTGCATCTTTTTCAATACGTTGTAAGGCTTGTTCACGAGATTGAGCTTGCAGTTTGGTATACTCTTCAATTTCACCCCCAACGATATTTTTCAGGCCCGCCATAAAGTCTCGTCCTATGTTTCTGGCCCTAACGCTGCTGCCTCTGGCAATGCCAATAATTGATTCAATTTCTTTTCCAGGTACTGTTTCAGTTGTTGTAATTATCATTTTTCTATATTTAAATATTCATCAATAAATTCCCGCACACAAGCCTGACCGCCTTTGGCATTTAATATTATGTCGGATATGTTTTTTATACTTGATATGGCATCTTTTGGGCACGCTGATATGCCTACAGCACCCATTATTTCAGCATCATTGATGTCATCACCAATGTAAGCAACTTCCTTAATGCTTAGATTTAATAAAGTTAGCCATTGATTTAATATGGTCAATTTATTTTCTGAGCCTACATAAACGTTTTGAATGCCTAACATAGTAGCCCGATTTTCTACCATTTTATGCTGATGACTGTGCGAAATGATACCGACTTGAAATCCGGCCTTTACAAGTCCTTTTATTGCCATGCCATCTTTGGTGTTGTACTTTTTCATCA
>JAWWDX010000167.1:0-6551 GCA_033719695.1 Putridiphycobacter sp.
CCCTAACTAATCACATTCCCGTTAATTTAAAATCTGTTCGTCTGTTTTTAGCGCGATTGGCTTCCGTATTATTTTCAAATTTCGGTTCTGTTTCACCAAAGCCTACAGCGGTTAATCGGTTTTTAGAGATGCCTTGACTCACAATGTAGTTCATGGTTGCCTTCGCTCTATTTTCGCTTAATTTCAAGTTTTCTGCATCATTACCCTGATCGTCTGTATGTCCTTGCAATTCTGCAGTTACGGTTGGATTCTCTTTTAAAAAAGCGATCAATTGGGATAAAACAAATTTGGCATCAGAAGTTAGGGCATAAGAATTGGTAGCAAATAGAATATTATCGATAGTGAACGCTTTTCCTATTTCCAGTTCACCAATTTCTAAGTCTAACTTATTCGCTTTAAAGGTTGCTCCCTTTTGAGCAGCAGCTACTTCTTCGGCCTCAATTACTTGTGTGTCGAACGAAAAGCCTTTTTTCTTTACAGCAATTAACACATCTTGTGCCTTATCCGTGTTCACAACAGCAGCAAATTTTCCGTCGTCACCATTAATTTTTAGAGACACTGATTCGCCTGATTCTTTGTAAGTTACTTCAAGGTTGGCGTCTGCAACTGGATCTCCAAAATCGTCTTTCAATTCCCCTTTTAAAAAAAGTATTTTTTGTGGTCGAGCGGCTTCATAGAGTTCAAAGTAGTACAAATCCACTCCTTGAGCGTTTTCGCCACGATCGGTGGCAATGTATGCCAGTTTTCCGTCGGTTGATACAACTAAACCAACTTCATTCTTTTCAGTATTGATAGGGTAGCCTAGGTTTGTTGGTTCCATCCAGTTGCCATTTTCATCTTTTCGTGAATAATAAACATCAAAATTGCCATCAGTACCGGCACCCGTCCTTGTTTTGGTAGCTTGTGAAACAAAATACATAGTTTCTGAATCTTGGTGCAAAAAAGGAGCTTTATCATGACCATCCGTATTAATCGGACCAGGAACTGGCTTAGCCAAGCTCCATGAGCCGTCTTTTTGACGTTCAGAATAATATATATCAGTTAGTTGAGAATTTTTTCGATAAGTGGCAAAATATAAAGTGTTGCCGTCAGCAGAAAGGGTAGGCTGTGCTTCCCAACCAGAATTGGTATTAATATTACTGCCTAAATTTTGTAAAGGTGTCCATACATAATCATAGCCCCCTTGCCCTGTACGTTTAAAATACGTTACATATATATCGCAATTATTATAAGACTGTCCTTGAACCATTTCATCTTTACAAGCGCAAATGAACATTTCTTTATTATCTAACGACAATGATACGCCACCATAATTATTGAATTCAGGGGTGTTAAAGGGTGGTCGCAGACCTTCTCCTTTGTTAAAAGCACTTTGTACATTAGGGCGTTGACTAACTGAAAACATTTCGCGAACATTCGATTGTACTTCACCTAAATTTCTAAAATCGCCACGACGGGTATAAAAAATCAACTCATTATCGGGCGAAATCATAGGTAAATATTCATCCATTTCAGTCGATACGTTTTGAACACGAACGGGGTCGTATGGCACTTTGGTTTCAAAAAACTCACTGGCTTCGGCATTTTCTTCTTCTTTTTTTGAGATTTCCTGAAGTAAGCGATTCACCTCCGCTTTCCAAGTGGAATATTCGTCAGGAAAGGCATCAGGGTTATCATTTTTGAAGTCTAGAAATTTTTGAAAATAAGCTTTCCCTTGCGCTACATCTCGTTTGATGTAAAAGTTGATATAGCCAATTTTATAATAAATGCTTGCGTGATAATTTGGGCATAATAATTCTGCTGTTTTATATCTGTCTTCCAATGCTAAAAACTGGGTTTTCACTTGTGCAAAATTGGCACGACCGATTTTATAATCTTCATACTTATCTAATGCCCTGTCAAATAAATACTCCGCATAAATAAAATGAGGCATTACATTGTCTTCGCTTAAGCTGATAGCTTCAGAAAAAGCCATTGAAGCAGTTCTAAAATCTGATTTCGGACTCAGTCCTCTATCAATTGCCTTCATTGTTTTTTTATCAGGTGGCATGCAAGCCTCATCTTCTTCTTGCGACAAGGCAATATTAGATAGCAGAAGCACAAAACAAAAGGTAAACAGTTTAGCCATAATCATTTTTAAAATATCACTGCAAAAGTTATACCGATTACTATAAATAATCCATACAACTTAATGCTTAACAAATTTATAGAAATTAATGCGAAGCTAATGTGTATCGGATGCTAAAATCGAAAGAAAATAGCTTTGTTTTAGTTTGGGTGGTTATTTGATATGTTTGCGACCATAAATCGAGAAAATGGTAGCGGGCGTGCATGCCAATCTCAAAGTGATTATCCATTAAATAATTGATACCAACATTCACATATGGTTGCCATTGATTGACAATGTCGTTTAAATTAACCCAATTACCAAAAACGCGTTGACCGTTTAAAAAATTATAGTTCAATCCAACACCAGCAGAATAAAACCAGTTTTCGGTGATGCCAATTTCCTGTTTGAAAGTAAGTGGTATATTTAGGCTACCGATTTGAAAACTATTCACAACAAAATCGCCTTGTTTTTGAATAAAGCCGATATATTCAAATTTTGCACCTGTACCTAGAAAAGTATGTTCGTTGAGTCTTTTATCGAAAAACACACCCAATAAAAAACCATTTCCACTCACGGTAGACCAAGTATTGTTTGAGGCTGTTTGCAGTTGAAAATCAAAACTTGGTGAAATTTCAAGTCCGTATTGATAGCTTTGGCAAAAAGAATATTTTCCGCCAAAAGCTACTACTAATACAATCGAAAGAATAAGCCGTTTCATTTAAGTAAATTTAGTCAATTTTTGCTTTCCATTCGCTGTAGAATTGATTTAAAAACCCTTCCATATATTCATGTCTTTGATTTGCCAGATGTTTTGCTGTGTCTGTATGCATCAAATCTTTTAGTTTAAGGAGTTTTTCATAAAAATGATTAATAGTATGTGATCTGTTTTTTTGATAAGATTCGAGGGATTTGTGAGCTATGGGGGCTACCTTCGGATTGTATAATTCGTTGCCGAATTTACCCCCAAAGGCAAAGGTTCTCGCAATTCCAATGGCGCCAATGGCATCCAATTTGTCGGCATCTTGTACTATTTTTCCTTCTAAACTTTTCATCTTATTCGCGCCAATACCGCCTTTAAAAGAACAATGTATAACAATGTGCTGCACCTGTTGAATAGTCGATTCATTTAGTTGATATTTGGCTAGTAGGTGAGCAGTTCTGTCAATAGATTCTTTTTCAAAATCTTCCACAAATTTATGGTCGGCTATGTCGTGTAACAAAGCGCCCAGCTCAGTAATAAAACCATTGGCGTTTTCTTTTTCAGCAATGGCCTTCGCATTTCGCCAAACGCGCTCGACGTGAAACCAATCGTGGCCGCTCGAGTCGCCCTCAAATTGACTTTTGATGGTGTTTTTTAAATCTTCAATAATGTCTTGTGGGGTCATATGGCTAGTTTAAGCAAAAAAAAACTCCGACAATACTGTCGGAGTTTTCAAAATTAGTTAAAAATAACTTATTGCTTGATAAATGTATCTCTTGATACTTTTCCATCAGCAGTAGCTACTTCGTATACGTACATTCCTGCTTCTAAATCGTTTACATCTAAATTGATGAAAGAATCGTTCACAGAATTGTTTTCAACCACTACTTTACCATCCATTGTCATAATTTTAACTGTAGACACTGGCTCGTTAGTTGTAATGTTTAATACGTCAGTTGCAGGATTAGGGTATGCAGATACAGTTGTTAAAGTGTTTTCTTCAACAGCAGCATAATCACCTGTGATTGTTAAGTCATCAAATCCGATTGCGAACCAATCAGTACTTTGGTAGTGTCTGATAACAATGTATACAGATGACTGACCAGCTGCTTGTGCAGAAATATCAATTGATCTTGTAAATACACCTGTTCCTGGTAAGGTTTCGTCAACGATAGGTGTTGGGAAATTACCGGCTGCTAATGCTACTAAATCTGTTACAACATAAATCGCATATTTCTCAGAAACCCAAGCTTGATCAATAGCCGTTACGTTATAAGTTAATGTTAAGTTAGATCCGCCAGATAAATCAATAGCTGGTGAAGCAAATAAATTATCTGGTGTTAAAGCACCTGATGCATTATCATAAGAATATGAAACTGCAGACATACCGTTAATATTACCTGCAATCCATCCGTTGCCATCACCATCTAAATCGTAAGATGTCCACGTAGCAAATGCTGTTGAATCCATGGCAGAATAAATTTGTGCCGAAACACTTAAGGTCATAAAAAGACCAGCAAAGAGTAAAATTTTCTTCATAATATTTGTTTTAAATTGTTTCGGCTAAATTAGTGAAAAAGTCAATATAAAAAAAATGTTTTCTGTCAAATAAAAATAGTTATTTGTTAATATTGTGGTGTTAATTCATGAATATAATCCCTGTTACTCTATGCATTTTTTATATAAAAAATTTGAAGAATTAAAAAATCAAGAGCTCTATCAGGTTTTAAAACTGCGTACAGATGTTTTTGTAGTTGAGCAGAATTGTCCATATCCCGAATTGGATAATAAAGATTTTGAAGCCATTCATGTGTTGGGACTTGCAGGCAGTGACTTAGTAGCTGTTGCACGGATTCTACCACCAGGTGTATCGTATCCTGAATGGTCGTTTGGAAGAATTGCAACCAACTATCAAGTGCGTGGAAAAGGTGTTGGCAGAGCGCTAATCAGTCATATGATGGATTATATGCTTAATAATCATGTAGGTGCAAATATTCGGATTTCAGCGCAATCGCATTTAGAGCAGTTTTATGCAGCCTATGGTTTTAGAGCTACAGGAAAGAATTATCTTGAAGATGGCATTCCTCATCTTGAAATGTTATTCGTTTCTAAAAGCCAATAATTCTTGGCAAAGATTTTGTAAACTTGCTAAGTATGATTATCAGATTCAAAAATGTATTACCGAGCCCTATGCAGGATATGGATGTATCGGCTTCCGAAGTCTGGCAATCAGATTTCGAACTACACAGTAAAGGGCGGTATTTAATTAATGCTGCTAGTGGTAAAGGGAAATCTACTTTTGTTAATATTTTATATGGTTTACGACACGATTATACAGGATTTGTAGAGTTTGACGGAAAGACATTAGAAAAATTACACATATCTGACTGGACTTCATTAAGAACAGAAAAGTTAAGTATGGTTTTTCAATCACTAGACTTATTTCCAAACCTAACCGTAATGGAAAATATTTTGGTAAACAATAGCTTAACAGATTTTAAAACAGAAAAAGAAATAGGTGAGCACTTGGCCGTATTGGAAATTGATAACTTAAGAGATAAACATGCTGGTACCTTGTCAATGGGTCAACAACAGAGGGTAGCTATTGTTAGAGCCCTTTGTCAGCCTTTTGATTGGTTGTTGCTTGATGAACCGTTTAGTCATTTAGACACTCATAATACTATGCTTGCTTGGCGATTAATTCATAATGAAGTTATTCAACAAGATGCTGCTGTGATGATGACCACTCTGGGAGAAGATTACGCTATTGAACCGACAAAAACTTTGCGGTTATGATTTTAGTGAGGCAAATATTAACACCTAAGCAAAAAGGCTTTGCTTTTTGGTTGTCCATGGCTGGGTTGATGATTGGTGCTGTTGCCAGTTTATTAGCCATCATGTTAATGTGGGATATCAAAGTAGATGCTAAAAATCAATCGGATGTTTTTGGTGACAACACCATTGTTATACAGAAGCATGTCAGTAGTTTAACGAGTTTAGGTCTTAATGCAACGGGCTTTAATCAAGAAGATATTATTGCATTAAGGCAGCAATCGTTTATTGTTGAGGTCGCCCCATTTAAAACAGCAAACTATGAAGTGGGTATATCAGAAAACCCCGGAGATGGTTTACCTGGGTTTTATGCAGAAATGTTTTTACAAGCGGTTCCCAATTCCTTTTTAGAGGATATCGATAGCACCAAATGGCATTGGGAAACAGAAACCGACATTGTACCCATAATTTTACCTAGAGATTTTTTGACACTGGTCAATTATGGTATTGCACCCAGCAAGGGAATTCCTCAAGTTTCGGAAGACTTGATTAAATCTGTTAGGGTGCGTTTGCATTTAATTGGGAAGAGTTCAAAAGGAACGGTTTTAGGTCAAGTGGTGGGATTTTCATCTAAGATATCTTCTGTTTTGGTGCCCGAGTCGTTTATTGATTTTTCCAATCAAAAATATGGCGCGTCAAATGACAAGCTCCCCAGTCGATTATTTATCAGAACCAAGCCTAAGTCGTTCGCAAAAATCAATCAACTTGTAGAAGAGATGAATCTTGATATTGCTGAAAACGATTTGGATATGGCCAAAATTACGACTTATATATTGCAATTAATTTTCATATTTTTTATTTTCTCATTCATTATTGTGGCGCTTGCTTTAGCAGGTTTACTGCAATATATTCAGATGAAATTATTACGTTTTCAATACGAGGTGAGGCTACTCATTCAGTTGGGGCATC
>JAWWDX010000168.1:0-6526 GCA_033719695.1 Putridiphycobacter sp.
CACAGTTTAAAAACTTAAAATGATTACTTTAGCTAAACAATGGCCTGGCGGTTACCTATTTACCTTAGTACAAAGTAATGCAAACAGAAATATAGCCGGTTGTTGGCAATAATTATGAAAAATATCTCAATTATACTCTCCGCATTTTGCATTCAATTCTCCAGCCAAGGAGAAGTTTCTACTGATTCAATCCTGCATGATGACTTTCAAAACTTTAAGACTCAGCTGGAAATTTGCGCTAAACAAAGAGACTCTGCCCTACTCAGTGACCTGCTACACCACCGTGTGCTTGAATGTTGGGATGCATTCGATTGTGCAGGAGAAGAGGGTTGTTTGAAAAGTGATTTTACACGAATCTTCTTTAGCGACACCTCCAGCAAAGAATGGGAAACACTGAGTCGATTGATGGAAATGGGATTTAGAAAAACACTTGACACGCTGGATTATCAATTTCTACATCAACCCAGGAGCATTAACTGTTTTGTATCTCCTCAGTATACAGTTGAGCCACTTAAGTTATACATTCTTACCGATAATTCTAAAGTTTATTTGGCACCCTCGACAAAGTCCCAACTTCTAAAAACCATTTCTTGTGGTAACTATACATATCAACAAGATGAATACGAGAATCCTATTATCTATGAAGATACTTGGTTGAAACTATTCTTTGAGGACGGTTCCTCGGGATTTGTTGAACTTAAAAACACTTCACAATCTATCAATCGTGAATTGAGAGTTTCGAAAATCAACGGAGAATGGAAAATAATAGCCTACGAATGTCAAAACAACCTCTAATAAAATCCATTTACATAATAATGACTGTGTTTTTCCTCCAGGGAAACATAGTCTTTGCGCAGCCTTCGTACAGTACTTTTATCAAATTCAGGCTGCTTGATGAAAATGGGGAACCTGTGAGTATGCGTCATTTCAACCAAGAATTTAGCATTGTCAATTCCTTTGGTGTCGTAATAAAGGCTGATAGCAACCTAAGAGCAACTAACTATTTATGGTACGACCACCGTTCTAGGTATTTCACCTACCACATAGTATATACCCACAGAGAATACTTCTTTGCCCTATACCATGATGACTCTTTGATGCAAATTGCAGTGCCAATTAATGAAGCTCAGCCGCAAAAACTTTTGGCCATTGATATCCCTTTTAGTCCAGGAGAATTCTTGCTGGATTTTGATCTGGACAACCGAAAAACCAGAAAACACTTGAAAACGATAGAAGATTCTGTTTTTGTGGACCAAACTTTTTACGTCATTCACTCCGCAGATTGGGATAAACTTGAACAAAAATTTGATCAGAGCGAGTATGCAAAATCAAGCTACATCTTTGAGCATTTCCTAAAAAACCAACACTATGCCGATTCTTCGTTGATTGGAAATACTTTTTCAGCCATGACCAGCGAAAGCTGTGCAGAGATGCTTGGTGGTGGATGTATGAAATATGGTTACACTTATGTAACATTTGAACAGGATAGTGTGACAATGTACTTCGCTTTGAAAATGGACTGTTCTGTAAATGATAGCAGCTATTCTGAATATACACAGCCGAGCTTAGCCCAAAAATACTTTTGGTATGCTGATGGAGATATTATCCATGTGGTGGGTCAGGATAGATTTCAATTCCGCATTCAAAATGGAAAGCTCTACGGTAATGATTTGCGGAGAGAGCGATTTGGTGATAAGCCTAAAACTTTTAGATTTATAATAGCAGTAGGAAAACAATAATGATGAAGTTTTTAAAAATAAAATCTATCGCACCCAATGTTTCACGGACTTTCAGTTAAAGAATATATTAATGAGCATCTAAATGATGATACCGATTACTGGTATATAGGTATGGGCGCAGATTATGTGCTAACACAACTCTACAATTACTCAGCCAAAGACTGGATTGAATTGGAAGTAGATGTGAGAAACTGGGATGATGAGGCATTAGAAATACTGATCATAGTCCTGTCGCATAAAGAATCATTCTATCGAGAAACCAACAAAATTTCCTTTCAAAGAAGTCGTGTATTTGCTCAAATATTTGATAGTGTTGATGTAAGCCTTGCTTATGATTTTTTGGATGAATTATGGGAGTTACTCGAATTTCCAAACTGGGATATTGAGTTGCTTTATGTGGTTTTGAACAAACTTAATATAATAAAAGAAAGTGTTGCTGATGACCCTATACAAGCGAAAGCGGTTTCAAAAATAGAAGAAAAACTGAAAGCTAAAATCGAAGCAGTAGAAAAATAATAATGATGAAAATAAAATTAAAAGTAAAAACATGGACAGTCATAGTATTGGCAACATTAAGCATAAGTGGTTGCGTAATTAATCCTTGGTATTTTGATGATGACTTGGTTCTGGTACCAGAATTAGAAGGCAGCTGGATTCCATACCACATGACAGAAACGGATATATGGGCAATAAGACCATTGGACAAAAGTTTTGGTGATAAAAAAGCCTATGAATTAGACAAAGGCCAAGGATTTACAGGCAAGGATGTATTGTACTTTTTTAAAATTGAAGGACAATTGTATGCCGACCGAATGGATTACGTCTATTATCTTGCCAAACAAGAGAAAATAGAATTGTTGGAAGAGGGAGAAGTAGGCTATCACAACCTTTTTCGGATACATATTTCGGATTCAGGGTTTACCGCAATACCGTTGAATTTAGAATATTTTGAAGGAGGAGTCGAAAAAGGAATATTTAATTTGCCTTTCAAAATGGTAGAGGATAGGTCAAGCGATTACAATATTGGTAACAATATGTTGGTTACTGCCTCTACACAACAATTACAAGATTTTTTATCACATCATCATGACGATACTTTACTGTTCAATAAGCTCAAGGTATTAAGCTTCAAAAAACTGAACGATTGGTCATTAGATACAGCTCAACGAACTAAAGCTATTCAAAAAGAACTCAATAGCATTTTTATCGATAGTATAAAAACTGAATGTGAAAGTTATGATGCGCTATTAAAAATTGCAACAATTGTCAATGAAGAGTCAGTGCAAATAGTAGGAAACCGTGAAGAAAAAACAAATGGTCAATGGATAAAACAAGTAATCAAAATGTGTACCCCAAAAATGCAGGAGGTAATTGATAGAAGAGAAGGGTTGGGTTTTGAAAATCATGAATTGAATAACTGCCCGAGTTACGATTCGCTCAAGATATTGGCTACAGAGTTTACCAAACCGGCAATGAAAGAATATAATCCGCCTATATCTATATATAAAAGACCGCCTGAAATCAGAGAAGATACCGAGGAGTTGATAGCCAAGGCTCCTCCTATGCCATCGTTTCAAAAAGACATCTACATTCAACCCTCTTTCCCCGGAGGGAAACAAAAGCAGGATGCTTTTGTAAATGAACATTTTCAATATCCACAGCAAGCCATCAAAGAGAAAATAGAAGGTGTAGTGTATGTAAAATTTTGGATAGAAGTGGATGGGGCTATAAGCGATATTCAAGTAGAAAGTTCCGTTGGTGGCGGCTGTGAAGAGGAAGCAGTACGTATTGTCAAACTCATGCCCAAGTGGGAGCCTGGAACTATTAACGGTAAGAAAACACGGATGAGCAATACATTGTTTGTTCGTTTTATTCTTGAATAAACTTTCCCGTACTATTTGCATAGTATCCTACTACTACCAACTTTAAGATGACTTGTCAGTAAAGAAAGTATCGCCAGTGACCGAATACAAGTGAAATTAGTTTTAAAAATAGAAGTAAAACTAAAAGCCACAATAGCTGCAATAGAAAAATAATAATGATGGATATAAAATTAAAAATGTATAATGTACAATAAATAGGCTTGTTTACGGGATGTAACAGCTTTAAGCATTTCTATATGGGTGCCTCAATGTCTACTATGTTTTGGCGCCATAACAGTTTTCTTTTTCTAGCTGTTCACAATTTTTTGCAATTTTCTCTATTTAATAGTTCAGCGTGGCCTGCTGTTCAACTTTTTTTAATGGATGGCATTTAGCCTTATTAACCAAACAACAACCTTCTGTAACTACAAATTAGTAATTATCCTATAATTTGAATTTACCACCTTTTACAACATATTAATTAATTGCCTATATTTGAGCCAATACCAATAATCAACATACGTTGAATAAAGTGACCAGGTCATTTTACACCTATGTTGTAATTAATTAAAAATGGGACATTATATTGAAGCTATAATTGGAAGCAAACCAGTAAACAAACTCAAAGCAAAAGAGCTTGGAGTAGCACTTATTTATGAATCTGAGTTTGTCATCGTCCCCCTTATTGAAGAGAATATACATCATTTTGAGATTGAGAACAACATTGATTATGAGTATTTTGGAGATGAAATAACTTGGGATTGCACAACTGTTACAGTAATGGCAAAACTTTTAGGGTTTGAGAATTTCGTAATTGCAAGCTTGAAACATTGGACTTTCTTAGGATCTTACTATTTCAAATCAAAAAAGTTGAAACATGAAATAGATATCAATTCCGCGCTCAGCCTTTTAGGAGTGCCTAATATTAATGCGTCTGAGTTCGATTATCTCAATTTAAATTCATACCGAAATGCGGAATTTTATTATGGGGATACGATAATAGGCCACAAAAACACAGTTAATATATTCAAAGGGACAATTCTTAACCCTGATTACAACAAATAAGAATAACTAATTACAACAAAACCTATACTGCAATAAAAAGCAGTTTAGCCAAACCGTTGGTAGCAAGCAAAAAAGTACTAGAAAAACTATGAATAAAGAAAATAACCCTCCAAAGGTTTCAACTTCTGGCCAAGTTGCTCTTCCATTTAATGAAGAACAGTTTAAAGATTTTATTGTCAGTTTGTTAGGGAAACCTCAAACGATTACAAAGCATCTAAGGGGTAGTTATGAAATAAATAAAGACAATTTAGTTTCATTATTTGAAATTGTAAATCAAAGGATATACCAACAGAATGATTCCAAATTAATACAATTTAGAGCTACTATATATTATAATGATAATACAACTGTTACGCTCAATGGATTTGACCATCTGGTTCATTTCAACGAAAAACTCCCTTTAGTTTCTACAGCAGTACATCTAACCTGGCAATACTTGGTGAAATTCCGAGACAAAGAGACTTTCGAAAAGCAAGAAATCTCTGTTTCGTTTATAACAGAAACCGATGGTCCAGTTCCCATTTTTGATGAGGATACTTATCACAGATTTCATGATGATGGAATCAGTTTCAGAATTTCTCATACCGCGAGAACTTGGGGTGCAGATATTGAAGCTATATTAACAAAGCACCTAAAGACAATTGTAAAAAAAGATTCAAAAATATTATCCTTTTTCAGGTATAATTCTGAAAATGTACAGCATGCGGTCTCTGCAATTTTAATCGCTATCACTCTGGCAATTTCTTTATATCAAACACTATCCCTAAGAAATGAGAATGCTCATTCTAAAGATTCAACTTTCTGGATTCATCATTATGGCAGTTACATATTTCTTGTTTTAGGAATTGGAGTGTTATTGAAAGTAACCTTAGTTATTCTAGAAGAATTTGAATTTTATAGTTCACCAAGTTTCATTCTATTAACGCCAGAATCAGAGAAGAATAAAATAAAGAAACTTTCAAATTACAAGAAAAAATGGAGTAGATACCTTGGTACCATTATTTTAAGTATTCTAATAGGAATTATAGCGAACTACGCATATCATTATCTTTCTGGAAATTAAAACCAGCTACCAACACGGTGTATAGTGCATACCCTTCGGGATATGCACCATACACATATGGTTATTGGCAAGTTAAAGAAAGGAAAATGCTTATCTTTGTATCACCAAATGTGGAGTCCAGAAACCACATAGATAAACGGGGTGGAACTGAAAAACCATACGAGTAGGAATTATTAAATATTTAAATAATGAAGAGAATATTAATTATCAGTATTGTTATCCTCGCCGGATATTACTCACAAGCTCAGGTAAATCCACATGCAATAGGTTTAAGACTTGGCGGAGATGGAGATGTAAATGGAGCAGAATTGTCATATCAACATGGGTTTGGTGAAACAAATCGGCTTGAGTTAGATTTAGGTTTTGGCAGAAACAAAAATCACAACAGAATGTTTTTAGCAGGAATCTATCATTGGAATTGGAATATTGTCAGTGGTTTTAATTGGTATGTTGGACCTGGTGCTGCACTGGGATTCTATTCATATAATAATTCAAATGACCATATTAATATTAGTTTAGGAGGTCAAATAGGCTTAGAGTTTGATTTTAATGAGTTAAGTGCACCTATTTTACTTAGCATTGATGCTAGACCAATGTGGGATTTCATTGGAGATAATTCTGGACTTGGATGGGGAGCCGCTTTAGGAATCCGATATACCTGGTAAAACCAGCCCATAACATTTTGTAACAGTAATGGCAGATGATGTGTTAAATATCAAGTTTTGTAGCCCTTTCAAACAACATAGCAGTTTGACGGGAAACTACCACACAATCTGCCACTACTCATACAATTTACC
>JAWWDX010000169.1:0-6486 GCA_033719695.1 Putridiphycobacter sp.
GTATCATAAAGTAACCTGTGGCAAGGGCTGCTAGCTGACCGAAAACAAACAGCCAAGCAATATATGGACGAGTATAGGCTATAGGGTGACTCAATAATTGTAGAAAAGAACCTGTGCCTTCCCACATAAATCCCGTTGAACCAGCAATGCCTTGCTGTCCGAAAACAGAATTTACCATAGGGAACATCAATAGTGTATTAATGAAAAGAAAAATATAGAGAACCTTTTTAAAGGCCAAAAATTGAGGCCGATAAGCGAATGGTTTCGTGAAAAGATATGGGATTTGTTGAATCATTTATAATTGGAGAAAAGGTATGTTGTTTCTACACCATCAACAACACTTCTGTAACTTATTATCAAGTCTGCCGAATGCGGTTTTTTCTGAAATGTTTCATTTGCATAACCAAAAACATACTTATGTAGCAGCCGATTACCCATTGTGTTTCTCAGGTCGTTGAGGTCAGAAAAATTTTGTAATTCATTTTTTGTAATCGATAATTTATCAATGTCGAGTTTGAGCCAGTACAACATATTATAATAGCCAACTGCTATATTACCATGGTAGCTAAAGCGAAGTGTTTGATGAATAGGTAAAATGTCGTCTATTGGGTCAATCCAATCGGTAGTATCGTTTTCAAAATAGAATTTAACTTTTATTCTATTTTCCAATGTCGGACAGGGTGCAAACATAGCCCAGCGTTGTTTAAAAATTGGTTCAGCATATTGTTTTGCTATGGCATGAATTGGCTTTGTGATTTTTGTTGCTGGGAGAATAGAAAAAAGGATTAATCCAAAATGAATTACTAAGACAAGAAAGGCTAACCAGCCATACGTTTTTTCCTTTCTATTTTCTATTTCTTTTGTATCTTTAGGCATTGAAATTAAACCAAAGTATTCACTTGTAAAATTAACAAAACATGTCAATTATAATTGATAAAAACGATAAATCGTGGGTTGAGGTACCTGCAAATTCTGATTTTCCAATTCAAAACCTTCCTTTTGGCGTTTTTAAAACAGAGGTGTTAAAGCCAAGAGTAGGAGTTGCTATAGGCAATTTCGTGCTTGATTTGAAAACACTATTTGTATTAGGATATCTGAAAAACCTTTCTTTTAATATTGAAGATTTTGACAATGAGTACTTGAATTCAATGATGTTGAAGGGTAAAAAAGAAGTCAGTGAATTACGGTTGAGAATTTATAAATTGCTCAAATCAGATTTTCCAGATTTAAGAAAAAATGAACACCATGTGAGTCAGGTTTTAATACCCATGGCTGATGTGGAAATGTTACTACCTATAAAAGTAGGTGATTATACCGACTTTTATTCAAGTGAACAACATGCCTATAATGTTGGGTGCTTATTCCGTGATCCTAACAACGCGCTATTACCTAATTGGAAACATATTCCTGTAGGTTATCATGGCAGGGCATCATCAATCATTGTTTCCGGCCAGCCAATTTATCGTCCAAAAGGACAAAAGAAAGGGCCTAATGATGAGGTGCCAAATTTTGGGCCAAGCAATTTATTAGATTTTGAATTGGAAACAGTTTTTTTCACCTTTCAAGGGAAACCCTTAGGCGACTCAATTTCAACAGCAGAAGCCGACGAGTATATTTTTGGAATGGCTTTGTTGAATGATTGGAGTGCAAGAGATATTCAAGGATGGGAGTATGTGCCACTAGGGCCATTTTTAGGAAAAAACTTTGCGTCTTCTATGTCTCCATGGATTGTCACCTTGGATGCGTTAGAGTATTTTAGAATTCCAGGTCCGGTGCAAGAACCAAAAGTTTTACCATATTTAGAATATAAAGGAGATAAGCATATTGATATCAACTTGAATGTATTTATCCAGCCAGAAAATGGAGAGGAAAATTG
This sequence comes from Putridiphycobacter sp., assembly GCA_033719695.1. Taxonomy (GTDB): domain Bacteria; phylum Bacteroidota; class Bacteroidia; order Flavobacteriales_D; family Crocinitomicaceae; genus Putridiphycobacter. The sequence goes on from JAWWDX010000169.1 coordinate 1,877, forward strand.
TGTTGGACGTTCTAATTTTAAATATATGTATTGGAACATGAATCAACAATTGGCACACCACTCTGTGAATGGTTGTAATATAAATGCTGGTGATGCTATGGGGTCTGGTACCATATCTGGGCCAAATGAAGGTGAATATGGTTCTATGTTAGAAACATCATGGAAAGGAACAAAGCCCTTCAAAATGTCTGATGGCACAGAGCGGAAGTTTATTAACGATAATGATACAGTCATAATGAGAGGGTACTGTGAAAAGGAAGGCCTAAGAATCGGTTTTGGTGAGGTATCTACTAAAGTATTACCAGCTAAATAGATTTAAGTTTAAATTATTAGTTTATTTTAAGGTGCGCACTAACTATAAAGACTTAGTTGGCGTTTAGTGTGGTACACGTACACTTCTACTTGTAATTAGCATAGTTGTGGCCATATTTGCAGCCTGCCGAAAAGACAAACTAGATATGTTTGAAGGGCTATATGTTTGCACTTGTTATTACCGTTCTGGTATTGAAGGAGTAAAAGAGTCTTATTTAATACATTTTATTCCAAGTCAGTAGCTTTAGAAAGAATTAATGCAACTGATAGGCGGCTAATGGTTCTGTGACGGCCTTATTAATCTGTTTTATGCTGGCTATTTGTTAGAAAAAGACAAGATTTATAATGCATGGAACGGTGTTTTTTTAGCAAATAGTTCTTTTAGAATCAAAAAAAGGTCGACGAATTGGGGGCAGTTTATGTCTCAGCAATTAGACTGTAAAAAATAGGGCAGAAAAAAAGAGGTTGTTGCCAACCTCTTTGGATTAGAAGAAATAAAAATCTTGAATCGGTAGTGCTAGTAAAATCCCCGCTAAACTAGTACCCCTCTTTTATTAACTTCTAATTTTTTTTTACCCTCTATATAAGTTAATGCCTTTTTTAAGGAGTTAAATATTTTTGTTTTTCTTGTTGGTTTATGGAATTGAAAAAACACCTCCAACTCTAATCTTTTTGCTAATGAACCAGCCACATAACAATCTATTAATCGATTGTCAAGCTCTTGGTTTTCATCTGTTACAAAATTTTTAGCATCAAATGTAAAATTTTTAAAACACTGAGGTAATACATTGATAGCGTAATACGGTTGATTACCTAGTAGATTTGCAACAGATCGTTCAATATTGTGCAAATCATCCACATGAATTGATTCTGACTCTTCAAATTCTATCATTACAACTGAATCATCAAATTTATCAATTACCGCCTTATCACATTTCAAAATTTCCATTCGTCGCCGTTAACACGACAAATATATATAATTTTTCGATAAACAACCAAATTTACCCGATTAAAATATGTTTTCGTCCGACGAATCTATAATTTCCCAAGTATGGTCGGCGAGTAATTTAATGGTTGCAACATATACTGCGTTTGTATTTGACCTTGAATTAAGCCAATCGTTCGGTCCGAGAATAGACAGGACTGATTCGCCAGTATTCCTATTGTATAGGTAGTAAGTGTGATTAATAATGGGACTAAATCTAAATTCAGAATGATATATTTTTTCTGAAATAATTTTTCGTGCTTCAATTTTTTTTGCTTGTTCTGCAAGCAGTTGCATCTGCTCGTATATTTGTCCCAATTGCTGGTCTGTTTGATGGGCCATAGCGGTCAACGACCGTCCTTTAATTTTTCCTTTGTCTTCTGGTTTGATAACCGCAGATCCTACATGGTGGGCATACTCAAGGGCATGAGGGTTGTCGGCTACTTTGTCTTTGTCAATTGGGTTTTCGTCTGTCGTTTTCATGGTGATGTTGTTATAAGCATTTGCTGTACAAAGTTACGGTTTTAAATCATATTTACCATTCCTGGTTTGAAGGTTCATAGATAGTTTGGTCTATGGTGCATTGGTAAAACATTCGACTCTGTTTTATTTTGCACTATATTGAGTCGAAATGTCTTGAAATTAAAGAAAAATTTATTTTTACATTTTAAATGTGTAATTTCGACTGCAAATAAAAATTACGCATACATAGGCGAGTTTTGCCATAGAATTGATTTATAATGAAACATATTAGCATAGTAGTTTTGAGTTTTTGTTTGCTTCTAAACCACAAGGCCGTTTTTGCTCAGAATCCTGGGAAAGTTGGGACCGCCAATTTAACCGCATGGTTTAAGCCAGATGGTTTAGCCTTGGGAAATGTCACTGCGTGGACAACTACTTTCCCAACGGGAGCCGGCGCTATAACTGTATCGGACGCAGTTGCACCATATCCACTGGCAACAAATACGCCAACTGGTGCCGTTTCTAACTATAATACAACTTTAGAATTCACAGGAAACACCCTAGCTGCTCTGAAAGCATTGGAAAATACAAGCACAACCCTCGATTTATTGGATAATTCTTCGGCAGGTGATGAAGGCACTTTTTTCTGTGTTTATTACAAGCCAACCACTTCTTTGAATAATCACATGTTGCTATACAATGAAGGAGCCGGTGCAGCAGATGCAATTCAGTTCAGAAACCTTGGTGGTACGGGTCGGTTGGCAATTGGTAAAGGGTTGGGGACAAATGTCAATGCAACTCGAAATTGGACTGAAGATTTTGTCCCAACCATAATTTCATATACTGGCAACAGAAGTGGGCTAACAACTATGTCGGCTTATGAATCGTCATTGCTAATGACTAACAGTTCTGCCTCTCAATCATCAGGTGCAACAGGTTTGTATATGGGTGTTATGCCAGGTAACGGTAATTCTCCGTACAACGGCTATTTATCGGAATATATTTTCTACAATAGAGATTTAACGACAGCAGAATTAGAAAAAGTTCATTCTTATTTAGCAATAAAGTATGGCATTACGTTAGATATTGGTGCATCAATTTCTCCTCAAGGGAATTATGTTTCTAGTTTTGGAACACTTGTTTGGAACGCCACAAACGCACCGCTCTATCATAATGATGTTATTGGTATTGCTAGAGATGATTCAACTGGATTACTTCAAAAACAGTCGCATGCCTTTAATGATAGTTATAGACTGTACCTTGATGTTTTACAGCCAACAAATATTGCTAATTTAGGGGTGTTCAATACCGATACTTCCTTTGTAATAATGGGGCATAACACTGGTGTGAGTTGTGCTACCGCAGCTGCAAATGCAGAAGTGCCTGCAGTTCCAGTTCTGTTTTCTAGAATTGAACGCGAATGGAAAGTGAGTAAAACCAATTTTAGCCAGGCATTTAGTTGTGATTTTGTCTTAGATCCTTGTGCCACACAAAGTAATTTTGAATACAATTGTATGCGATTATTGGTAGATGATGACGGAGATTTTACAAATGCTATAGTATTTGATGAGACAAGCGGTCTTAATTTTTCATATAATGCCGGTGTGGTGTCCGTTTCAGGAATTTCAAATCTTCATATTCCAGATAATGCAACAAGATACATAACACTGGGTTCTGTTAATATTCCTACGGCTAATTTGGGTAACGACACTATTCTTTGTGCTGGGCAAAATTTACTGCTGGATGTGACTACGCCAGCAGCAACTTATTTGTGGCAAGATAATTCCACTAATCCAACATATTTAGTGACTATGCCAGGTACATATTGGGTTGAGGTGAGTAATGGGATCTGCACCATTACTGATACCATAGTAGTGTCAGATTTGAGTTTTGTTGTGGACTTGGGCAATGATACAACTATTTGCCAAGCGGATTCTCTTCTACTAGATGCCACTATAATGAACGGTACCTATTTATGGCAAAATAATTCAACAGATTCAGCCATTTATGCCAGTCAATCTGGTATATACTGGGTAGAGACAACCGTTTCCGGTTGCGTAGAACGAGATAGTATCAACATTTCCGTGAATCCGTCTCCTATTTTTAACTTAGGGAATGATACGATTTTATGTGAGAATGATGTTTTAACTGTAGATGCCACCGTTCCTGGTGCTACTTATTTGTGGCATGACAATTCAATAAACCCTACTTTTAATGTCACTCAAGCTGGTACCTTTTGGGCTATAGCAACACTAAATAATTGTGTTTTTGAAGATTCTATTAGTATTACATATCAAATCATTAATGTTGATTTAGGAGTTGATACCGTCTTGTGTCAAGGTGAAGTCATTACCCTAGATGCCTCTCAGAGTGGTGCTTCATATTTATGGCAAGATAATGCTATTAGTCCTACCTATACTATTAGTCAAGCAGGTACTTATTGGGTTGATGTGACCATTAATAACTGTGTTGAGCGAGACTCTATTATTGTAAGTTACAATCCATTGCCAACACCTAATTTGGGAAATGATACCACATTGTGTGAATTTGAAAGTCTGCTGTTAGACGTAACTGAGCCAAATGCGGCATATTTGTGGCACGATAATTCTACAAATGCATCCTTTAACATAACTTCTGCAGGAATTTATTGGGTTGAGTCAACTATCAATAATTGTAGTTTTCGAGATTCCATATCAGTATCGTATACACAATTACCTGTGGTTAATCTTGGAGCAGATCAAGTACTTTGTGAGGGGGCTGGATTTATTTTGGATGCAACCAATGCTGGCGCATCTTATTTATGGCAGGACAATTCTGTAGGTCCAATGTTTCAAGGGGCTACGGCAGGGCA
>JAWWDX010000170.1:0-6367 GCA_033719695.1 Putridiphycobacter sp.
AAACCAATTGGTTTTAATCGCCAACCTACTTTTATAACGACTATTTCTCAAAAGGGTCGAAGGCCTTATTTTTCTTTCAAAAATTTAAAATCCAGTCATCATCTCACCAATTTGCTTACAGAGTTGAAGATAAAAAAGCATATTTCCAGTCTATTATTCCAAACCTAGAAAAACTCAATTCTCAAGAAAAGATTCTTCGCAATTACTTCAATGAATTTGAACAGTTATACCCTGAAGCCGTATTTCCAGATGTATATTATGTTGTTGGGTGTTTTAATGCAGGTGGGACCTCAAGCCCTTTTGGGCTGATAATAGGTGCAGAAATGCATACAAAAATGGACGATTCTGATTTAACCAATTTCACAAATTGGGAAAAAAAGGTTGTTCGCAATTTTTCCAATTTACCATTGATCACGCTTCACGAGTTGGTCCATATTCAACAAAACAACAACTACAATAATCTATTAGGTAACGCTATTTATGAAGGAGCTGCCGATTTTGTAAGTTCTTTAGTGTGCGGTACACATATAAATCAATATGTGCATAATTGGGCAAACCAAAGAGAAAAAGAGATTTGGAATGAATTTGAAAAGGAAATGTATTCTGAAAACACACAAAATTGGATAGGAAATGCAGATAGAGCTATAGACAAACCTGCTGACTTAGGCTATTATGTAGGTTTCAAAATTTGTGAAAGTTATTATAAGCAGCAGACCGATAAAAACAGAGCGATTAAAGACATTTTGACAATTACAGACTGGAAAGAATTTTACCTTAAAAGCGGCTATATGAAATAATTACTTTAGTCTCCAATTTAAATAATTGCTGTTTAATCACTAAAAAAAATCTGAAAGCAGCGCTGATTCAAATTGCAAATGTTTTAGGTAAAAACGACTACAAAATTTCGATTTAAAACGAAATGCTGGCGCAAAAGCAAAAATCACATTAAGGCTATTCAACAAAAATGCCTAATTTTATTCAAACGTCCCCCTCTATTAAAACCTAAATAAATAACCTGATGAAAATTGTTGCCCATTCTCAGTTTAAAGACCCAAAAGATGATTTACAGTTTTTTAAAAACTGGGTGTTAGCACTTGAAAATCAAAATGGTTATCAATACGAAAAGGTGATAATTCATTCACTTTTAGGTAAGACCCAAGTGTATGGTTTTAATTTGCAAAACGAAGTGTTAGAAACAATCGTGATTTTCCCTGGATTTAGAACGACATCATTGATTTGGGATTTGGATAAAGGCTTGCAAAAATTAGCAAAACGCTATCGAATTTTTATGATAGAAACCAATGGGCAACCAAATCTAAGTGATGGATATAGTCCCGCTATTAAATCGTTAGAATACGGTCACTGGGCCAACGACCTGTTCAACAAACTAAATATTAAAAAGGCCTATACTGTTGGCGCATCCTTTGGCGGTCTAATATGCATGAAGCACGCCATAACAAACCCAGAAAGGGTGAAAGCAACCTTCTTACTTAATGCCGGTTGCTTACAACCATTTTCACTGACTTTTTCAAATTTGTACTACAATCTGCTGCCAGTTATATTTCCAAGAAAAAAAAACGTTTCAACATTTCTTGATAAAGTTATTTTTTCAAAACCGAATCACAAACTCTCACCGCAAGGAGAAGATTTACTCAACAAATATATTTTGTTTTGTTTACAGCAATTTAATGACAAAACAGAAAAACCATACTTTATGAAGGAACAATTACGACAAGTATCCGTTGACACTTATTTGTTACAAGGGCGCAATGATTTACTATTTCCAATACAGAAATCCATTTCTAATGCAAAAAAATATATCCGTTCAATAGTTGATGTGAAAACATTTAACAATGTTGGGCATGGCATTGAAACACATGATGCCGCAATTTCATTTATTGATGACTGTATCAAACTCCGTGAAACGGACCACAACTAGTTGTATAGTTATGTCACATGAATTATCCCCAAATACTAAGGCATACCAAATGTATTATTGTGGGGAAAAGTTATAGCTAGTGCCATAGGAATGTTTAAACTTGGATTGGCTTTTGGAGCAGCAATTTTCATGATCGCTGGCACGGCTATATATAAGGCACTGGATGCCAAAAAAGAAAAATAAAAGCGCAGGATTGCTTAAATTATCAAACAATAAATGTAAATCCATATTGATATTAAGGTTAATATTTCCTGCTAAGATGTATGGAATAATCTATATATTTTTATTTATTTTCATTTTGACTTACATAAATTAATATTATAACAATAAACTCCTAAACCTACAATTACGTATAAAAATCTTAAAGAAACCGCAAATTGCATACTGTATCAATGAAAAACTTTATCTTTAATCCAAATGCAATTAAATGACAGTAAAACACCTACCCTATTTTATGATTTGCACCATTGTGACGGCCTGTACCCTTCAATCTGCAGAACAAAGCACCAATACTATGCACCATGAAGAAAATGCCGACATAACCACAAATAGCAGTATTGGAAATGACTCTCAAGAAATGCCAATCAACTCCTTTGATTCCACCATTTTCTTAGGGTCATGGCAAATATTAGATGCTGATGAACGTGCGTTAACCTACCCTTATGTTGGTAATATGCCTTCTTTGTTCCAAATTTCAGAATTAAACCAATTTAGACACAAAATAATCGACACTCGTTTTGAAAAATCAAGTTATTCGTTTTTCGTCAATCAGATAGACACTGATAGCCTCATCTTATACCTTCATCCCGCCATTTGTAAATGTGAAGGATTAGAAGTGAGGTATCGAAAACTATAAGCTACAGGTTCCTTAGAAATTAATTTGCAGAACTTAACATCACGTGGTTTATGATGGAATCAAAAGCTGTTTTGAGATTGTTTCTATCAACTGCATGCTTTTATTAAGAACAAGCACATCTACTGTCATTTTAATGATGAAATGCTGCTTCGGTAGATGGGCAAGCGAAATACTGTAATTATTACGTTTAACTATTCTGATATGCGGTTTTAAATAGTTATTGAAACATGTAGTTAGAGTCCAGCAATTGCCTAATTTTTGGTCACTCATAGACAACAACTCCTTCAAAACACTGGGTTTTCCAATCTACACAAGTATGCCATACTATTCTAAATTGGTTTCGACGGAAATTGGCTGTTTTTAGAAAGGTGAACATGGAAGTATTCATAAATCTTAATTATATTAGCTATTATACGGCATACAGAAGTCAAAAATTGTAAATATGAAAGTCACACCAAAACACAACGAACGAATTGCAAATATGACATTCTCTTCCGTTTATCCTCATTATGTTACAAAAATTGAAAAGAAAGGCCGGACAAAGGCTGAACTTCACCAAGTCATAGAATGGTTAACCGGATTTAATGAAAAGAAAATTCAAAAATTAATTACTGAAAATGTAACGTTTGAAGCATTTTTCAGTCAGGCGAATTTGCATCCAAATGCCCATCTTATAAAAGGTGTTATTTGTGGTTATCGAATTGAAGAAATTGAAAACACTTTGACCCGCCAAACACGGTATTTAGACAAGCTTATTGATGAATTAGCAAAAGGTCGTAAAATGGAGAAAATTCTGCGATCATCAATAGATTAAAAACAAACCCCTGACAAGCGAATGCCAAGGGCTTGAAATGATGAAAAAACAGTTAAGGTTATAGCTACTCAGTCCAACCGCCACCAAGCGATTGGTAGAGGTGAATCATAGCTAAAAATTGGGCTTTTTTATACTCTACTAACTCTAGTTTTGAATCTAAAGCATCTCTCTGCGTCAATAAAACTTCCATATAATCAGCCCGAGCTGATTTAAACAAATCAGACGCAATGGAAATGGCACTTGTTAATGCCTGTACCTCTTCGCTCTTTCGTTCATAACTACTTTCTAAATTTGCTAAACTCGATACTTGGTTATACACTTCCAAATAAGCCTTTAAAACCGACTGTTCATAAGTAATTACCGCTTGCGATTGCTTAGCATTAGCATTTAAGTAAGTGGCCTTTATCGCTTTTCGATTTAAAAGTGGTGCCATGGCGTCACCGGCCAATGAAAACAAAATAGACTCAGGCATGGTTGCTAAATATGTAGGATTGTATGCCCCTAAACCGAGCCCTGCAGAAATATCTAGTTTCGGATAAAACAATGCCCGTGCCACCTTTACGTCGAGTTTGGAAGCCGCAAGATTCAATTCGGCTGCTCTAATATCGGGTCTGTACATTAATAGCTGTGAAGGAATGCCAGACGTTAATTGCGCTGGTAAGTCAGCACCAAACAATTGTTTATTGCGCTCAATTGGCTGAGGATAGCGACCAACTAAAAAATTAAGTCTATTTTCTGTTACAACAATTAACTGTTCAATTTCATATTGTTCAGCTTGTGTATTTAGCACCTCGGCTTCAAACTTACGTACTGCTAATTCTGTCGCTTCACCACTTTGTTTTTGAATACGCACTGTTTTAAGGGCATTTTGTTGTATGGCAATGTACTCTTTTAAAATAGCTAGCTGATTGTCTAAAGCCAGCAACTCATAATAAGCATCTGCTACCTCAGCAACCAATTGGGTTTCCATAAAGTTTTTACCCTCTACTGAAGCTAAATAGCGCGCTACTGCAGCATCTCTAGCATTTCTAAGTCTTCGCCAAACATCTATTTCCCAGCTGGCTCTCAATTGAAAATCATAGTCTTGCAATGGTTCAGGAAATTCCTTTCCTGGCGCTATATCAACATTGGCTTCAACAGCACCATTTCTTGTATAACGTGGTACTCTCTCTGCACCTGCACTACCACCAATATTCAAAAATGGGAGTAATTCCCCTTTTTTTGCTGAAATTTCATTTTGATTCATATAAATCTCTTGCATCACTATAGCTAACTCTTGGTTTTGATGTAATGCTGTATCAATTAAAGCAGTCAAGTATGGATCGTTGAAAAACTGCGGCCATTCAATTTTAGCAATGGTGTTGGTATCTTCAAGCGCCATAAAAGCACTGGGGATATTATTATCAGCTGACTTTTCTTGCAGCTTTGGTATACCACATCCTGCCAGCAGGGCAAGACATGGTATGGCTAAATACATAAATATTTTATTTTTTTTCATAATGTATCATATCTTCAGACAATGGAGAATCGTCTTGATTTTTAATAAGTGTTTTTCCTTTTGCAAATGTTGCGAAAATGAAGTATAGACCTGGTATTATTAAAACACCAAACAAAGTCCCAAATAACATGCCGCCTAAAGCAGAACCACCAATAGTCTTATTCCCAATGGCACCAGCTCCGTGTGCCATCACTAAAGGAATCAATCCTGCTACAAAGGCAAAAGATGTCATCAAAATTGGTCGAAATCGAACTTTAGCCCCTTCTATAGCCGCATCAAATACTGAAAGTCCTTCTCTTTGTTTTTGCACAGCAAATTCAACAATTAGCACAGCATTTTTGCCCAATAACCCCACCAACATAATCAATCCTACTTGCGCATAGACATCATTTGCCAATCCCATAATTTTAAGTAATAAGAATGACCCAAAAACTCCAACTGGCAAAGAAAAAACAACAGCTAACGGTAACAGAAAGCTTTCATACTGAGCTGCCAACACTAAGTAAACAAATACTAGAACCACTAAAAAAACATAGAGCGACTCATTACCTCTATTCGCTTCGTCGTACGATAATCCCTCCCAAGCGATATCGTAGTCGTTGGGTAAAGTTGTTTCTGCAACTTGTTTGATAGCCTCAATAGCATCTGCAGTTGTATAACCTTCTGCTGGCAAACCTCTAATAGATGCCGAATTATACATATTATAACGTGTAATTTCATTTGGTCCTTGTGTTTTCTTCATTGTCATGAAGGCCGAATATGGCACCATTTCATCTTTATCGTTTTTAATGTATAGTTTTAAAACATCTGAAGGCATTCTGCGGTATTCTGGACCAGATTGCACATATACTTTAAAGAACCTGCCAAAACGAATAAAACCTTGCTCGTAAGTACTACCAATTAGAATGTCTAAATTATCCATAGCTTTACCAATAGATACACCTTTTTGCATGGCAGCTTCATTGTCTATTTGCAATTCGTATTGTGGATAGTTGGCAGCAAAAAAGGTAAACAATCCTGTTAATTCTCTTCGCTGTTCTAAGTTTTCCATAAACTGTTTATTAATCTTATCAAAATCGTGATAATCAGTTGTTGGATTCTTGTCTAGTAAGCGCATGGAGAAGCCGCTCGAAGAACCAAAACCAGGCACAGCTGGTGGTTCAAAGTATTCAATAATAGCCCCAAAATCCTTTGTTTTAACCTCTAGTTCTTCCATTATTTCATGTACAGAATGAACTCTTTCCGACCATGGTTTAAGGT
>JAWWDX010000171.1:0-6362 GCA_033719695.1 Putridiphycobacter sp.
CATGGTAACAGTTAAAGCCTCTGAACCGATCCCAGGTCCAATACCAATTGCCGAAAATTGCTTAATATTGGGAATATTTGATAAAACAGTCTCATTACTATCGGTTATGCACATGGCTTCTGGCACTGAAATTTGCATGATGTTATAGCCCGTTTTTGGCACATAACAAGTTAGTAAACCTACACCACTTCTAAGACAAGCTTTTGCCGACAAAACCGCTGCGCCCATTTTACCATAAGACCCCACCATGAGTAGCGCATGTCCATAGGTTCCTTTATGCGATTGCCTTGACCTTGATTTAACCAGTTCTGACACACTTTGGTCTAATAAATAATGGTTTGCTGATTGAGCCTGAATAAAGGATTCGTCGAGACCGATATCTACCACCTCCCATGATTTGATATAAGCGCTATTTTCAGGGAAGAAAAAAGACAATTTTGGCCGCTGAAAACAAATCACATGGGCAGATTTTACAATGGTGTCAGATGCGGATAAAGAATCGCAATGTAAACCAGACGGTACGTCTATGCTGTAAACTGTTTTTGCTGACAGATTGATGGCTTCAATAATTTTTGCAGGCAATCCCCTCACCGAACTATTCAAGCCCGACCCAAACAAAGCGTCAATGATGATATCACAATCGTGAAAATCTGGTAAATTGCTGTCGTCATCTATCACCAAAACAGCTTTTAATCTATTCTTATTAGCTAAACAATCTTCTGAAAGAGACGCTTTGAATTGAACCAAAATGGCCGTAGCATCCATGCCTTTTTTTTGCAATAATCTGCAAACTGCAAGGCCATCTCCGCCATTATTCCCTACACCGCACACAACTGAAATTCTTTTGTACGCCGACACCTGTTTTTCAAAAGCGGTCACAAAAGCCTGTGCGGCATTTTCCATCAAATCGAGCGAGGAAATAGGTTTATTTTGAATAGTATAGGCATCTGATGCCCTAGTTTGAGTAACGTTTAATATCTTTTTTAAAGCGTTCATTGTATTAATTCATTAGAATTATTCATGCTATTTCTCCTTTATCATTTTCTCAACACGCTCTATATCTACGTAAAAATCTGATTTATTAAGGATATCAACTCCTAATTTAGCATAACCTGCTTTGTAATGTGCCAAGGCAGCATGTAAATTATTTTTTTTCTCTTCTGACAGACCCAACATATAATACCCATAAACACTTTCAGGAAACAGTTTCGTTGTTAGGACACCTATTTTTCTCAGAGCATCCCAATCCTCCTGCTCCTCAATTATCCATGCAATAGTGGTAATGTCATCTTCACGATATGGCATTGAGATACCATACGTACTTGCCATATTTTTATAACGTTGTTCTAAGTAAAAAATCAAGTCTGTTTCTTTCATTAAAACAGAATCGTTATTTAGGGTATAAAGCGGGGCAAAACCACTATACATAAATGATAAAGCATCTGATGCACCTCTAACTGTTAATGACATATGAGATTCTCCTATATAATTTTTAAAATCGTAGTGGAAATTATTATTATTTACTCGCTTAAAAATAGCTGTGTCTTGTCTTTTTATTTGAGAAATATGACCTGACAAATCGTTCTCACCTGTACATAAGAAATAAAACATTTGTCTATTCACCTGCTGAATGCCTGCTTCAATGCTATCTTCTAAAGGTTCAGGAATGTATGGACTAAATGCCATAAAACCATTAAAAAGAGAACCGTCAAGAAAAAAATTAATATAATTAGCCGTAAATGAATGACCTGCAATTGATTTAAATGGTCCAACATGATAGTTTTCAACTAAAAATGGCACGAGTTCACTGTCAATAAATGTTTTGAACTTTGCAGCTTTCGATCCTATTTTTCCTGTTTTAAAATCGTATGAACAGTCTATCCACCTCGCTGTTTTTTCACCTTCCACAACATAATTTTGGTCAATACCAACTACAATAGATTCCGGAATTATGTTACGTGTTTGTAAAACCTCACCAACTCCCATCAGGGCATAAAACAAATATTCACCGTCTAGTACCAACGTTAGTGGGTATTGCTGTTGATTAGTGGAATCGAATGATTTTGGTAGATGAATTCGAATATTTCTGTCTTCATTTAAGACATCAGAATGAAACAGAAAAGAAGTTGTTGTTTGTGCATACAAGGCATTCACGGTGATTATAAACGCCATGACTAGTATTTTTTTCATATCAACAAAATTATAAAAAGACAGTTGTAGAACTATTTGCCTCACATTTTCAATTATTAATCAATTAATTTATCAAGTATGCCGCTCATCTGAACTTTTTCCTTGAGGTTCAAAGGCTTTGTAAATTTAGAGAAAATTAGGTCAATTTTTGGCTTTATTTCTGAAAGTTCTGAAAGTCCTTTTTTTGTTATATTAATCCTTATTGTCCTGACAAACCTTAACATTCTACATTGCGTTTTTACTTAACATGAAGAATTCAAGAATATGCATAACTTTAATTTCTGCTCCCTGCGGTCTGCTTCATGCATTTCAAATACTAAAATATTGAAAGTGTAATAACTTTTGATTTCTCAGATTTTTTCAATCCCAAATATTTGGCCTAGCGACGTTCATTGCTCTTAAATACGATAAGAATTGACCTGCATGAACCGATTCATGATAGCCAATCCGCAGTAAATATTTTCCGAGGTTTTTCTTTTCGCCATTGGCTGGGTGTATAATGTCAATTTCATTTAATTCTTCATCTGAAAACTCCCCAACACTTTCAAGGAATTCATTTCTATAGGGTTTAGCGAATTCAAGTTCATCCGAAAGACTAATGAAAGGTCGGTTTCTCCATGGTGTTTGGTAATTTGACATGTCTTCACCTTTGATAATCATATGCCATCCAAAATCGGCTTCTAAAACATGTCTAACCATTTCTAGTGCTGTCATTGCTTTTAGATCTGGCCTCCAATCATAACGGTTCTCTGGCAGTCCGTTCCAAAGTCTAATACTTCTGCATCTGATTTCAGTTAAATTCAAAATTATGATTTCAGAATTAGTCATTTTCTAATTTTTAAAATTTAAACCACTGTTATTTATGAGCGCTATTAAGTGATGTCTATTTATTTCTGATAAATCTTTCAGAATAAAACTACTCAAAACTTCTAGATAATCATTTCCCGTAATTATTTCTATACCCATCTGTTCTATACGTTCAAAATCGACTTGAGTAGGTACCGAAAAGTAATTTCCGTCTTCAAGATTTTGTTTATGTGTTTTCAACGAATGCTGCTGGTTAAGTGTCTGTAAATGCTTAATAATTAGTTTAGCACCAATTGGATAAAGTTGAACTATATGCCAAAAAACTGATTTTCGAAGGTTCACATCAACTGTCGCAATTTCAATAATTTCACCGGTATCAATACCACTATTGGGAATTGTGTGTAGTGTACAGCCAATTTTTTTATTTTTCTCTTTAATAGCGTGCAAAGTTCCCATAATTCCTCTATAATTTGGCAAAATAGCAGAATGTAAATTAAGTAAACCTCTTTTAGGGACTTGAATAATTTCATTTTTAAAAATCCTTCCAAAGCGAATAGACAGAAACAAATCAGGACTAAAAGCCTTCATTTCATTGATGAAAGCTGTTGAGTTAACATCTTGACACTGTTGAATTGGAAAAGTTTTAAAATCATTGTCAAAAAACTCAAACGTAGTTCGAATTTTATGTTTACTTGTATAGTCTTTTAACTCATCAAACACAAACCCTTTTTCATAGTATTCAAGCTTAACTAACTCAGGCGCCTTATTCTGTAAGCTCCCAACCGAAACAGAATAATAAATTCGAACTGTATGCTTTAAAAGTTCTGATTTAAGCAAGTTATAGGTAATATTTGCTTCAAGGTCTCTGTTAATAAATAAGGCTATTTTCATTTGATTTTCTCATATTGATTGCCGACTGTCTCATATTTTTCACATACTCAAACAATCATTGGCTACCAGAACAGAATGCGAGCTCAGGGTATTTTTATTCTTAGAATCTTCCAATTTCATTTTTTCAAATTTTAAGCTACTCTATTTATGCCACAGTGTACAATCCTATACAATCTATATCTCATACACTTAAACACAGTAACTAATCAAAATTAGGCATTTATAACCAACTACTTTGCAGTGAATGATGCTATTTGTTAACCTTTGAGTTTACTTAAAAAAAATTTCAATCTTGTTACCTACATCATTATAGTTCATTCCACCGACACTTGTTTTAATTTCAATAGTTTGATCATCAATTTTTTTCACGTAATCATTCACCGTAATTAATTCACTAATTTCTTTTTCGAACGCAATGGTTGCATTTATTGAGAGCATATTAGTCATTCCAGCGATATCATCTTCTGGATTAGACTTTCCATCAGGTCCCATAATGATTAATTTGTTAGCGGTCATTTTAAATTCAAAATAGGTTCCAAACAAGGGATCTAAATATGAGCCTAAAGAATCAACACTTGAAATATCGAAAGATATTTTCCCTCCATTACCTGTTGTGGATTGGTATAGATAATTACTTATTATTTCTGTTGAATAAAAGTCATGGATTGCTTTATCGAAACCTTCAAAATCTGCCTTTGCATAATTGAAATTAACTGTATCAAACTGTTCAGAGCTTTCTTCTGGAATACTTATTTCAACATGAGCCATCCCATTTTCTCTAATCAGTATATTATGTGTAGAACAGCTTGTTATGAAAGCAATAAAAATTATTGAGAAATAATATGTTCGATTTTTTTTCATTTCTAGGTATCCAATGCAGAATAACAGCTACGATAAAATGCTTTTAGTTGCAATTTTACCAATTATTGAGCAACTTATGCTATTCTAATTTTCTTCAATTATGTTCTTTTTGTATTTCTTACACCAAATATCTCTGGTTTCATGCCTGTATTTTGGTGAGGTTGTATCCATAAAATTACTTTTTATTTCTCCTTTACAAATTGAATCAAAAATATATTGAAATGCTATTTGGACTTTTGTTTGACCACAAGGAATATGATATGATTTTAATTTTGATGTATAGTAATCAACCGATACTACTGTCTGATTGTCGGAACAATATTCACTGTTGTATTGCCTATACAGTCTAATATTATTACCTTCTTGATCAAAATAGTTTTTTCGGTATCCAGGCAGTTCCAATACAGACGAAGAAGTCATTAAGATACCATTCTCTGGAATCTGTATTTCTTTCCTCCAAAAAACCGTTCTTGGCAAGGGCGGTTGACCTTCTATTTCATATACTATGATAAACTCATCTTTATTTGAAGTAATGAAGTCTGTTCTAGCCGTTGAGTGAACCAAAGAAAAAAGCAAGAATAGTCCTGCTACTAATACAGAAACTGATTGAATGATCAAGTATGTTTTTTTTGTCATTTTTATTCTGACAAGTACATATTCCATCAGATACAGTAGGCTACCAGCTGAAATAGGCCAAATGAAGGCGCTTTCAAAATGTATCCAACCAATTAGATATACTAGAGTAATCGTTCCCCATAAAATTAACGTCAGTGCCAATAGTTTTATAGGAGAACCAACTAACCGCGATAAAAATGTATTTTCAGATTTAAGGTCATTGGTTTTGAAAGCAATTATATAAAGTAATATACTAGAAAGAATAAAACCGAGAGGGGCAAGGTTACTGTACCAAGTATAACCTTGAAATATACCACTAGACCATCTCCAACTGGCAGTCAACAGGAAAATCACAGTTGACAAAAAGCCAAAAAACCGCAATGGAGAACCGACAATTTGCTGAAAAATGTTCACTTTAATTTATGGTTTTATGAGTTCGCCTTATTGTGTTGCACCTTTACTAGAGAAACTAACCAGTTCACTTGATTGGCTCTGAGTTTTATTAGTATCAATTCAAATATAGGAAACTAAACAATGATGCCATACATTTAAAACGACATTTTACCAAAGTCGAACGATTGAAGCTATACGGCATCATATTAGTTTTGTACATTTAAAAGATTGCCAAAGATCATGGGCAAATGAAATACAGTACTACTTGTAAACATCAACATATATTGGCATTACAACAAGCTTATAGAACAGACATAAACAGTAATTTAAACAGATTAATACTTTAATTCTGTCATTGTCTACAAGTCATTTTTTTGAATCGTTTATCTTTGTGGCTTAAATAGTCTATTACTGCATGAAATTTAATTTAGAAACTACCGATCCCGCCTCAAAAGCTCGAACAGGGACCATTACCACCGACCACGGCGAAATTAAAACGCCTATTTTTATGCCGGTGGGCACAGCCGCTACGGTTAAAGGTATTCACCAACACGAAGTAAAAGACGATATTAAGGCGCAAATTATTTTGGGAAATACCTATCACC
>JAWWDX010000172.1:0-6300 GCA_033719695.1 Putridiphycobacter sp.
ATGGCTGCAATGTCTACACCTATAATTTTTACGCCGTGTTCTTCCCACAGACCCAGTTCGTCACACTTAATGCATAAGTTCAAAGCTGTTTGTCCACCCATTGTAGGTAAAACAGCATCAATTTTGTGATTGTTTAATATCTTTTCAATAGAAGCTGGCTCTAGTGGCTCTAAATAAATGTTATCAGCTACTACACTATCAGTCATAATAGTAGCAGGATTGCTATTGATTAAAGTGACTTCAATTCCTTCTTCTCTGAGCGATTTAGAAGCTTGTGAACCAGCGTAATCAAATTCACATGCTTGCCCAATTACAATGGGGCCGCTTCCAATAATTAAAATTGATTTGATGCTATTATCTCTAGGCATATTGTGGGAGTTTACAATTTTTCAAATTGCCTGCAAATTTAGTCGTTATTATTTCAAACTTGTCCACAATTTGTTGATACTTTTTAACAAAATAGGATTTTTAGATAATGGAAATTGATTTCCAATGAAATTCACTAGGGCGTTATGAATACCTCAAGTTTTTCTACATACTTATCAAAGCCATATGTTGCGGGTATGTTGCCATGGCCAGCGCCTTCTATGGTAACTGCTTCCTTTGTACTTCCAGTATAATTGTTAAATATAAGTTGTCCATTCGATAGTGCAATGTAATCATCTTCTACACCATGAAACCATAGCAGAGGAGCTGTAACAGATTTGATATTTTCCGCATTTTCAAACTTTAAAGATGAAATAAAAACAGGGTCGATATTGATGATAGTAGATGTTTGAGCGAGATTTGCAACAGATGCAAGTGGCGCTTCAATAATCAATTTACTTGGGGTGAAGTCCGATCTAAATGCAGCACGCTCAATCATTGGTATGCATCCTAAACTAAAGCCATAAAAAATTGTTCTTTCGCCAGAAGCACCGTGTTCTTTGAGCCAATTAATAGCGGCATCCGCATCTTCACTCAGTCCGTCTTCGTCTGATGTGCCCTCCGACATCCCGTAGCCTCTATAATCAATCATTAGAACACCATAATTTAATTTACCATTGATATTCGCCAATAACGTTGCTCTTGGATAATAGACATCCATATGCGTCGATTGACCGTGACAGTATAAAAAAATGGTATCAATGCCAATTCTTGTCGTATCGCCGATATAGACACCGTAAATTCTGTAATCTTTTCCAGTGCTTTTATCCGTCGATAGCATTGAAACCAAATGACGATCGTTACTGTCAATTCCATACTGGTCTGGTACGCTTTGGTCACCTGCATCATAAAGTTCAAATTGATAAGAGTTTAATTTTTCACTAGGGAAGGCCAATTGATCTAAAACGATTTTTTTGCACGAAAAAACGGCCAGAAGTATAATTATATATATGAAATATTTCATTTAGTTTTATTTTTTAAGATCCATCTATAGCCTAAGTAAAGTCCTAAGGCGCCATTGCTTCCCTGAGGAGTGTAGTAAGGGATAAAGGCATAGTCATTCCTTTGGTTGGGGCCTAACCATTTCAACTCCGCAGTAAACTGACCTTTATCGTTTTTACCTTTAAGAATGTGACCAATTTGAGGGTTGAATAACCAGTAAGAAGCTTGTGGCTGGTTATTAGCCATAGTGCTGCTTAATTCGAAGTAATTGTTGATACCTAGATAAAAATAACTTTGGTTTTTGCCATAATTCCAATATACATTGGCGTCAACAGTGGGCCAAAACTTGCCTGTAGCACCGCTTAGAGAATATATGAAATTAAAGCCAGGACTTACAGATATGTTTGGTACATATTTGGTTTGATTGAGTAATTTGAAAGTTGCTCCAAAATCCATTTGTAGATTTCCAAAGAGGAGAGATGTGGTATGTGCGGTTCCAAAAACGGTCATATTTGTATCAATACCATATCCGATTTCAATTGATGAAATTGGTATTGGAATTGGCCCACCAAAATCAATTATTGGTCCACCAAAATTACCACCAATTGAGATTTGTTTTTTATCTAATGGCTCAACAAAACGAGATGGCCCACAGCTCAATATAATTGACATTATTCCTACCGTAAAAATTATTTTTCTCATACAAGTAAAGATAACGAATAGTCGGTTATATTTTTATTTTCTTTTGGAAAACTTTAGTTATTTTTGCCTTATGGAATTGAGCAGTGAATACAAGAATATTGTAAAGTTAAGATTTAATACCCCACAGCAATTGGGTGAGGAGTTTTTTAATGGTTTATATAGCGCACTTGTTAATCCAGAGCATTTTGAATTGAATTCTTTCAATCAATTTAGTCTCAAAGATATTTTGGATTACCTAAAGAAAAGTCATAATGAATACCTCACTATTTGGTTTCCCCAAATTGAAACCTTAGTGAAAGAGGTAAAAGATGAACTAGGCATTAATGACGTAACACTGACTCTGAAATCATTTGTTGTGAATTATTACAATGAGCTTACCAATCATATTAATTTTGAGGAAAAAGTGCTGTATAATTTTGTTGAAAAATTGCTGGCTGGGACATATGTTGAAAAGGAGAAGGTGTTTGTTTTAAATCATTTTTTAGAAACACATAATCATGATGTTTCTGATGAATTAATGGTTATTCAAAAAGTTTTAATAAATAAAGACCCTGCACTTAGTCAAAATGCGAAGGTAAAAGTGCTTTTTGAAAAACTAAACCTCATTCAAAATGATTTAGCAGTCCATGGGATGATTGAAGATGAATTATTAATTGCTAAAATTCACACTTACATTGAAGATCGTTTTTAACGAACTCCATTTTTAGGATGTTTTCCTGTGTATGGTTTAAATAAATCTTGAATTGATTTAATATCAGCTTCAACATCATCTGTCATATCGAATACGTGGAAAATTTTTGCAGTTTTAGAAGGGTAGTCCATGTAGCCTAATACAATTGGTATCCCTGCTTCTTTTGCAATATAATAAAATCCTTTTTTCCAATTTGGATTATATGATCTTGTTCCCTCAGGTGTAACAACTATAGTGAGTTTGTCTGATGTTGCAAATCGTTTTTTTAAATCTTGGGTTAAATTGGTTTTTCTTTTTCGGTCAACAGGTATACCTCCCATCCACTTTAAAATCCAACCTAACGGTGGGATAAAAAGACTTTTTTTAATGAGAAAATGGACATCTATTTTATAAACACCCCAGAAACCCATATTGCCTATGAAAAAGTCCCAATTTGATGTGTGAGGAGCCATTACTAAAATACATTTGTGTATTTCAGGTGGTAAATCGGGGTGGATAGTCCACCCCAATAATTTAATCCAGAATTTACCGAAGGCTTCTTTCATCCGTTTTTACGAAAAAAAATTAAGCTATAATTTCAATTTTTTCTATGAGGTCTCCTTCTCTAATGTCATCAATTACATCAACTCCTTCAATCACTTTTCCAAAACAAGTGTGGTTGCCATCTAAATGGGAAGTATTTGTTCTACTATGACAAACAAAGAACTGGCTACCACCCGTATTTCTGCCCGCATGTGCCATTGACAGAACACCTCTGTCATGATATTGTTTGTCTGCTGTCACTTCACAATCAATTGTATATCCAGGTCCGCCTACACCGGTACCTTGTGGACAGCCACCTTGTATAACAAAATCAGGTATGACTCTGTGGAAAGTTAATCCGTTGTAAAATCCTTCTTTAGCTAGTTTGACAAAATTGTTTACCGTGATTGGTGTTTCTTTTGCATAGAGCTCAGCTTCCATTGTGCCTTTGCTGGTTGTAATAATTGCTTTCATTAATTTCTTTTTTACAAGATTAGTAAATTATGTACTAATGTACTAGATAAAACCGATCAAAAAAATCAGATATAATATTTATTAATGAGAATGAATTTTGGATAAAAATGGTAAGGGTTCAAGTTGATCTGCAGTATTTGGAAATGATCTCGAAAATTCAAAACTATCTGATTGAAGCCGCAAAGCGTTGGGTTTTTATTGTGTTTGTAGGTTTTATTAGAGTTGTTTAAATTGATATTGCAGGACTCAAAGCTTTTCATCAAATTTGGACGTATTGGAGAAGTTCAGAGTATCGACCGATATTGCGTTATAGGTAGAGTGCTGCTGAAAAATCAAAAGGCGCATGATTAATAAATTGGGGTATTTTTAACCGTTGTTTTGGGTAGGTATAAATTCTTGTATGTTGTTGTTCATTTTAGGGTAATTCTATAATAATATTGCGCAAATGTGATTTAAGGATTATCTTTGTGCCATGAAAAAATTGACCTATTCTTTTGATGATTTTAACGCCTCTTCTGCATTGGTTAGAGCGTTGATTAATGGAAATGATTCAACAAAACCATTTATCAATCATTTTTTTAGCGAAGATGAGTTAATAGAACAGACATCAAGAAGGTCCTTTTCCGTTGATCGACGTAAAAAATTAGTAAACAGACTCCAAAATCAGAATGCAGGATTAAATCTCTCTAAGAATTCACAACAAAATATAGAGCGCTTACTTGATGATAATACCTACACAATTACCACTGGTCATCAGTTAAACATGGCTTCGGGTCCGTTATATACACTTTATAAGATCATTGAAATTATTAATTGGTGCGAAAAATTAAATACGTCACAAGATAAAAGGTATTTTGTTCCAGTTTTTTGGATGGCAACAGAAGATCACGACTTTGAAGAAATAAATCACATTAATTTATTCGGCCATAAGCTAAGTTGGAGCCATCAAAGTGTTGATAATTGTGTGGTTGGGAGAATTTCAAGTATGGAAATCCAAGAGTTTATTGATCAAGTGTTGGGTATGTTTAAAGATGAGACCTTGAAAAAGCAAGTGGCAACATTTTTAAATGCTTACCAAAACCATGATTCATTAGCTGAAGCAAATCGCGCGTTAATTAATGGTTTGTTTGGTGATTATGGGTTGGTAATTTTAGATGGAGATGATAAAGCATTAAAGCAATCTTTCTTACCTATAGCTGTAGCCGAAATTGAGGATTCAGTTACTGTTAAAACGGTTTCAAAAACTAATGAAGAGCTAAAGACAAAAGGTTTTCATCAGCAAGTGTTTGTTCGAGATTGCAATTTATTTTATATTGAGCCAGATGGTGAGCGTGTAAGAATTGAACGTATTGATAATGAATTTGTAATTAAGCATCAGAAGTATAGGTTAGAAGAATTAAAGGAATTACTGAATGTCTATCCAGAAAGGTTTTCGCCAAATGCGTTATTGAGACCACTGTATCAAGAAAGCATTCTTCCAAATGTTGCCTATGTTGGAGGGGGAGGTGAAATTGCTTACTGGTTGCAGTTAAAATCCACATTTGAAGCGTTAAATACTGTTTTTCCTGTATTGAAAGTGCGCGATTCAGTTTTATTGGTAGATAATAAAGTGGAGGAACAATTGGCAGCATTTCAATACGACATTCTTGATTTGAAAGCAGATACCGATCTATTATTGAAAGATTTTGTTAAAAAAAATCAGTCTATTGAATTAAGTTTACAAGAGCAGAAACATGCGTTAGCAGGCATAAAGCAAAAGGTTTTAACAAAGGCACTACAGATTGATAAGAATGCAACGGCATTTATAGAAGCTGAATTTCAACGCATGGATAATCAGCTTGATAAAATGGAGAAAAAATTTGTGGCTGCCGAAAAAAAGAATCAAGAAAAAGCCCTTAAACAAGTTGAAAAACTTCAGCAAAGGATTTTCCCACACGGAGGATTTCAAGAACGGTACGAAAACTATTTAAACTATATTCAAATTCCCAATTTTATAGAAATCATAAAGTCGGGGTTAAAAGAAAGAATGACAGCTAAAGCTGCCATTCATATCGTGAAATTATAGTAATGTATTACCAATTATAAAGCGGGAAAGTTGTCATTAAACTATTTACTTCATTTTTTATTTCTTCTAATACATTATCATTGCTAGCATTTCTGATTGCTCTATCAATTAAAGAAACTACGGTGCTAATATGAGAACTGTTGAGTCCTCTGGTTGTAATGGCCGGTGTGCCAATCCTTATTCCTGAAGTAACAAAAGGCGACTTGTCATCAAATGGAACCATGTTTTTATTAACAGTGATATCGGCTTTTCCTAAAGCGATTTCTGCGTCTTTACCAGTTATGTTCTTAGATCTTAGGTCTATTAGCATAGAGTGGTTATCTGTCCCACCTGAGATAATTTTATATCCTAAACTTACTAAACCTTTTGCGAGCGTAGCTGCGTTTTCTATAACTTGCTGTTGATAGGTAGTAAACTCAGGCTTAAGTGCTTCTCCAAATGCTATAGCTTTGGCGGCTATAACATGTTCCAACGGGCC
>JAWWDX010000173.1:0-6198 GCA_033719695.1 Putridiphycobacter sp.
CTATTTGGTACCAGCACGTTAACATATTATGTAGATGGAGCAATTATTGGAAGTTCTGCTGCAAATGTATACTTTACAGCTGCTCCAGAATGTGGTAGCCAAGGAACTGTGAGCATTACTAAAGACCTGGGGATTGCAAAGAATAAAACCTATAGCTATAAAGTACTAAATGATTCTGGTTCTGAAATTTGGGAAGGAACACATAATTTTGAAGCCAATAGTTGTACTGCTATAGAATTAACATTTTAATAAGTCACACTAATTACTAGCTAACCGATTCAGATGATTTGCTGCTTGATCTTTTTCAAGCGTCTTACTTTTTTGGTAATCAACTGAATTCACACATGTAGTTAAGGCATTCTTTCATATGCCTTAACGTTAAAGTGTTACTAACAAAATGTGTTTGTACAATTTGTATTTTTGTAGTTCAACTCATGCGAAAACTAGTATATTACTTATTGATTGTTGTATGCGTAACTTATGCTTGTCAGAACCAACACAAGTTTGAGACCAAACCTAGTGCGTCTGGTTACCATACACAAATAGACACATTTAAAACAAATGTAACCAGTCAATGTGACGATTCGCTCAACCATGAAAAGAAACCGCTTCATCAGCGGTTAAATAATTTTCATGAAAAAATGACTTAAAATAACAAGAGTATCGGTTATGGTTAAGGTTATTTAGCTTGGCTGCTTACAATTAGCGGTATCGTTTTAGCACTTTGGCTAGCAGTAAATGGGTTCATTTAATCACCTTTTATATAGCGTGCTTATATTGTTTCTTGCCTCTTGCCTTTCACTGCTGTCATTCAACTACTAATAGTATTTACACATGGCGATTATATACTGCAGTGCAATAGACAAAAGTTAATATTTGCCAACTAATCAGGTAACGCTTACGAATAATAAATAGGGAAGCTGTTATTTACTTGTTTTAATGCTTATCTGACAGTTGTCCCCTATTTTTGAATAAAAAACAATGCGGTATTTATCTGTTTTAATTTTCTTTTATGCAAGTATTAGTGTTGCAAAAGCGCCTGTTGTTTACAGTTTGAATTGGTACGATTTAAGCAATGGTGGCAAGGACGTTTATTTTTTTTCTGTATCCGACCAGTATACCATCAGCGAGCACCCAGATTCGGCTGCCATGCCCTCGCATTATTTTTCCGACCACCACAAAGTTCAAGACTATTATATACTAAAAGGTAATTATCGACAGCGCTGTTTAAATGCTTTGCATATTGACGAAAATGATGTAGCGTTTGTTTATGACTACCAGAATGATAAATTGTTGCGCTTTTATATACGTGGTTTAAAACTAATAGCCGTCTTAAGTCCATACTCAACAGGAAGTCATTATCCAATTTCACAGTACGATTATATGATTGGTTTCGAAATTGACCCCATTTATTTCACCGCATCTCAGAACTACTTTAGTCAAACCCTAATTACCATAGGCAAAACAAACCCCTTTACGCGTGGACAAATGCAACCAATTGTATGGCAATCTATTGACCCCAGTTACTTTCCAACAGAAGTCCTTGACAGCGCAGCAGTGGCTAAAGCCATAGGTGAAGCAGCAGAAACCTTTTACTTTCCAATACAAGACTTAACTGTTTATGTTCAAATCAAAGCGTTAGCAGGTGAAACACATGGTTTTCATGTGAAAGCGGTTGAATCAAATGGTCACAAAATTAAGTTTGACCATTTTTACCGCGATACCGAAGGCGCTAGCATTGCTTACTTAAATGGTGTAAATCCAGACTATAGTGGAGTCGACATACAATATACGGGTCAACTTTTTAAAGACTACCCTCTTGTGGTGTTCGGTTTTCTCTATCATTCATTTGGTTGCCCTGCCATTGCTTTTTTAGAGCCATCAATTGAGCCACTTTATATAAATTGCGACAATAGGCATTGACATACTTATGTAATTATTGAACCTCATCCATCATCAGTACTATTTTACCTTTTACCGCAGAAGCTTCTACTAATTGGTGGGCTTCAACGGCCTCTTCAAGCCGCATAGTTTTCGCAATCACAGGCTGTATTTTACCGTCAGCCAGCAATTTAAACAGCTCGACCATATCCGCTTTGAACCAGTCGATATGTTTTTTGTGCCATTCGCTGATAATGTAAAATTTACCTGCTGGCTTGAAAGGTAATAAATTCCAAAACATCACTTTCATATAGTCTAAAATGACATTTCCACCTTGACCGCTTGCAGAACTTTGATAGCCAAAACCAACCAAGGTTCCCTTTTTTTTGAGAACTTTTAGTGAGCGTGGGAAATAGCTCCCTCCAATAGGATCAAATACTGCATCAATACCATTTGGCTCTGCTGCTTTCAAAACAGCTACAAAGTCTTCGTGCTGATAATCAATCGGAATGGCTCCATATTGTTTAATAAATCCATGTTTCTCTTTAGAAGCCGTACCATACATTTTCAAATTCAATAATTTGCCTAATTGCAGCATTGCAATCCCTACTGCACCAGAACAAGCATGCACCAAAATGGTTTGCTCGGACTTAATATTTGCAGAACGGTAAAGCATTTGGTAGGCTGTCAGATAAGTGAGCACTAAACTGACGGTTTCCGCATCATTTAACCCTTCAGGTACTGGCACTATATTTCTAGCATCCAAACAAATATATTCGGTATAAGCACCAATAACAGTGAGCGCTGCAATTTTTTGTCCCTTTTTTAAGTCATTAACATCCTCACCCAGTTCATCTATAACACCAACAAGGTCGTATCCCGGAGAAAAGGGCGGTTTATCTTTTATGCCCAGGTAAGTGCCTCTACGGATTAAGGTATCTGTAAAAGCGGCACTCGAACAAATTACTTTTATTCTTACCTGATGTTTTTCAGGCATTGGCAACGTTTTATTTGTAATTACTTTTAGAACTTCTGGTCCTCCAAATTCTGAAATAACAACACTTTTATAAGGCATACATACTCATTTTTAATAATTGTAAAGATAAACACTATACAGAAACGTCCTACTTAGTTTTGACGTTACCTAAAAAATTGGTTTATTGATGCAGAGCATTGCTAGGACAGAGACGGCATTCTTTTCCCCACCCTTTTTTCATCTCAAGATTAGCAACAAATTGCAGCTGCGCTCCACTTTCGTATACTTGGTCTTATTAGTATTTCTATGACAGGTGTACGACCATATGTCAATTTAATCGGTTATGATTTTGCGATATGTTTGCTTTGTAGTAAATTCATATTCAAACAGATACGATCCTGAAAAATATGCTTCAAGGTCGCCATTTGGTAAAACCCGAATTCCAACTATTTGGATTCGCCATGGACTGTAAACGCCAATTTGTTTCATTTTCCCTTCTGCAAATAATGGAAACGAGTACACTTCAATGTCAGTACGTTTCATCATAACTGAAGTAGCAGGATGTCCAAATTCTTCAAAAACTATCGTATCCTGACAGCCGATACAAAAATATTGTCCCAAAAGATGCTTGTAGTCAATAGTATCATTAAATTTTTGGGCAGCGAATGGCATATCATTATTTTGTTCTAATGTGTCGGTTATCAATATTGGATTAGTTACTTCTGATGGTTTTTCTTCTAATTGGCATAATGAAATTTGATTTCTAACAAACCCAGAATCTTCCGTCATGCCCAAATAATAGAGGCGTTCACGTTTACTATATCGCTGCTTTAATCTATTTGAATGTCCTTCACGGACATGGAATATCATTTCTACTGATCTATTTGGTGTTTTCAATATAACACCTATTGTGGCATAACTCGGATAGGGTAATATTTTTTCTTGACATTTATCCCACGCAGCCAGTTCCACACATTCTTTTTGCTGAAGCCATAGCACAAGATCATCATATACCTTGTTATACGTTGTATAAGTTGTACTGCCATTATTGACCTGATTTCCTTTTTTTCTTTCTAATAATTTGGTTCGAAAAATGTTTTCAACAGACTTAAAGTTTTCCTTTTCAACTGCTGTACAGAATTGACAATCAGCCGAAAAAAGATTGACATTTAAAAATATAAAAATAATAAATAAACTATTTTTCATTTTACGTTTTCTTTCGGTTTTCAGTCTATGACACTAATTGCTATATCGTCTACATAAACCGTCATTGCATTTTCGCTCGAGTTTGCTGTCACCCCAAATTCAATTTGGCTGTACATTCCTTTTGTGCCTTGCAATACATACAAAATATCTTTTGGTAACGTTTGCCACTTGTCTTGATGCAATATTAGCTTGTCATCTTGCCAAACTTTAACGTTACCTGATTTTTCCTGAGACAGTTTTACTGCCATCTTTATATTGACCCATTGGTTTCGTGGCACATTAATTTCACTTCCTTCCAATTGTAAAATATCTGGATTGGGGTATTTATGTTCAACACGTAACTGATTATTTACCATTGCTAAACGCATGCCCGGACCAGCTCCTATATTGGTCTTTTCCTCTAGATCAAACAAGAAAAGCCAATTTGCAGATGCAGTGTCTTCAATATAATACCAAGCCTCTATTAGTACTGTTTCATTTGCCCAGAAAGCCATAAATTGTTTATTTATGCTTGCTTTAGACGCGCCAAACGCTTCTGCTGTTGGCATTGCGTACGATTTAAAACTTTTACCTGCCGAGTGATAAATATTTGTATCAATTGACAGGACATTACTAGCATAAGTTTTTTGAAAAAACGACCAATTCTCATTTTCGTTTTCAATTAGTTCGTTAATGTTGTCATAAGATGAGAAATCGTCAGCATAATTATTCGGACCGTCAAAAAGTTTTTCTTTGTTGCAAGCAATCTGTAATGGGATAAGCAGGAATAAATAAGAGGTTTTCATTTTTTCTGATTGAGTTTAAACCCGTATGTAATGCCTGCCCAATGCTGCCATTGCACATCTATTAAATAGGATAATATTGGTGTATAAGATAGCCGTATAAAGAAACGCTTATTAGCGGGTTGGTAACGATACCCACAAGCCAACGGTGCAGATAGAAAAAAACTACCTTTTGTTGTAATTGAAATAGCTTGACCAATTGCTAAGTCCAATTGATGCGCGCGCCGTCCAATCAATCCATGCAATAATATTGGAAAAATAAGATTGGTTCCATTTTGCTTATCGATTGGCGCCATACTGAATCCATAACGCATATTTAATGTGACAGTTTGTTTGCATAATATTGGATGTTCGTAATTAAAAGATCCGAATCCACCACTACCTGCTAATTCTACGGAAATATATTTTCCTTGTTGAGCAAACCCAGCATTAGTGAAGGCAAACAAACAGCTCAGAAAACATAAAAAGGAGAATTTGGATTCCATGATAAATATTGGCTTTGCACAGGTTTATAGCCCATAAATGGCTAAAAATAAAGATAAGAAAAAGAATTACATGTAAGCCTTTTATGCCTTCGTTTTCACAAGACCCACACTAAACCATGCTGGCGTAACCTGTACTATTCCTCCGTTTTTTTTGGCTAATGTATTGTTTATTGACTGATCGTATTTTGATTAAAATAGAAATTATTAGGTTAAATGTATAGTATTACTTAAAATGGGACCAGTTTATAACATTATTATTTGGCCTTACTAATGAATTGAAATGCAAACAAAATAGCGGTTAAAGTTTTCACCATAATCGCTATTATTGCTGTGTAATATTTGTATTACTTAACTGCCAACAGTTTTTCTATATTGCAATCAATTAAATACTTATTAAATGATTTATGCAATCTACTGACATAGATAGTTGCTCAAGTATTCATTACGCTCTTCTTTTTAAACCGCTGTGTATCCACCATCAATAAGATAGTAGCCGCCAGTGATGAAAGATGATTTTTCAGAGCTCAAAAATAATACGAGTTCAGCAACCTCTTCAGGTTGTCCTAATCTATTCATAGGATGTTTAGCTTTGAGCATTTCTAATACTTCAGGACTTGCCATACTTAACAGAGGGGTTTCAATGTACCCTGGTCCAACGGCATTACATCTAATGTTTTTTTGCGCATACTCTGCCCCAATATTTTTTGTTAAACCAACAACCGCATGCTTGGTTGAAGTATATGCTGATGACATTGGAGCGGCAGCTGTGCCGTGAATAGATGCCATATTCACAATAACACCACCTCCATTTTTTTCCATCTGTTCTAGTTGATACTTACAATTTAAAAACACGCCATTTAAATTAATA
>JAWWDX010000174.1:0-6183 GCA_033719695.1 Putridiphycobacter sp.
GTTTGGCAGCAAAAAATTATAAGGTCACTTTATATGAGAAAAATAACTATGTAGGTGGCAAACTAGCAGAGTTTTCTGAAAAAGGCTATCGCTTTGATATGGGACCAAGTTTATTTACCATGCCAGAATATTTTGAAGATTTATTTCAGGCGGCTAATAGAAACCTGAAAGACTATTTGACCTATAAAAAACTAGATAAGTCTTGTACTTATTTTTTTGCCGACGGAAAGTCATTCACCTTTTATGCTGATAAAAATCGTTTTTTAAAGGAAGCGCGAGAACAGTTAAGTTTAGACGGACAACCCGTTCTTGACTATTTAAAAGCTTCAAAAAAAATGTACGAGGGAGCAGGTAAATTATTTATTGAAAATAGCCTACATAAAACAGGCACTTATTTTTCGAGGCAAGCACTTAAATCGCTATCAACCTTATTGAATCCAATTAATCTTCAGTCGCTCGATTTTAGAAACAGACAAAAGTTGAAAGCAGCTAAATGGATTCAACTGTTCAATAGATATGCTACGTATAACGGATCCTCACCATACAAAACACCAGCCATGATGGCAATTATCCCCCATTTGGAGCATAATATTGGCACATTTTTCCCTGAACAAGGAATGTACGGGCTGATAAAAGCTATGGAGGATTTAGCTATTGAGTTAAAGGTTGATATTCAAAAGGGCCAGGAAGTAAGTCAGTTATTATATTCTGACCATAGAATTAGTGCTGTTAAAGTAAACAATAAAACCATTACTGCAGATGTTTTTATTTCAAATATGGACATTGCACTAGTGTATAAAAAACTACTGCGTGATTCAGTAAAATATGAAGAAGAGCAGGTGAAAGAACGCAGTTCTTCAGGATTGGTTTTTTATTGGGGGATAAAAAAAACATTTCCAGAATTAGCACTACACAATATTATTTTTTCTGAAAATTACAAAAAAGAGTTTACATCTATTTTTGAGTATTTAGAACTTCCCGCTGATCCTACTATCTATATTAACATCTCTTCGAAAGAAGCACCTCAAGATGCACCTGATAATTGTGAAAATTGGTTTGTGATGATTAACACCCCTGCAGGTGTAGATATCAGCAAGTCACAAATAAAAGAAGTTAGAAATACTATTGTTAAAACAATCAATAAGCATTTAAATACAGAAATTACGCAATTGATAGAAGTGGAACGTCAGCTAACGCCCCAAGATATTAATAAGAGAACATTATCTATGGCAGGTGCTCTATATGGGACTGCTTCAAATTCGGCATTGAGCAGTTTTAAGAGGCACTCTAATTTCTCAAACCAGTATAATAATTTATTTTTTGTGGGTGGTACTGTGCATCCAGGAGGGGGTATTCCATTATGTTTAAACAGTGCAAAAATTGTTGCCAGTCAACTATGATAAAAATAGGAATATATCATCCATTAATAAAACCAATAGCCATAGCTGTTATTATTATTCTACATATAGTTGGTTTAGTAGGTATAGGTTTTTACCAAAGCTCCGACATATTATCATTAACCTGGGTAAATTTAACCATCACGTTTGCTATAGGTCTACTATTTTTTGAAAACAGGCTAAAATTCTTGGTAGTGCCGTTACTTTTTGCCGCCTTGCTCGGAATGCTGGCCGAAGGAATAGGTGTTCAGACTGGGTATTTGTTTGGCAACTACGCTTACGGTAAAGTTTTAGGGTTGAAAATTTTTGAAGTGCCATTTACAATTGGCTTGCTGTGGGCTGGGTTAAATATAAGTGCTAAAAACTTTGCAGGTAGGTTTGTTAAAAACATCTGGTTGAAGTCGGTGGTTGCAGCAACCCTGATGGTTATTTTTGATGTCTTAATGGAACCAGTAGCCATTGCACTTGGCTTTTGGCATTGGCATCAAAATGAGATACCAATTTTTAATTACATCACTTGGTTTTTCGTATCTTTAATTATTCAAATTTCTTGGCGTAAATTGAATACAAAGAATGCTGTTTTCGATAGTATTTTCATTATTCAAACCTTATTTTTTATAGGACTAAATTTTTTAATATGACTGTGTTTTGGATTGTTGTCGTTTTAATAATGACTTTTTTCATTATGGAATTTGTAGCATTTTTTATGCATAAGTATGTGATGCATACTTTTATGTGGGCTTGGCATAAAGATCATCATCAACCAACCGATCATCACCTTCAAAAGAACGACATTTTCTTCCTCATTTTTGCAGTACCGAGTTGGTTAGGAATAATGTTAGGATTAATGTATGGCTATCCGCTGTTAGTAGCTATTGGTGCTGGAATTGCTATATACGGGTTCACTTACATTATGATTCATGAAATTTTTATTCATCAACGGATAAAAATTTTTAAGCGAACCAATAATAAGTACTTTAAAGGAATTAGAAAAGCGCACAAGGTTCATCATAAAAACCAAGGCAAAGAGCATGGAACCTGTTTTGGGATGCTTATTGTACCGCTTAAATATTTTAAATAAAAGTAAAAAGTAAAAATGAAATTATACAGCCTATTAATTATAGTAACCATTGCTTTTCCTATTATTTTAAGTTTCGATAAAAAGGTTCACTTTTACACCCAATTTAAGGCACTTTTTTCGGCTATTGCAATTATCGGTGGCTTCTTTGTTATATGGGATGTATGGTTTACCAATATGGGAATATGGGGATTTAATGCCGAGCATCTGTTGGGTGTTCATATTTTTAATTTGCCTATCGAAGAAGTACTCTTTTTCATTGTAGTACCTTATGCCTGTGTGTTTATTCATAATACAATTACTGCCTATTGGCCAATTAAAACTGATGCGTCCACATTTAAGAATTTCACATACGTGTGGATTATCATGTCCTTTATTCTAGCAATCATACATTATAACCATTTTTACACGGTATCGGCTGCAACCTTAAGTGGTTTAACGGGAATTTTTTTATTGACCAAAAGTACGGAATACATTTCCGGTATATGGCGAACGTATGCCATTGTCATCATTCCTTTTTTAATTATCAATGGTGCCTTAACAGGCAGTTTTACCGAAAATCCAGTGGTTTGGTACAATGATGCGCATAATATGGGTGTTAGAATAGCTACCATACCAGTAGATGATATTTTATACAACTTCACATTAATTGTCGGGATAATTTTACTTCGAGATTATTTTCAGAAAACTTCCAAAACAACAAAATCATGAGCAAAACAATAGGTGTCATAGGCGGCGGATTTGCAGGCTTATCCTCAGCGGCCTACCTTAAAAAAGCAGGTTTTAATGTCATATTGTTTGAAAAGAACAATAAAATAGGTGGACGAAATAGACAATATGAAACCAATGGTTTTACATTTGACATGGGGCCTTCATGGTATTGGATGCCTGAAGTATTTGAACAGTTTTTCAATGACTTTAACCATACTGCGGCCGACTATTATGAACTTGAGAAATTGAACCCATCTTTTTCTATTTTTTACGACAAATTAAAGATGGATATTCCAGCCAATCCTGATGAGCTGCCAGCTTTATTTGAATCGTTCGAAAAGGGAGCAGGTGCACAATTTAAAAAGTTTATGGAGCGTGCTGAATATAAGTATGAAGTTGGTATGAATGATTTTGTTCAAAAACCATCAAAAAGTATTTTGGAGTTTGCTAGTCTGAAGGTTTTAAAGGGCGCCATGAAACTAACGCTGTTAACCAAGTACGACAAGTATGTTCGCCATTACTTCAAGAATCCCTATCTTATTCAATTAATGGAATTTCCAGTTTTGTTTTTAGGCTCTGCACCGCAAAATACACCAGCTTTATATTCGTTGATGAATTACGCCGGTTTAATGTTGGGCACTTGGTATCCAAAAGGTGGTATGCATAAAATTGTGCTTGGCATGGAGCAATTAATTGAAGAGGCTGGTGTAACGGTTCGAAAATCAACAGAGATTAGTGAAATAGTAGTCGCCAATAATAGGGTAGCTGGGGTAAAATTACCAAATGATGAAATAGTGTCGCTTGATGGCCTTGTTGCGGCAGGCGACTATGCGCACATGGAAACTTTATTACCAAAGCAATATAGAAATTATGATGAAGCCTATTGGGAAAAACGTGTTTTTGCGCCGTCTTCGCTTATTTTTTATTTGGGTATTGATAAAGTGATTGAAGGATTAGAGCACCACAATTTATTTTTTGATGAAAGCTTAGATGAGCATGCGCATGAAATCTATAATGAGCCTAAATGGCCAACAAAACCGCTTTTTTATGCGTGCGTACCATCAAAAACTGACGATATAGTAGCTCCCAAAGGAAGTGAAAACATATTTATACTAATGCCACTTGCAGCCGGTTTGGAAGATACAGAGGCACTGAGAGAAAAATATTTTAATGTGATCATGGATAGATTAGAGACCAGACTAAAAACGGAAATTCGATCGGCCATTGTTTACAAAAAAAGCTACTGTATAACTGATTTTGAAAAAGATTATCATTCATATAAAGGCAATGCATATGGACTAGCAAATACTTTGAATCAAACGGCATTTTTAAAGCCAAAACTAAATAGTAAAAAGCTTAAAAATATGGTCTACGCTGGTCAGTTAACAGTGCCTGGACCTGGTATGCCGCCGGCAATTATAAGCGGTAAGTTAGCAGCGCAGGAAATAGAGAAAGCGGTTCATTAGTGGATATAAGTTGCTATCGAAATTAAGTTTGATTGATTAGTTTAAGCTTTTTTGACTTTGAATCCAAATTTGCGCCTCAGACATGTTTTTAACAATCTTAGTTGGGTAAATTGGCTTAAAACGCTTGATAAAGAATCCTATAATTAAACGAGAAGGTAGGTTGTTTAAAATCACAGCAGCACCTTTTAGTCGGGGTACTAACGGCGAAGTATGTGCCATCATTTTCTGTGCTTCTGACGATATATCCAAAAATGATCTTTGTAGTGTTAGAACGCTGTAAAAGTCGCCATCAGGTATAAGTGTATCAACTGCTGAGTCTATTTCCATTACGTCTTCCAGCGTAATATGATGGTCATTTCTATAAGTCATTAAAATGGTTTTAATGTCTAATAGCTCTACTGTTCCGCATCTCAACTTTACCTTTGTCATTACTAAAAAAAGGGCAAAGGTAGATTAAAAAAACAATGCGCGCATAGTTTTTTAGAAAAATTAGTATTTCAATTGCGTTAAATCTTTTTAACGTATTGCGTCAATATAACAATGTGTTGACCCTCTACACGTCCTTCAATATGTTCAGGATTATCGTGAACCAACGATATTCTGCGGACAGCAGTACCACGTTTGGCAGTAAAACCGCCACCTTTAACATTTAGGTCTTTTATAAGTACAACAGAATCACCAGCCGCTAGAGTCACCCCATTGCTATCTTTATGAATCACTTTATCTGCGGGATTTTCACCATGTCCGTCAGCTTTTGCCCAGTGTAGAACATCATCTTCCAAGTACATCATGTCTAATAGGTCTTGTGGCCAGCCTTCAGCTTTAAGAGTGGTCAACATTCGCCAAGCTTGTACTTTTACCGCGTCAACTTCACTCCACATACTGTCGTTCAGACACCGCCAATGATTAGCATCAATTGTTTCTGGATCTTCAATTTGAGTTTGGCAAGTTGAACAGATATAAATTGAAGAATCTTCAGGGTTCACACCTTCAGCACCGGTTACTAAAAAAACGTGTAGATTTTCTTTTGCTGAACATAATTCGCATTGATTACCACTTCGTTGTTCTAGATTTTTATTGATGTTCATGTATTTTATTTTAATTTAAAAACCCAAATCTACAGTTTTAATTTAATCATTTTAATGCTTTATTTCGTTTTTTAGAAATTACAACTGAACGAGCTGACTAGTTGGTTTTAAAATTTATATATTTATGTTTTGGTTGTACAATCATCAAAATAAATATGTTGTCATTTAAAATAGTAATTGCTGAGGACGATAAATGGTATTCTGAGCTTCTGAAATATCAATTGTCGTTAAACGACGAATACGAGGTTGTTTGTGTTAGTACTGGAAAAGAACTCCTCAAAACACTGTCCAATAATCCTCAAGTTGTTACTTTAGATTACTCATTGCCCGATTTTAATGGTTCTGAATTATTAAAGAAAATTAAACAGTCAAACCCCCATACGGAGGTTATTATTGTTTCAGGACAAGAAGATGTAAAAACAGCCATTAGTCTCTTGAAAGAA
>JAWWDX010000175.1:0-6170 GCA_033719695.1 Putridiphycobacter sp.
ACAGCCTACAAAAAAAGATGGCTATCAAATTCCCAGCGATACCCTTCAAAAACATTTTACTGAAGATGCTTGGTCGCATAAAGCCAGTCCAAATAAAGCAATAGTAGACTCTATAGCCGATTTAATTAGTCAATATTTTAGTCGGATTTTTAGTGCCGTTCAAAATGAAATTCCAAAATACAACCTCAATAAAAGCATTCTAAAAAACATCAATAACCTAGCATTATTAAAGTACTTATTAGAATTAATAGACAAGGTAAAAGAGGAAGAAAATATCCTATTAATTTCCGACTTTTACAAAGAAATAGCCGATATCATTACCAAAGAACGCGTGCCTTTTATATACGAAAGGTTAGGGGTACGTTACCAACATTTTTTATTAGATGAATTTCAAGATACCAGTGAATTGCAATGGATCAATCTAATTCCGTTAGTGCATAACTCATTAGCGCAAGAGCATAAAAATTTAATTGTAGGAGATGGTAAGCAAGCTATTTACCGTTGGCGAAATGGGGAAGTGGAACAATTTACTAAATTGCCAGAAAATATTCATAACCCAAGCAATATTCCATCATTAAAAGATGCCGCAAATTTATTTAGCCAAATGGGTGAAAAAATTACCCTTGAAAACAATTACCGGTCCGCGCCAGAAATTGTTAGTTTTAATAATCGGTTTTTTAGCGATTTAGTAAACGGTCTTGATGATTCGCTAAGTTATATTTATGACAAACACACTCAAAATGCTACCAAATCATTTCCAGGATACGTAGAACTTGTGCTCAAGAAAGACCTTGAAAACGAAACACAACTTGAATTTGTACTTACATCAGTGCAAAAAGCACTCGAAGCAGGTTTTAAATTGAATGATATTTGTGTCATTGTGCGTGCCAACAGAAATGGCGCTGAGGTGGCACGCATTTTAACCGAGCATAATTTTCCTGTTATTTCACCCGATAGTTTATTTGTGAGTAAAGATAAAACGGTTCAGTTTCTATACTATTTAATGCAGGGCTTGAGCAATGAAAATGACAAAAATTCTAAAATAAAAGCCATAGAACATTTTGCTGTTTTGCAAGGTAAGCAGCCAGCTGATTTTATTATTAGTCAGCAAGAAGAAATCGCCAATGAAACCCTTGAAATGTATTTTGCAAAACTAAATATCAAATTGAAGGCCGCACCAGAATTTCACAATTTGTACGACTACGTTGAGTACCTATTAGAGGTTTTTGAATTTGATGCGACTAATAATCCTTATTTACAGTTCTATTTAGAATCTGTACATCACTTCGAAACTAGTAAGTCGACTAATATTCGGGCTTTTTTACAATGGTTTAACGAAAAGGGACGAACTAAATCTATTATTAGTCCCGAAGGCGCCAATGCCATTAAAATAATGACTGTCCATAAGTCAAAAGGCTTGCAGTTCCCAGTGGTCATTTGTCCGTTTTTTGACTGGGAACCAAGGTTAGATAATCAGATTGTTTGGATAAAGCAAGAAGGACAGCAATTACCAGCATATTTTATAAATATGAAAAAGGAATTAGTGGATACCGAATTAGCTGGCGCTTTTTTAGCCGAACAGGCAAAATTCAGTTTAGATAATTTTAATGTATTATATGTGGCT
Organism: Putridiphycobacter sp.; assembly: GCA_033719695.1. Lineage (GTDB taxonomy): Bacteria > Bacteroidota > Bacteroidia > Flavobacteriales_D > Crocinitomicaceae > Putridiphycobacter. Next base: position 1,625 of record JAWWDX010000175.1, read on the forward strand.
TTTACCCGCCCTGAAGTGGCTTTATTTATTTCTGGTAAGGCTGATAGAGGGATTGCAAAGGATTTAATTTTACCAACAGTTTTACAGTCAGATTTGTTGACCAAAACAGAAGAAGGTGTTTTTACATATGGTAAGTTGATCCATTTAGCATCAAAAACAAATTCTGTAAGCGGACAAAATATAGCTATTCAGTTCTTAAAGCAAAAAATGAATAAGCCTGAATTGAGCTATAAAAGTGCCTTGGAATGGGACATTGACGAGTTGGATCAAAAACGAAACTTCGGCTCCTTGGTGCATTTTGTTCTCTCTAAAATTGAAAAGTATGACGACCTAGCGTCTGTTCTGGAAGACGTTCGGATAAAGCAAGGTTTAACAGAAGCAGATCTAATAGAAGTAAGAAATTATATCAATCCACTTTTTGAAAACAAAAAATTTGCCAGTTATTTTTCAGGCGATAGTTTAAATGAAAAGGAAATGATTACAGCAACGGGTAAAAAGTTAATTCCCGACAAAATACTTAAACAAGGCGAAGGGTATGTAGTGGTTGATTTTAAAACTGGTCAACCTACCTCTAAACATAAAAAACAAGTAGAAACTTATGTTAAAACCTATCAAGACATGGGCTACGAAAATGTATCTGGAGAAATTTTTTATACGGAGACATTGCAGTTTGTAGCCATATAAAATAAGCCGCTCATCTCAATAATATTCTTTTTTTCCTATTGCAATACTCGCATTATTCAAAGTCACAAATCCATTGTCAAATGCTACTGTCTTGCATGGTAGTGGTCTAGCATCTAGAAGTCTATCTCTAGTGTCAAAGTTCTTCGTAATCATCAAATTTATCACGCTTATTGCCACCGGAAGCCCAATCCCATAAAAAGCCAATAACTATGGCAACAAGTAACATGGGTAACAGTAGTCTTACAATTCTATAGAAGAACCAAAACACCAACATAATGGCAAAAACAACTAATATTCTATATGCTAAACTTGGTCTCATCCTTTTTTATGTATTAAAACTTTAAATGTAACTCTCTGTACTAACTGCTCAATACTAACTACTCAATACTAACTACTCAGTACTAACTACTCAGTACTTATCTACTAATTCCCAATAATTTTAAACTCAGTTCTTCTATTGTCTTGGCGACCTTGCTCGGTATTATTCGACGCAATTGGGTTTGTAGATCCATAACCTTTAGCTTCTAGTCTGCTAGCCGAAATACCGTTTTGTGTTAAATAGGCCACTACTGCTTCGGCTCGTGCTTGCGATAGTTTATTATTTAACGTGCTTGATCCTGTATTGTCGGTATGTCCCGAAATTTCAACCCTTAGCGTAGGCACATCATTCATCAATTTAATTAATCGGTTTAGCTCGGCATTTGACTCTTGCCGTAGCAATGATTTTCCAGTATCAAAAAAGATGTTTCGAAGCGTCACAGTATTACCAACTTTGACATTCTTTAATTCAATGGTTTTATTCACTAAGTTATAGGCGCTACCAGAAGGAATGTCAAAGTTTTCAGAGTGGAACATATAGCCATCAGCCTTTACTGCAATACCATAGTTTTTTCCAGAATTTAATGATAATAAAAATTTACCCGAAGCACTGTTAGTTGTGAACGTTTCAATCACATTTCCTGTGCTATTGTCTGTAATTTCAATCACCGCTTCTACCGCTTCTTTCGATAAATCGTCAATGGTTTTACCTTTAAAAACGGTTAAATTAATTGACTCTGTTACCTGAACGGCGCTTTCTAATTGCGGATCATTAATGGGTTCTGTTATGGAGGCTAATAAGAAGTCTTCAACACTTAAGGCCGGTGTTTTTTCTTCACCCCAAAACGTCACTTTGTAAATATCGTTGCCGCCTTTTCCACCAGCTCGATTACTTGTTATGTAAGCGTATTTGCCGTTGGCTGATGATGAAAAGAAAAAGTCGTCGTAAGGTGAATTAATAGGATAGCCCATATTCACAGGGTCACCCCACTTACCACTTTCATAAGTGCATTTAAATATATCGTACCCACCTATAGAATTAAACCCTTCGGAGGCAAAGTACATAGTTTTACCGTCGGGGTGCAAGTATATTGGACCTTCGTTGAACGGTGAGCTGACATTCATTACTTTGTTTGGTGTACCATATTTTTTTTCAGCTCGGTTCATAACACCAGAAATATAGATGTCGTAACCATTAGTACCACCTTGTGTGGCTTTGGTGTAGTAGATGTAAATATCACCACTACTATAAGAAGCGTATTTGTCGTCGCTTTTTTGGTTAATGTTTCTTGAAATCCCTTCTGGAACCGACCAAGTGTCGCCATGTAATTCACTCTCATAGATGTCGAAATCACCACTAGCATTAAGTTTACTCATTAGCATTTTTGTGCCGTTATACGAATAGCAACTTGAAATGTCATCTGCCGTAGAGTTGATGGCGCCTTTTGCTGTAGTAGGTGTTGTCCACTTACCATTTTCGTATGAACTAGTATAAATGTCTGAATCATATTGTCCAATGTCATCTGGTTCATGGCTATTTGGACGATCGGAGGTTAAGACTAATTCTTCTCCATCCATGGTAATACTTGGTGCAAAATCGTTATATGCTGTATTGACTTCCTCCAGGTTGTCTACCCATACTCTTAACGAAGTGGCCGTAATAGTCATGGCACTTTCACACTCTTTCTTACGTTGTTTCACAAACTTACTGTACAAATCAGCTTTTCTATAATCTGTTTCAAACCGATTGAAAAAGTTGATGGCCTCTGCATATTTTCCCTCAAGTTGGGCCGCAACGCCCATGTAATAGTTAATGAATGGGTCAACTTCAGGATTTAATTCATGTGCGCGCTTAATTAAAGGGATACACTTTTCTTTGAAGCTAGTATGTGCGAACGAAACTCCCATTTTGTAATTAAGATCGGCACTGTTTGGGTTAAAATCGTAAGCTTTTTGAAAATGCTGAAGGGCTGCTAAAAACGATTCTTCAGCATTTTTTACAGCAAAAACTGCTAATTCTCCTTGTTCAAAAAAGTGCATGCCTGCATCTAATTCAAATTTGGCTGCTTTTAATTCTTCTTTCTGGTCTTTAAAATTACTGGTTTTAAACTCTATGTCTTGCCCAAAAGCAGTAGAGAAAATACCTAAGGTAAAAATTGTAATTAATAGTTTCATAGTAAATTAGTTTGAGCAATTGGTAGATTGGTAATGTTTTCCGAGTGGAGAGCCAAGTTCTCTCGCTTTTTGCCAGTCTTCACAAGCACCATTCATATCGCGTAACATTTCGCGTGCCATACCCCTATTTACATAAGCATCCCCAAAATTGATATCTATTTTAATAGCTTTATCGGCATCTGCTACAGCTTTTTGATAGTCTTTGGTTTTAAAGTATGCTCCAGAACGATTACTAAAGCCCGCAGCATAGCTATCATTTAACCCAACACATTTGGTGAAATCTTGAATGGCTTCTTGATATTTTCCCATTTCCATTAAACAAACACCTCGGTTATTGTAAGCAATATAAAAACGAGGATCAATACTTGTTGCACGGTTGAACGCTTGCAAGGCCTCTTCGTATTTTTTTTGTTTGGTTTTTACCGAACCGATATTATTGAGCACAAAGGCCAGGTTTTCGTTCATTCGAGAGGCTTTTTCGTAATCCATAATGGCTTCGTCGTACTTACCCATCATTCGTTTACAAGACCCTCTATCGTTATAAGCAAAAGCGTCGTTCGGACTCAATTCAATGGTTTTGGAAAAACTATTGGCAGCAGCCTCGTAATTTTTTTGAAGAAATAATAATGTGCCATAGTTATAATGTACTTTGGCATTTCCATTTTCGTATTGTACAGCTTTGGCATAGTCTAGTTCTGCTTTACCATAATCTCCTAACTGTTGATAGCACAGTGCTCGTTGAAAGTAAGCCTTTTCAAAATTAGGGTCAACTGTGATTAAACTAGATAAGGTTTGAGCGGCGGTTTTATAATTTTTTGTGGCTATCTCTGCTACAGCCTTATTGTAGTATGGCGCTGTAAAGGTTGGATCAGCCTTAATGGCTGCTGCAAATTTAGCTATGGCTTCTTCGTATTTTTTTGCTTCAAAATACGTAATGCCCATGTTGTAATTACTTTCTGCCAATACTTTTGCTGCATTAGCTTCGTTAATTTTTGCTATCGAATCCTGATAAGCTTTTTCTTTGTCACTCAGGTCGTCTTGCCCCATTACAGAAAAACAAGTGAAAAGAATAAATATTGATAATAAATTTTTCATCATATTGAAAGTATTTAATGCTATGAAGTTAAAGGATTTTTGTCAAGAATCATTGATTTTTAAAGATAAATATTCTTATGGTTGGTAAATTAACGTAACAGATTCCTCCGTAAAGTTTTTGACCTTATCAATTGCTTTGATCACTAAAGTATTGTTTCCATTCAGTAAATGTTTTTTCGAGCGGGCATCTAGTGGTATAATGTAACGTTTTCTCTTTCGGTCGTAATAAGCCAGTACCCATTGGTTATTAAGGTAGGCTTTGTAACTAGCTAGT
>JAWWDX010000176.1:0-6002 GCA_033719695.1 Putridiphycobacter sp.
AAAAATTGGTTCTTTTCCAACAAAAGGCATCACTTTTTTTGCAAGAACATTGTGCGACATAATTGGTGCTTCTTCATGACCTGACACCCAATCTTCATAATTATCGGTCACAAATTTTGAAAACTGCGTATTTGCTTCACGTTTTTGCATATCAAATACCTCTTTCATTCCACTATCTCCTGAATTATCAAGCTTAAGCTCCCAATTCACCAAAGTTTTGTATATGTCTGTCCATTCATTAAAGTCTAACCTTTCATTCAACTGCATTCCAATTTGACGAAATTCGGATTGATAATCTGCGGTGTTTTTCTGACTAACAAGCTCTTTTGTTCGCAGATTCTTTTTAAGCGATAGTAAAATTTGATTTGGATTGACCGGTTTTATTAAGTAATCAGAAATTTGTCCACCAATGGCTTCTTCCATAATGTGCTCTTCTTCACTCTTAGTAATCATAATAACGGGAACCTGCGGTTGGTGTTGTTTAATAATTGCCAAAGTTTCTAACCCACTGTATCCAGGCATATTTTCATCTAAAAAGATGATGTCAAAATTGGTATTCTTCGCCATTTCAGCGGCATCTCTTCCGTTATTTGAAATTTCAACCTTGTACCCTTTTTGCTCAAGAAACAAAATATGAGGTTTCAATAAATCAATTTCGTCGTCTGCCCATAATATTCTTGCTTCCATGTTGTTCTTTTTGTTAATTTTGAATTGTTAAATGTAATCATATTGGTTTGTCTTCAACTACAGTAAATAAGTTAAAAATTATTAACGACCCCGTTCACGGTTTTATTACAATACAAAATGAATTAATTTTCGACCTCATTGAGCATCCATACTTTCAAAGGTTAAGGCGCATCAAACAATTGGGTCTGTCTCATTTAGTGTATCCTGGTGCCAACCATACTCGCTTTCACCATGCTTTAGGAGCTATGCACCTAATGGTAAAGGCATTGTCGGCACTTACAAACAAAGGGATTATAATTTCCGAAGAAGAGAAAAACAGTGCGATTATAGCTATTTTATTACACGACATTGGGCATGGTCCATTTTCTCATACTTTAGAACATACTTTACTTAAGTCTATCCACCATGAAGATGTATCAATTCTTTTCATGAATCGATTAAACAAGGAGTTTAATGGTAAGCTTCGCATGGCCATAGATATATTTACAGACAGGTATCCGAAAAAATTTTTACATCAGCTGGTATCAAGTCAACTAGATATGGATAGGCTTGACTATTTGCAAAGGGATAGTTTTTTTACAGGTGTTTCTGAAGGAATAATCGGCAGCGAACGTATTATAAAAATGCTAGACGTTAGAAATAATGAATTAGTCATTACCGAAAAAGGGATATATTCTATAGAAAATTTCATAAGTGCAAGACGGATAATGTATTGGCAAGTATACATGCACAAAACAGTAGTTGCTTCAGAGTACATGTTACGAAATACACTTCGAAGAGCCAAAGCACTATTCTTGGAAGGGCATGATTTATTTGCCTCTCCAAGTCTTAGGGTATTTTTGGAGAACAATTTTACAATTGACGACTTTGAAAAAAACCATGATCTGTTGGGGCATTTTGCGAATATTGATGATGCAGACATCATTGTTTCTTTAAAAGTTTGGCAAAATCATCCCGACAGCATTTTAAGTTATTTGAGTAAAAATATTATTTCGAGACAACTCTTTAAGACTGAAATAAAAAAAGAGCCTTTTTCTGATGAAAGGTTGAACCTGGAAAGAATTAGACTGCAGCAAAAGCATAATATTGAAGCCCATGAAGTGGATTATTTTCTAGTTTCTGAAAAGTTGAGCAATAGTGCCTATACAGAAGACTATAAACAAATAAAAATAATGAATAGGAACGGCAGTATGACAGAGTTAAGTAAAGCGTCCGATAATTACAATATTGCTGCACTGTCCTCACCCGTAGAGAAACATTTTATATGTTTTGATGTTTAAATAAGTTACAAAAGTAATGTGATTGGTCTGTTAATAACTCATTAGCTTTTTTACACGCAATTGCACTTACTTTAAAAGTGAATGATTATTTTTGACCAAATGGAATTTTCAGCAGAACAAATTGCGCAGCTTTTAGATGGCGAAGTAGTAGGGAATCCGAAACAAGTTGTCACAGGTTTATCTAAAATAGAAGACGGTAAAAAAGGTACATTATCATTTTTATCCAATCCTAAGTACGAGCCATTTATTTATGAAACAAATGCATCCTTAGTGATTGTTAATAAAGCATTTGTACTGGCAAAACCAGTAAAAGAAACATGTACTCTAATAAAAGTAGAGGATGCATACGCTTGTTTTGCTAAGCTACTATCTGTCTATAATGAAGCTATTGAAAAGCCAGCAGGTGTATCGGCAAAAGCCAGTATTTCGAAGTCTGCAAAAATCGGCGACAATGTTTATATTGGAGATTACGTCGTCATTGATGATAATGTAGTGATTGGTGACCACACACACATCTATGCTAATACTGTTATTTCAAACAATGTTACCATTGGTCAAAAAGTCAAAATTTTCCCAAACGTTACCATTTATAGGGATTGTGTAGTCAAAGACCACTGTACCATTCATGCGGGCGCTGTTATTGGTGCTGATGGATTTGGATTTGCACCAAATGCTGAAAACAATTATCAGAAAGTTCCGCAAATAGGGAATGTGATTCTTGAAGCGCATGTTGATATAGGTGCTAACACTTGTGTTGATAGAGCAACTTTAGGATCGACCGTAATACATAAAGGGGTCAAACTAGACAATATGGTTCAAATTGGCCATAATGTTGAAATTGGTGACAATACTGTAATTGCCGCACAAACTGGAATTGCAGGTTCTGCAAAACTAGGAAAAAACATGATGGTTGGCGGGCAGGTTGGCATTGTAGGTCACATTAGTTTGGCTGATGGCACCTTGATTGGTGCGCAATCAGGCGTACCAAAGACAATAAAAAAAGAAGGCACAGTTTTGCTGGGCTCACCAGCTTATGAAGCTGACGATTATAAAAAATCTTACATGGGATTTAGACGTTTGCCTCAAATTATGGAACGTTTAAAAGCCTTAGAAGATGAACTTAAACTATTAAGAAATAATAAATGAGTGAAAAACAATGCACTTTAAAAGAAGCTATTGAATTTGTAGGTGTAGGACTACATACTGGAGAAAACGTCAAAATGACAATTTTGCCTGCTCCTGTTAATCATGGTTATAAATTTCAGCGAATTGATATTGACAAACAACCGATTATCAAAGCAGACGTGGATAATGTGATTTCCACAGAAAGAGGGACTACTTTAGAACAAAATGGCGCAAAAGTATACACGACGGAACACGTTTTAGCAGCCTTATATGCCCTCCAAGTTGATAATGCTTTGATTCAAATTGACGCACCAGAAATTCCAATTCTTGACGGTAGCTCAAGACTGTACGTTGAAGCCATTGAAAAAGCTGGAAAAGAAGAGCAAGATGCTGAACGTGAATATTTTGTTTTAGACGAAAATATTAAGTGGGAAGATGTAGAAAAGGAAATTGAATTCTTAGCCATTCCTGATAAAGAATACCGTGTAACTGTAATGGTTGATTATAGATCTCCTGTTCTGGGTACACAGCATGCAAGTATGTTCAACATCAACCAATTCAAGTCTGAAATAGCGAATTGTAGAACGTTTGTCTTTTTGAGAGAGCTTGAATTTTTAGCTAAAAATGGCTTAATCAAAGGCGGCGATCTAGACAACGCCATTGTACTTGTTGAGCGAGAAAACATTAATAAGGATGAGTTAAATAAGTTAGCAAAGCTATTAGGTAAAGAAAGTTTAGATATTGCGGTGGAAGGTATTGGCGTGTTAAATCACACCAAATTACAATTTGAAAATGAACCTGCTCGTCATAAGTTATTAGATATTGTTGGTGATTTGGCATTGGTTGGGAAGCCAATCAAAGCACATATTTTGGCTGCGAGGCCCGGTCACAGCGGCAATGTTCGCTTTGCAAAAATCTTAAAAGAACAAATCAAAAAACAATCGAAAAAAGGTAAAACTTTCGATTTGTCAAGAGAGCCTTTATTCGATACTGTTGCTATTGAAAAAATGCTCCCGCACAGGTATCCATTCTTATTGGTTGACAAAGTGATGGAAATCACGGATAATTCAATTGTAGGAGTCAAGAACATTACCATGAATGAACCACAATTCACAGGCCATTTTCCGGGGAACCCAATCTTTCCTGGTGTTCTTCAAATTGAAGCCATGGCGCAGGTTGGTGGTATTTTTGCGTTAAACTCAGTGGAAGACCCGCACCTGTACTCCACCTATTTTATGAAAATAGATAAAGTTAAATTCAAGCAGATGGTGAAACCAGGTGACACATTGGTATTTGAACTCAATCTTTTGTCGCCAATTAGACGAGGCTTAGTTAACATGGGAGGAATTGCATACGTGAACGGACAACCTGTTATGGAAGCAGAAATGTTAGCTCAAATAGTTAAAGATAGGACTGAATGATTAGTGAATTAGCGCATATTGATCCTAGTGCTAACATAGGAAAAAATGTAACTATTGCTGCCTTCACAACAATATATGAAGATGTAGAAATTGGTGACGGAACGGTTATTGGTCCAAATGTAACAATTTACCAAGGTGCTAGAATTGGTAAAAACTGCCAAATTTTTCCAGGCGCAGTTATTTCTGCAGTGCCGCAAGATCTAAAATTCAAAGGTGAATATTCAACAACTGAAATTGGTGATGGAACAGTTATTAGAGAAGGTGTTACTATTCACAGAGGAACCAACGATAGACAAAAAACTGTAATAGGTAAAAACTGCCTTTTGATGTGCTATGTGCATATTGGACACGATTGCCTACTTGGAAATAATGTAGTGATTGCAAATACCTCAAATATAGCCGGACATTGTACAATCGAAGATTGGTCAATAATTGAAGGAATGGTTGGTGTTCAACAATTTGTAAATATTGGTGAACACTCATTTGTAGCTGGTATGTCAAGGGTGAGAAAAGATGTCCCCCCTTATATTAGGGTTGCACGAGAACCGTTGTCATATGCTGGCGTCAATTCAATTGGTTTAAGACGAAGAGGGATAGACGACGAAGCAATCAAAGATATTGAGTCAATCTACAGAATATTATTTGTTATGAATAATTCAATATCAAAAGGATTAGAACAATTAAAAGAAGAATCATTTTCTTCTAAATACAAAGAAAATGTAATCGATTTTATTCAAAAATCAGATAAAGGAATCATAAAAGGATTAATATAAAACAAGAAAATGGCAAACACATCAGACATTAAGAACGGACTATGCATGAAGTTTAAAGACAAACTTTATACAGTGACTGAATTTCAGCACGTAAAACCTGGAAAAGGACCAGCATTCGTAAGGACCAAACTTAGAAATGTAGAAACCGGAAAAATAATTGACAATACATTTTCGGCTGGTCATAAAATTGATGTTGTAAGAATTGAAACAAGAACTTACCAATACTTATATCAGGAGGGAGAAGGATATCACTTTATGAACAACGAGACCTACGAACAAGTGTTTATAGAGGGTTCAATGGTTGAAAAAAAGGAGTTTTTGAAGGAAGGCATCAATGTAACCATTATTTTCCATGCCGAAGAAGAAATGCCTTTAGTAGTTGAACTGCCAGACTTTATTGAAGCAGAAGTAACTTATACTGAACCGGGCATTAAAGGCGATACAGCTACCAACACCCTAAAACCTGCCACCATTGATACAGGTGCAGAAATAAAAGTGCCGTTATTTATTGATACTGGCGACAAAATAAAAGTCGACACCAGAAACGGTGTTTATGCTGAAAGAGTAAAAGCTTAAAGTGATAAATTAATTAGTTTTTTAAAGCGTCCTTGTGCTACAAGGATGCTTTTTTTGTGATGAACAAAATTTTTTACGAACATATTAATGCACAAAGTCAGTCTACGTGCACAATTGTGTTCCTGCATGAAGGTTTAGGA
>JAWWDX010000177.1:0-5982 GCA_033719695.1 Putridiphycobacter sp.
CCTATTACCTTAAATTCTCTAGTAAAAATTGGCTGTATATATTGTTTAAGGCCTGCCTTATTGACTGTTGTAATTGGAAATGCGGCTTCATAATCGCCCCAAACTATTGCCCCCCATTTAGGAGCTACAATATTTAAATACCAAGATGACATGAATAAACTGTTGGTTGTACGCTCCACCAGCTTATTCCATTTAAGGACGTCAATTTCGTTATGTGTTAATATTTTGATAGGCTATTTTAGGCAAATATAACTGATTAGGTCTACTAAGTTATCTTTCTCTTATATTTATCATGCAAACCTTCTAGATTGATAATCATTGGGACAATTTTTTTCAATCGTGATTGTTTAGTACTGTTTTGTTTCGCTTCAATAATATAGTTTGCATATTCAATCTGTTTTGACAAACTTAGCCTATTAAAAGCTTTTTCCAACGCTATATTGGCTTTAAACGCATCTTGCAGTTCACGAGGAATAATCAAAGTCTTTTTTTGTTCGCTTTTTATCTTCAGCCCTTTTTCCTGGTTTTGAATAGCTTCAAGCGTATATTGCACAATTAAATTTGCATGCTCTTCTATATCCGCGGTATTTTTAAAGCGCCATTGCCTAAGCCCTTTTGTTTTAGATTGATTTGCATTGTAAAGTTTTTCATTAGAATCATTTAAGAAGACTCCTTGATGATACCTAATTCCCACATAACTCTTAAAAGCAACCAGACCAATGATATTCTCTCCATTGTGCACGTACGCAGGTGCACCCCACTTAATACACTCAGTTAGGTTACAAGAAAGCATCATCTCACGAAGTAATGTGAGTTCCTCATGCCACTTATCATTCAACGCTATATAATTACTCACAGAAATCACTTTTCCCATCAGTCAAATATATAAAAAACTATACTTAATAGAGTGCCTCTGCTTGCTCTTGAATTTTAGAATCTGCTAAATAATCGTCGTATGACATCAATTTGTCAACATAGCCATTAGGTGTAATTTCAATCACTCTGTTTGCGACAGTTTGCACAAATTCATGATCATGTGATGTGAATAGAACAGTTCCAGGGAACTTAATTAAGGCATTATTAAATGCCTGAATTGATTCAAGGTCGAGGTGATTAGTTGGTTCGTCTAACAATAATACATTGCCTTTCCCTAACATTTGACGTGACAGCATACATCTTACTTTTTCTCCTCCTGATAAAACGTTTGATTTTTTTAGTGCTTCTTCACCTGAAAACAACATTTTCCCTAAAAACCCTCTTAAATAAACTTCTTCTTTTTCTTCATCTGTTTCAGCATACTGTCTTAACCAATCGATTAGTGAGAGGTCGCTACTGAAATACTTGGAATTTTCGTTTGGTAAATGCGTTGCTTTAATCGTCGTTCCAAATTCAAATGTTCCGCTATCCTGTTTCTCTTCCCCAATTAAAATATTAAATAAAGCTGTAATTGCTAAACTATTGCGAGAAATAAAAGCTATTTTATCTCCTTTTGACACATTAATATTTAATTCACTGAACAAAGGTTGACCGTCGGCCATTTTTGTTAAACCGTTGATATGTAAGATTTGGTCACCAGCCTCTCGTTCTTGCTCAAAAATAATTCCTGGGTATTTACGAGAAGAAGGTTTAATATCTTCTAATTTGAGTTTATCTAATAATTTACGACGGCTAGTAGCTTGCTTAGACTTTGATGCATTAGCACTGAAACGGGAAATAAAATCTTGAAGTTCTTTTCTTTTCTCTTCAAGTTTCTTGTTTTGATCTGACATTTGTCGAGAGGCCAATTGCGAAGACTGATACCAAAATGAATAATTCCCAGAGAACAAATTGATTTTACCATAGTCTATGTCGCAAATATGTGTACACACCGTATCTAAAAAGTGTCTATCATGTGATACCACTATGACTAAATTCTTAAAATCTAATAAAAAATCCTCTAGCCAAGAAATGGTCTTAATATCAAGGTCATTAGTCGGTTCATCTAGCACCAAAATATCGGGATTTCCGAAAATTGCTTGTCCTAGTAATACGCGCACTTTAAGCTCGCCAGGAATATCCTTTAGAAGTGTATAGTGTAAATCTTCTGAAATACCTAAATTACTTAAAATGGTAGCCGCATCTGTTTCAGCATTCCAGCCATCCATTTCTGCAAATTCGGCCTCTAATTCTGATGCTTTCATCCCATCAGCTTCAGTAAAGTCTTCTTTTGCATAAATTGCATCTTTTTCTTGAATAATACGCCACAAATCTTTATGCCCCATCATGACAGTATTTAAAACCGAAAACTCATCAAACTCATGGTGGTTTTGGCTTAAAACTGCCATTCTTCGTCCTGGCTCTATTGAAACATGACCAGCATTAGGATCTTGCTCACCAGTTAGAACTTTTAAAAAAGTTGATTTACCTGCCCCATTGGCACCAATTACCCCGTAGCAATTACCTGCGACAAACTTCAAATTTACTTCGTCAAAAAGTACTTTTTTGCCAAACTGAAGTGATAAATTATTAACTGAAATCATGTTTCTACTTGCTTTTTTTGAAATGCAAAAGTAGTTATTTTTTTTTGGTTGAAAAAATCTGACTATAACTTGCTAGTCCTTTTCAGTATAATCCGAATACGCATCTCCGTATCCATAACCATAATTATAGCCATAATTGTAGTTGTACTTGTAAGAATACTTTGAATAATAATACTGAAGTTTTGACTTTCTAACGCCATTGAGCACCATGCCTACTGCAATATCTTCATGTTTCTCTAGAATAGATTCGATTGTTCTTACACCTCTATGTTTAATATATTTTGTATTTGCGACAACGAGGAAAATATCCAAAAATTTAATAAGTTCAATAGCGTCATTCAATAAACCAAAAGGAGGTGTATCGACAATTATGTAATCATATTTTTTTTCAAGATCTTCAAATAAATCATCCATTTTTGACTTCAACACAATTTCAGATGGATTTGGAGGTATTGGACCTGCTGTAATCACGTCTAAATTCTCGAAATAATTTTCATGAATAATGTCTTCGAGTTTATCATTTCCGATTAGATAACTTGACACTCCTTTTATATTTTCTAACTCAAATGTTTTATGAATTTTTGGTTTGTGCAAATCAAAATCGACTATTAAAACTTTTTTATCACTCATAGCTAATATACTAGCTATATTGGTAGATGTAAAAGTTTTTCCTTCACCCGGAAAGAAAGATGACACCAGAATTTTTCTTGCTTTTCCTTTTTCGGGAAAATCTCCTAAATACGATATATTCGTTCTTAGTGTTCTGAAACTCTCTGTAATCTGAGCTTTCGGTTTTTTAGTTACAATCAGTTTAGATTCCTTTTCCTTAACAAGTGGTAAACCACCCACTACAGATAGATGAGTAATTTCACTTAACTCATTAACATTTTGAATTTTCTCAAACAGTAATTTCCTTATCAGCGCTATAAAAAGTGCTAGCATAATCCCTCCTAATAAGAACATTCGCTTAATCTTGCTTTTATCAGGTTCCACAACACCTAATTGAGAAGCTGATTCAACTAGCCGTACCTGCGGAATAATGCCAGCTCGAGCAATCAGCGCATTTGTTTTCTTTTCAAGTAAAAACAAATACATTTTATTATTAACATCTAATTCCCTTTTAATGTTGGCTACGCCCTGTTCGGAAACAGGAATTTTTTTAATATTGTTCTTATTCTTTGTAATGTAATCATCAATATCTTTTACCTCATCATTGATAGCAGTTTCTAAATTTTTAATATAAATCAAAAGATCCTTCTTCAAACTATTAATTTCATCCTTCTTTTTCTTAATGTTTTGATTATCTGCCAACTGAGAAGCAGACTTCCCCTTAAGTTCAAGTTGTAGTTCATAAACCCTTCTAATTGTCTGTGTAATGTACATATCAGACACTAGAGCGTCAAATGAGGGCGGGAGAAAATTTTCATCATCTAAACTTAAAATATATGCTTCTAAGGTGTTTAATGCAGCTAGCCTTTGTTGCAAAGTTCTTTTTTGAGCGGTACTTTCAACATATCTTTTAAAGTAATCCTCTTCTTCTTTAGGCAGATTTAAAATAGCATTTTTATCTTTAAAACCCAACAATTCTGCCTCTTTGCCAGTAATAAACCTGCTGATTGTGTCTATTTGTTTTTCAATATTTTGGACTGTATTCAAATTGACTTCTAACTGAAGTTCCTTTGAATAATTAACGTAGACAGATGTTAGTGTATCTAGGAACATTTTTGCACGTCTACCAATTTCATCTTTTACGGAAACCTCAAGTATACTTGTATATTCAACATTCTCAATAGCTAAACTTGACCGGTATTTATTAATTAAATAATCCCTTGAGTGCAAAACCATTTCATATTGATGACTTTTAATGGCATCAATATTTTTATCTGAGAAAGAATAACTTGGTATTAGAGTTAGGATAATATCATTGCTTTCAATTTGTTCATTAAATTTTCCTGTTAGGCGCTGAACCTCTTCCCCTGTTGAATACGTTATCTCGAAAGATTTTTCATCAAGAATTTCGACACCTATAGGCTTTTCATATAAGCTAGAATTTGGAATTTGAATTTCGGCTTTAAAAGGCAAAGTTTCAAATGCTTCTAACTTTCTAACTCTAGTTACAAAAAAATAGGAAATACCAACATCCATCCTATCAATCACTTCACCAATCAAATCACGTGACCGAATGATTCGCATTTGATTCTGTGCGTCCATATAGACTCCATATGCACCCAGCCCTTTATATATCTGATCTTGATAGTCGTACGTGTCGCTAGACTTTAGTAGCAATTGTACTTTAGCGCCGTAAACATTTGTCAACCTATACGTGTAAACATATCCAATTAAGAAGGCTAGAATTGGAATAATGATTAAAAAAGCAATATTTTTCAGCAAAAGACGCCATACAAAAACCAAGTCTTTGGTTTCAAATAATTTTTGTTTATTTTCAGTAGCTTTTGGCGCTGCCATATATTATTTTTTAGCCATCAAAGATAGCCTTTTTATATCAATTACTTTACTCTTACTAATTTTTAGTCAATTTGTTTCAAATTACAACAATTAAATACATTGCCAATAGTATTTATAACTTCTTGAATTTTTTCATCAGAACTAGCAAATACCTACACACTATTTTATAGATTTGTGCTTTAAAATATTAAGACCATGCAAGACCTTGAGATAGTTAAATTAATAGCAGAAGAGAAAGATCGCCAACTAAAAGGCATTGAATTAATTGCTTCAGAAAACTTTACCAGTGAAGCAGTAATGAGTGCTATGGGATCAGTACTAACAAATAAATATGCGGAAGGCTTGCCAAACAAACGTTACTACGGCGGATGTGAAGTTGTTGATAAGGTTGAGTTATTAGCCATAGAACGCTTAAAGCAATTATATGAAATTTCATGGGCAAATGTGCAACCTCACTCAGGCTCACAAGCAAACGCTGCTGTGATGTTAGCTTGTTTAAATCCAGGAGATAAAATCATGGGATTCGACTTGTCGCATGGTGGTCACTTAACACATGGCTCACCAGTGAATTTTTCAGGAAAGTTATACGAGAATGTTTTTTATGGTGTTGAAGCAGAAACTGGACAAATAGACTATCAAAAGTTAGCTGACATTGCCAGAAAAGAAAAACCTAAAATGATAATTCTAGGTGCGTCAGCTTATTCTAGAGATTGGGATTATGCGAGTGTACGTAAAGTTGCAGATGAAATTGGGGCTATTATTTTAGCTGATATTTCTCATCCAGCTGGTTTAATTGCTGCTAAACTATTAAATGATCCATTTGATCACTGTCATATTGTAACATCAACCACTCATAAAACTTTGAGAGGTCCTAGAGGAGGGATCATAATGATGCGAAACGATTTTAATAACCCATGGGGAATTAAAACACCCAAAGGGGAATTGAGAAAAATGAGCGCTTTACTAGATTCAGGAGTTTTTCCTGGTAGCCAAGGCG
>JAWWDX010000178.1:0-5953 GCA_033719695.1 Putridiphycobacter sp.
CAAAAAGTGAATATAGCAAAAACTGGGAAACCTTGTTTTCTATTTATCCATCACTTACGGCAAAAGAATATGCTGAATTATCTGGAACACCACGAAACGAAAGTGAAGAAATTTTGAATGACCTTTCAAAAAATGGTAAATTGCAAAAAACAACAACAAAAAACGGATCTATTTGGACTATGAAAAACTCTAGAATATAAACACATGAGAATCATAGTTCATACAATTAGATGTTAAAACATTTTTTTAAGCCGTTTTTAGAAACTACATGAGGTAAATGAAAACAAGTAGGTTAGAAGCTTTTAGCGATAGTGTTTTAGCAATTATAATATACCATTATGGTATTGGAGTTATCTGCTCCCAAGGAAACCAATTTAAGTTCCCTATTGGCAAAAACACCCATTTTTGTGAGTTATGTATTCAGCTTTATTTATTTGGGCATTTATTGGAACAATCACCACCATTTATTTCAAATTACCCAAAAAGTAAATGGAAAAATCCTTTGGGCAAATTTACATTTGCTTTTTTGGTTGTCTTTAATTCCTTTTACCACAGCTTGGATTGGTGAAAATTACGAAGCAGAATTACCCATAATTGCCTATGGAGTGGTTTTATTGTTTTGTGCCATTGCCTACTTTATTTTACAATCGGTAATTATAAAATCTCACGATAATGAATTTCCTTTACGAAAAGTAGTTGGTTCCGATAGAAAAGGAAAAATATCAATAACTTTATATTCATTGGGAATTGGTGTCTCTTTCTTAAACACTTGGTTGGCCATTGGCTGTTATGCTATTGTTGCTATTATGTGGCTGATACCAGATAGGCGAATAGAAAAAAGTGTGTAACCAGATCTTGTAATCGTTTAAATAATTTATAATGAATGAAGTTAAAACCTATCAAAAAGTAAATTCCAAAAAAGAAAGCCTCAGTTTTGGAATTTCTAAAATGGAAGATATTTATGCAAAACGGCATGGGAAAGTAGATGAGCCTCACAGACATAATTATTACACGGTTTTAATTATCAATAAAGCAAAGGGACAGCACAAAATAGATTTCAACACTTATGCATTGGCAGATAAGCAAATTTTTTTCGTGGCACCAGGACAAGTGCACCAAGTTATTGAGGAAGAAACATCCTATGGATTTGCCATGACATTTTCCAACCAGTTTTTAATTGAAAATGATGTCAGGTTGTCTTTTATAGAAAGCTTGAACCTTTTTCAAAACTATGGGCAAAGCCCTCCTTTAACGCCAAACAAGATGCAGTTTGACACTATTGTAAACTATACCAATCAAATTTTCAATCTATTTAGCAGCGAAACAAATATGAAATTTCTGTCTATTGGTGCGTTTTTAAAACTTCTACTTATAGAGTGCAATAATATTTGCACCATCAACCCTTTAGAATCTGATGCTGACAATTCTGGAGATAATTTATTAAGAACTTTTAAAAAAGCTGTAGAGGCAGATTACAAAAAAGAACATTCCACCTCCTATTACGCAGACAAACTTTATATTACACCAGATCATTTAAACAGGGTTATAAAGTCAAAAATTGGTAAAACTGCAAAGGACTATATTCAAGCAAGAATAATCACCGAAGCCAAAAGGTTACTCTACTTTACAGAATTAACCAATAAGGAAATAGGCTATGAACTAGGTTTTAACGAACCTGCCAATTTTAGTGCATTTTTTAAAAAACATACGCAAGTCTCGCCTACAAGTTTTAAGAAAAACGAGATAACAGTCTAAATATCGGATTTTTATAAGCTTCTCCCCTTTTTTCATATTCCACAACCTGCCCTATTGCCCCATCTTTGCATTGTAATTAAAAACACAAAGAAATGGATCGTAAGAAGTTTATCAAAAACTCACTTTTAACAGGTGTTTTGGGTTCTGTGGCACCACAACTAATAAAAGCAGAAGCCAATAAAACAGAAACATCCACTTTCAATATATTAAAACAACAGGTAGGTTTTAATCACCTACCCAATAAAAGCATAAAAACCATGAATACAATAATTCACAAAGCAGAAACAAGAGGTCAAGCAAATCACGGTTGGCTACACTCTCATCACACATTTAGTTTTGCAAGTTACTACAATCCAGAAAGAATGAATTTTGGTGTACTGCGAGTTCTTAACGATGATACTGTGGCAGCAGGCATGGGTTTTGGCACACATCCACACGACAATATGGAAATTATTTCCATTCCATTAGAAGGTGATTTAGAGCACAAAGACAGTATGGGGAATGTGGCTGTCATCAAAGAAGGAGATGTACAAGTATTAAGTGCTGGAACAGGCATTACACATTCAGAATACAATAAAAACAAAGACAAAGAGGTCAAATTTCTTCAAATTTGGGTATTTCCTAATAAGAAAAATGTAGCACCAAGATACGACCAGGTTTCCATTAGGGAAATTTCTGAAGAAAACAAATTCTATCAAGTGCTTTCACCATATAAAGATGGTCAAGGTGTATGGATCCATCAAGATGCATGGTTTCATTTAGGAAAGTTTGAAAAAGGACATTCAGACGAATACAAAATTAAAAAAGAAGGCAATGGTGTGTATGCATTTGTCCTTGAAGGAGAAGTGGAGATTGATGCCGAAAAGCTATCAAAAAGAGATGGCATGGGAATTTGGGATACAGAGAGCATCAATGTTAAAGCTACTGATAATGCACGTGTGCTTTTAATGGAAGTGCCCATGTCCATGTAATGGTATCAACTTTAAACAAACATAAAAATGGAAATAACAATAAAAGAGCAAGACAATAAAGGCTTTGCCATGGCAAGGGAAGATGGCAAAAGAGCTGGTATGATGACCTATTCCGTTGCAGGAAAAGACCACATTATTATAGACCATACAGAGGTAAACCCTGAATTTAAAGGCAAAAGTGTTGGCAAAAAAATGCTGTATGAAATTGTGGCTATGGCACGTGAAAAAAACATCAAAATCACACCCTTATGCCCATTCGCCAATGCAATGTTTAAAAAATCAACAGATATTCAGGACGTATTAAAACAATCATAAACTTACAATTTAAAAAAAGATGAAACAGTTAACAAAAAACATTTTTAATCCAGGGACTTACTCAAACAATGTAGACTTAGTCCTTTTAATTCTTCGTTTGGTAGTTGGTATTTTTATGCTTACACATGGCATAGGTAAATTTGATGCATTATTTGGCGGAGAACCTATCCAATTTCCGGACCCACTTGGTATAGGAGCAACAGTATCTTTAGCTATGGCTGTATTTTCAGAAGTACTTTGTTCCATTTTGTTGATTATAGGCTTGGGTACACGATTGGCAGCCATTCCACTGCTTATAACCATGTTGGTTGCTGCTCTTATAGTTCACAGTACAGACGGCTTTGGAAGACAGGAGTTACCACTTATTTACACAACCCTGTATATAGCAATTGCAATTTTGGGTGCAGGTAAATTTTCATTGGATTATTTAATAACAAAAGGCAGAAAACTTTAATATAGAAATTAAACATTAACAATTAAAACAAATAAAAAATGAGTCACAACACAAATTGGTCAATAGACAACGCACATTCGGAAGTAGCTTTTAAGGTAAAGCACATGATGATATCCACAGTAACGGGACATTTTGAAGATTTTCAGGCAACTGCAAAAACAGATGGAGATAATTTCAACAATGCCGAATTTAAATTTAGCGCAAAAACAGCATCCATAAATACCAAAAACAAGGATAGGGATACGCATCTAAAATCGGATGATTTTTTCAATGCCGAAAAATTCCCTGAAATGACATTTGTTTCAAAATCATTTAATGGTGATAAATTGGTAGGTGATTTAACCATAAGAGATGTTACCAAAGAAATTGTTTTAGATGCAGATTTTAATGGGATAGCAGTAGATCCTTATGGACAAACAAAAGCTGGTTTTGAAATTTCCGGGCAACTTAACAGAAAAGATTTCAATTTAACTTGGAATGCCGTTACAGAAGCTGGAAGTATTGTGGTTTCAGACAAGGTAAAATTAGTGGTTGACGTGCAATTCATAAAACAATCCTAACACAAATTGTACTTTAAGGAAACTTAAAGCCAAATTCAATCATCCGCTTTCAAAAAGCATGTATGCAACTATAAAAAAGCAGCTTTATTGGCTGCTTTTTTGCTTGGTTATCAACCAATTGTTTTTAGGGAATAAAAAAAAGTAAAACTCTAAGACAAGTCTAATAAAACATGGTTTTAATCAAGCATAAATTTCTGAATCATCTTATTTATTCGTATTTTGTAGTACTATTGAATTAGTGAAAGAAATATTGATTATTTATTATATTTTGAAATCATACCACAGCAAAATTGCGATAACAAAGACTGCTGTTTAAGCTCACAAATCCACAGCTGATTGTTCACTTATACTAATATCTTTTATAGCATTATAAAAACATAAAGTGTTTGTGCAGAATGTAAATAAACTCATCCTAACGGAAGGGTTTTGTTAATTATAAAAAACAGAAAGAGTTCAGCATATATTAGATTGCCTTTGAACACAGTGGTTTGAAGGAGTAAACAAAAATATTAAAAACACTTTAACCATGAAAATAATTAAGTTCCATTTGGCTATTGCAGTACTACTGGTATTAATTCTTAATTCCTGTAAGGAAACACCTAGTCAAGAGAATGCTAGTGACAAAACTACAGAAACTCTTGAAGAAGTCTCAGACGACATAGTTAAAACCACCTTGACCGACGAAGACGGAAAACAACTGGAAATGACGTTTAACAATACAAAAGGGATTGTTACCTTAAATTTTAACGGAGAAATTTTCACATTGAATGCTGAAAGAGCAGCTTCAGGAATTTGGTACAAAAACGAGGATTACGAACTAAGAGGAAAAGGTGAAAGTGTAGAATTGACCAAAAACGGTGAAACAATTTTTAAAAACAAGGAATTGTGAAAAAGATGAAAGCAGCACGCTGGTACGCAGCAAAAGACATTAGAGTGGAAGAAACAACAATTCCTTCACCAAAAGAAAATCAAGTTAAAATTGCAGTAAAATTCACTGGAATATGTGGATCGGATTTGCATGAATACACGCATGGCCCTCAACTAATTCCAGTTGACAAGCCTTACGCTCTTAACGGCCACCAAGGAACCACAACACTGGGACACGAATTTTCTGGTATAGTTGAAGAAGTAGGCAAAAGTGTAAAAAACATTAAAAAAGGTGATTGAGTAACGGTTGAGCCTATTTTTAAAAACCCAGAAAGCCCTTTTATAACCACAGGAGAATACAACCTATCCGAACCATTGGGATTTGTTGGATTAACATCAAATGGTGCTTTTGCCAAGTATGTTGTGGTAGAGGATTATATGGTACATAAAATACCAGACAGCATGACCTTTGAGCAAGGCGCCATTGTTGAGCCAGCTGCCGTTGCCGCTTATGCAATTCAACGAAGTGGTATGAAAATGGGAGATTCAGTATTAATAACAGGAGCAGGACCTATTGGTCTGCTCACGGTTCAAGTTGCAGTAGCAACTGGCGCTTCACATATTTTTGTGTCAGATCTTTCGGAGAATAGATTAAAAAAGGCCAAAGAAGTTGGAGCGCCCCATACCTTTGATGCAAGGGACAAGGACATTCCAAATCAGATTAAGGAAATTACAGGACAAGGTGTTGATGTTTTTATAGATGCAGCTGGAGCTCAGGCTTCCTTTGACACAGGTATTAACAGTCTCCGAAATGGAGGGACAGCCATATTGGTCGCACTTTTTGGCAAAAAAGTGGTTCATGATGCTCTTAATCATACTTTAAGAGAGTTGACTATTATAGGAACAGCTGCTTATAGGAATATATTCCCTCAAGTCATCGCTTTAATAAGCAGTGGAAGGTTACCTGTTGAAAAGCTGATAACCAGGAGTGGATAATGAAAGTGTTTTATATGCCATTTCATAAAAAGATG
>JAWWDX010000179.1:0-5951 GCA_033719695.1 Putridiphycobacter sp.
AGGTAAGAAACGGTGTCCGTTCTCAGGGTTAAGCTTTCTAGCAATAAATTTGGCATTATACTCTTTCAGGTTTCTCACCTGTGCTGTTTTTAAAAGTTCATAACGGTCATCCATTTCAATACAAAGTGAATTCATTGTATTAACCACTTTACCAGTATCTGTAATAATTGCTTCTTCGCTATCAGGTAATTTAGCTAAAAAGTGACGCTCTATTTTATTATATAATGTAAGCTCTACTTTTTTCGGGTCTACCATCACAAATTTTACTTGAGAAGGGTGTTTTTTGTACAATATTGAAACTAAAATAGCGTTTAATCCAACCGATTTTCCTTGTCCGGTAGCACCAGCCACCAATAGGTGAGGGGCTTTGGCTAAGTCGAAAATAAAAGTTTCATTTGAAATGGTTTTACCAAGAACTACAGGTAGTTCCATATCGGAATTTTGGAATTTTTCAGATGAAATCATAGTTCGCATGGCTACCATGTCAGGATTGGAATTTGGAACTTCTATACCAATGGTTCCCTTTCCTGGAATGGGGGCAATAATTCTGATGCCAAGTGCTGCCAAACTCAAAGCAATGTCATCTGATAAGTTTTTTATTTTGGAAATTCGAATACCTGGTGCAGGAACAATTTCATATAGTGTTACCGTCGGTCCTACGGTAGCTTTAATCTTAGAAATTTCTATGTTGTAATGACCAAGAACTTCAACAATTTTATTTTTATTTTGCTCTAGTTCTTCCTTGTTAATATTTAGTTTATTCCCTCCATAAGCCTCTAATAAATCTATGGTTGGCAATTGGTAGGCAGACAGATCAAGTTTCGGATCATATTCTCCAAATTCTTTTAAGCGATCATCTAGGTCATCTTCATTTAAAGTTGCTTCTTCTTCTTTGACCTCAATTTGAAAATCTTCAGTATCTGAATCCTCCTCTGTGTTATGAACGGCGTTTGATGTTTCTGCTGTGTCTACAACATCTTCATTATCAATATCTAACCTTAAATTATCTGTATTGTTCTCAGCTTGATCGCTATCAAATTCAGTTGCATCATCTTCTAAATCAACTGTTTCGCTGATAATATCCGCTTGAATGTCTTCATCTTTAATTGTATTGACTGCTACAAAATCATCTACAATAACAGATTCAGCTGCTTTACCATCATTGGCTGATTTAGATACTAATTGACCAAGGTTAAATCGTTCGGCAATTTTCCTAAAATCTGGATTAAATAATACGACAATTGAGATGAACACAAGCACTATATGAAATAATGCAGCGCCAATGGTTCCAACCGCCGTACTTAACCATTCATTAAAAGTAAAACCGAAATTGCCACCATAAGGAAAAGCTTGTGGTGAATTAAAAAAACCAAAGACCAACGATAAAACTACAATGCCAACAGCTGAAATAGCTAGTGAACGTCGCAAAGGAAATAAGGCGTACTTTGTCATTAAAAACAAGCCAAACAATATGGCTAAAAATGGAAAACCAAATGCTGAAATACCAAACCATTCATAAATAAAAGTGTGCGAAATCCAAGCCCCTAGTTTACCAAGGTGATTATCAATGCTGATATCTGGACTATTGAAGAGAAATTCGTACAAGCCTTTATTAATCACTTTGTCTTGGTCAACCTGCCAAGTAAATAAATAGGAAACAAAGGCAAAAATTTGATAGATACCGATTAAGATTAGAATTGACCCAACACTCAGTCTCAACTTTTTTCGGTCTTTTGAGAATAAATCTTTAATCGGTTTTAAAAAGTTAACTTTCTTTTTTTGCTTAGCTTCCGATTTGCTTAGTTTCGTTTTACTGTATGAATTTGCTTTTTTAGCCATTTTCAATTTTAGTATTAAACAGCTAAAGTACCTAAAAACATGCCCGAAGTACCATGCGTAACAGTGAATGTTTTAACAGTAATATGTTAGTTGATTGCCATAAGTCGAAACGGCTCAGTAGCGCCCTATCTTATAATCTTTTGTCCTGACTTGTCAATGGTCAGTACATGCTGATCGTTTAACCATCTAATGGTCTGCATGATGGCGTCTGGTTCAATTTGATGAAAATACTTTATGATAGTTGAAATTTCTATAAAAGTTTCATCCGTCAACTTTGCCAATATAAACGTTTTGATACGTTGTTGATTATCGACGTTTAAAGATGGTGATGTCAGACCTAAACAAACATTGCACTGCCTACAAATCGAAGGGGTTTGTTCTCCAAAATAATCAAGTAAAAATTGCTGCCTGCAAATTGCATTATCTAAATACGAAATCATAGCGTCAACACTTTTCTCGGCTGCCGTTTTTCTGGCTGCATAAACATCCTTAGGTAATCTCATGTTCTGATCACTTAAACGCTCACAAGTGTAGGTAATTTGGTAATCTTTTGTTTTCGGAATGTAGTCTATAACTTGTTGCGACTTGAGTTTTTCAAGTAAGTTAACAACTTTTTGTAACGAGAATTTAGTTTTTTTGGCAATGATTGATTCGTTTATTGGTAGGTAATTGTCGAATATACCAATGTGTGAACGGATAATGAATTGCAGAAGTTGATTATAGTCCTTGTTCTTGACTTGGTATTGGTAAAGCGCTATTTTGTCAATAAGAATACGCATCCTACTGAGTGCAAAATTGTGTTCGCTTAAACTTATTAAGTTGCTTATTTCTAATAGTTTTATAGCGTTGTATGAAACTGATATGTTTAAGTTGTATTTTGCAGCAAATTCATTCAAGTTCAAATTAAACACACTGTCTTTTCCTGCGCCAATTGCCAGCTGCAAGTGATTGCCCAAAGCGTTGTAAATTTTCTTGATGGTAGGTAGGTCGGGATAGCGTAATGCCACTTTATCTCTTAATTCAACCTTGTCTCGCTTGTCGAAATATAAAACGGCCCTTGCGGGGCTCAAGTCTCGTCCTGCGCGACCTGCTTCTTGAAAATAGCTTTCTAGGTTCTCGGGTATGTCGGCGTGCATCACAAATTTTACATCTGGTTTATCTATACCCATGCCAAATGCATTTGTAGAAATCATTATTCTGATTTCATTTCGCATCCATTGCTCCTGTCTTGCTTTTCGGATTTCTTTATCTAGCCCAGCATGATAAAATGTAGCAGATATTCCCTTGTCGTTTAAATATTGCCACAAGATTTTTGTGTTTTTTCTTGTCCCACAATAAATAATCCCAGAGCCCTTTAACTTATTAGCTAAAAGCACAATATCGTCTAGTTTGTTCTCAGATGGTAAGGTGATGTACTTTAAATTATGTCTGGCAAAAGAGCTTTTAATAACGTGTTGGTCTTTGAAACCTAGTTGTAATTGAATGTCTTCTGCTACTGCATGGGTTGCAGTAGCAGTTAATGCTAAAAAGGTTAAATTAGGTTTAATTAGTTTTAAGTCCGCAATCTTTAAATAGGATGGTCTGAAATCATGGCCCCATTGCGATATGCAATGTGCTTCATCAACAGCGATAAAATTAACTGCCATTTTTTTAAATCGTGCAATAAAAAGCTCCGTCTGTAGGCGTTCAGGACTTACATACAGAAAAGCATAATCGCCGTAAACAGCATTGTCGAGGGCAATGTCTATTTCTCGGTGCGACATCCCTGAATAAATGGCAAGCGCTTTGATGCCTTTTTGAGCTAAATTATTGATTTGGTCTTGCATGAGGGCAATCAACGGTGTAATCACAATGCAGATGCCATCTTTCATTAAGGCAGGAACCTGAAAACATAGCGATTTGCCACCTCCTGTTGGCAATAATGCTAATGTGTCTTTTCCAGCTAATACAGCATTGATGATCGCTTCTTGGTTAGGTCTAAACCTATCAAAGCCCCAGTATTTCTTCAATATATCAGTAGCAGTAATCAATCTCTTTAGTCTTTTTTTTAGTCAATTATTGTAAGGTTGGATCGGCATTGTTTAACAAATATTGCAAACTTATTTTTGATAAAATTACCTTAAATGATTACATTTGCAAAACTTAATAAATAGAAATGATAACAAAGGTTCACAATATTGCATTTGAAGAAATAGAAAGGTCTAGAATTGACGAGGTAGATTTTGATAACTTGCCTTTTGGTAAGCATTTCGCTGACTACATGTTTGAGATGGATTTTGTTGATGGTGCTTGGCAAGCGCCAAAAATTGTACCTTTTAGAAATCTATCTCTTCATCCAGCTACATCTGCACTGCACTACGGTCAAGCAATTTTTGAAGGTTTAAAAGCTAACAAAAATGACGCTGGTGAAATTTTAGTGTTTAGGCCAGATATGAATGCCAAACGATTCAATGAATCTGCTATTCGTATGTGCATGGAACCGGTTGAAGAAAGTCTATTTTTAGATGGGTTGATGATGCTATTAGAAAAAAATCGCGATTGGGTTCCTACCAAAGATGGCCAGTCGTTATACATCAGACCATTTATGATTGCAACGGATGAATATGTAGGTATCAAGCCGTCTGATTCGTATAAATTCTTAATTATTTGCTCACCAGTTGGTGCCTATTACGCTGACCCGGTTAAAGTTAAAATAGAAACTCATTATACACGTGCTGCGGAAGGTGGTGTTGGAAGAGCGAAAGCGGCAGGAAATTATGCGGCAAGTTTGTATCCAGCTAAAAAAGGGTTAGAAGAAGGGTATCGCCAGTTAATTTGGACAGATGCAAAAACACATACTTTCATTGAAGAAGCAGGTACCATGAACGTGGTTTTTGTGATTGATGGAAAAATAATTACGCCTTCGGAGGATAAAGACACAATTTTGAAAGGCATTACCAAGCGATCTGTTCTTGAAATTGCCAGAGATTGGGGTTACATAGTCGAAGAAAGAGCTGTAACGGTAGTCGAAGTTATTGAAGCCATCAAAAATGGCACGCTAGAAGATGCTTTTGGTGTAGGGACTGCCGCAACTATTGCACCAATAATATGTATTGGTTATGAAGGTGTAGATTATGATTTGTCACAGTTAAAATCAAGTGGTTTTGCAGAGAAAATGACAAAATATGTTTCTGACTATAAACTTGGTAAAGTGGAGGATAAGTATAATTGGATTGCAAAAGTGTAATGCCAGCATACGGACTCATAGGTAAGACACTCTCACATTCTTTCTCAAAAAAATACTTTGCTGATAAATTCAATCGGCTGCAATTAAGTAGTACTTATGAAAATTTTGAGTGTGATTCTATCGCGGACGTTAAATCATTACTAGAAGAGACCAATGTAGTTGGGTTCAATGTTACGGCTCCATATAAAACAGCAATTATGCCATTTTTAGATGGCATTGATGAGGCAGCTTTTAAGGTAGGCGCCGTTAATACGCTTTTAAAAAAAGACGGTAAATGGAAAGGCTACAATACTGATGTATACGGCTTTAAACAGTTGATTAAGCCATTTTTTGAATCACATCATGAACGGGCAATTATTATTGGATCTGGTGGTGCCGCAAAATCAGTTGCATATGTATTAGAGGCATTGGGCTGTGAACCTATTTTTATTTCAAGGCAGCCAAAGGACAATAACCAATTTTCATATAAAGATATTAATGAGATAATGATTTCATCCTGTCCAATCATAGTCAATACAACACCTGTTGGTACATTTCCCAATGTGAAGGATGCAGTTGATATACCCTACATTTTTTTAGGCTCTAGAAATTTAGTGATTGATTTGATTTACAACCCAGTTGAATCGGAATTTTTAAAACGTTCTAGAAACCAAGGAGCAACTGTAGTTAACGGTTTAACTATGCTTCACCAACAAGCTGAAAAATCGTGGGAAATTTGGCAATCTAATTGCCTTTAAAAGCTTAAGACTATTTTGGTGTTTACTTAACTTGCTTTTACAGTCGCGTGTTTTAATTTTTTTGTAACATTAAAAGAAGTAAAATGAATTAAAAAAAAAAAAAAAGAATATTTTTTTTAAAACAAAAAAAAAAAAATATAATAAGACAA
>JAWWDX010000180.1:0-5949 GCA_033719695.1 Putridiphycobacter sp.
AAATAGAAATTTATGCCCCTACCAATATTTGTTTCAATGGTGATAGGAATGGCTTCAATGCCATAAACAGCACATCCATAAGTTTTTACTAACATAAGCTTTTGTTTTTGATGACGTTTGCTTACTGCATCAATTCTTAAAATCAATGGTTTATGATTAAATAGAGGATGCCATGCCAAAGCGTATATGTCATTTATTTAATCACAAATATATAAAAAAGATTAAATATTAATCAATTAGTGACTAAAAATTAATCACTACGAAGAATTGTTTAATTTTAACTTTGTCTTAATCACTGGTCGCTCAAATCTTAAAAATTGGTATTTTTGATGCATATTGATTCAGTTTGACAGTTCAAAATACATATAGACAAAATGTGAGAAGCATTATTATCCTCGGCTTATTGGCATTTTTTATGCTTGTTGGGATAAAGTATATTGTTGACAAGTCTCATATACGTAATGCGGTATTGGAGGCCATTAGAGCAGGTGTGGCCCCTGAGCAATTAATTGTATTCAATTTCACCAAATCAGAGGTCGAAGCTCTTAATTGGAAAAAAGACCATGAATTTGAATTGGCAGGTGAGATGTATGATATTGTGGAAACCAGTATCGCTGGAGATACGTTGATTTATACTTGTTTTCACGATACAAAAGAGACCAAATACAAACGACGATTTTATAAATTTTTAGGGAGTTTATTAATTCCAAATTCTGATCAACAGAAGCAGGACTCTAAGTTTAAAATTGAATTTAAGTTGTATTTTATGGCTGATCGTAACGTTCAGAGGGCAGTTATGGAAGATTTAGCGAATAACAAATCGTCTTTTTATTATTTGGTGTTATATGGCTTATTATTAGATGGCCCAATTTCTCCTCCACCGCAAATTTGAAATTACTTTAGTTTAAATAATAGATAAATTTAAAATTCATCAGTAATTCAAATTTTTATGATAAAACATATTATAATGATATGTTGCTATGTTTTGTGCGCAACCAGTGCCTTAACGCAAATAGTGACTGTCAAGAATCAAGAAAATGGTACCGTTCTTCAGGATGTGGCTTTTATTAAATACAAGCCTAAAACATTTGCCATTACAAATAAAAACGGACAGGTTGACCTTACTGCTTTTCAAGGGGCAAAAGAGATAGAAGTAGTGTTGACCGGCTATAAACGCACTGTATTGAGCTTCGATAGTATTGCAGCCATGCAATATACATTGCTGTTACAGCCTTTGGCGTTTTCATCAGACGAAATAGTTGTGTCTTCAACGAGGTTTGCTCAAAATGCTAAAGACCTTCCGTATCGCATCACAAGTATGACGCCAAAAGAAGTACAATTAAATAATCCTCAAACTGCAGCCGACTTATTGGCAGGGTCAGGGGAGGTTTTTGTACAAAAAAGTCAAATGGGAGGAGGTAGTCCAATGATTAGAGGTTTTTCTACCAATCGTCTCTTATACACCGTAGATGGTGTAAGAATGAACACGGCTATATTTAGGAGTGGTAACCTTCAAAATGTCATTTCTCTAGATCCTTTTGCAATTGGACATAGTGAAATTTTATTCGGTCCGAGCTCGGTTATATATGGTTCTGATGCCATAGGTGGGGTAATGAGTTTTCAGACATTGAAGCCACAATTAGCATTGTCTGATAAAAGAGAAGTATCAGGTTCAGCCACCACTAGAATGTCGTCAGCTAATAATGAGTTGAGTGTACATTTTGATGTAAATGTTGGTTGGAAAAAATGGGCCATCTTAACTAGTATATCTTCCAATCGCTTTGGCGATTTAACAATGTGCTCAGTTGGTCCACAAGATTATTTAAGACCATTTTATGTGCAAAGAATAGATGGAAAAGACGTTGTTGTCACAAATCCAGACCCTAAATTGCAAAATCCAACTGGGTATTCTCAAATTAACCTGATGCAAAAAATCAGGTTTAAACCATCTGAAACTTGGAATTTTGAATATGGATTTCATTATTCAGAGACGTCAGACTATGCAAGGTACGACCGTCATATAAGAACTAAAAATGACTTACCGAGGTATGGTGAATGGGCTTATGGTCCTCAAAAGTGGATGATGAACCTCTTTACTATTTCCCATCAAAGCTCAAGTAATTTATTTGAAGATTTATCTGTCAAAATTGCTCATCAGTTTTTTGAGGAAAGTAGAATCAGTAGAGATTTTAATGTCGATATTCGAGAAACTAAAGTAGAGGTTGTAAATGCCTTCTCTGTCAATATCGATTTTGAGAAATCGATTGGTAGAAGAAGTGAACTCTTCTATGGCGTTGAAGGCGTGTTAAATGATGTTATATCAACAGCATTCGATACTGATATTTCAACAGGTATAAATACGCAAGGTGCGCCAAGATATCCAAAAGCAGAATGGATGTCATACGCAGCATATGTCACTAATCAAATAAAAGCCAATGAAAAATTAGCTTTTCAAGGTGGCTTGCGTTATAATTATTATAGTTTGGACGCTAGGTTTAATTCCGATTTTTATCCATTTCCGTTTGCAACTGCAAACACCAATAGCGGCGCAATAACGGGTAGCTTTGGGTCGATTTTAAATGTCAGTGATAAACTGACAATGAGCCTCAACCTTTCAACAGGTTTTAGAAGCCCAAATGTCGACGATATGGGAAAAGTGTTTGATTCTGCACCTGGTTTGGTAGTGGTTCCAAATCCAGACTTACAAGCTGAATATGCTTACAATGCTGATTTTAATATTGCCAAAATATTTGGTGCTCGCCTGCGAGTAGATTTTACAGGCTATTATACAATTTTGAGAAATGCCATGGTTCGAAGAGATTTTACCTTGAATGGACTAGATAGTATTGTTTACGCAGGTGAAGTAAGTAGAGTGCAAGCCATTCAAAATGCTGCCTTAACGACAGTTTATGGAGTTCAAGCGGGTGTTGATCTTAAATTGAGCACAGGGTTTTCGATTGTTAGTAAAATAAACTATCAGGTAGGAACTGAAGAAATGGATGATGGGACAATTTCACCGTCAAGACATGCACCGCCATTATTTGGTAGTACTAAATTATTATACAAAACAGGTAAACTATCGCTCGATTTTAATGCCATTTATGTGGCAGACCGAGCTTATGAGGAATTGCCGATTGAGGAACAAGATAAAGAATATTTATATGCTTTGGATAGTAATGGTGATCCCTATTCACCTGCTTGGTACACGTTAAATTTTAAGGCTATGTATGTTATTAACGACTTACTAACTGTCAATGCAGGACTGGAAAATATTACCGACCAACGCTACCGTTCTTATAGCTCGGGTATTGCAGGTCCTGGCCGAAATTTTATACTGTCTGTAAAAGCTAGTTTTTAAAAGCTGCAGTATTGATTTTAAATGATTCCCCTGTTTAGGCAGGGGAATTTTTTTGGTGTTGAGAATTGTAATGAGGCAAAAAATTGGGTTATATTTTGTCTCGAAATTTTTCCAAAAACCTTTTCTTATGATTGGTTTTTATTGCCTCTAAATTATTAGGAATCGAAATTTTCCAACGCTTGTGTGACCATAGCCAGTAGGGCGGGTTTTGGCGAATGTCACATGCTAAATTTTTGACATATTGTTCTGTTATATAGCCATATGATTCTTGTTTTGGCGTATCAGTTATTTGTTTTAATTTTATGGTATAGTAACCTCGTTTAACAGCATTAAATTGAACGTATACTACCGCAGCATTGTTTTGGTTAGCCATTATTTCAGCACCAAAAAAGAATGCTGTCTCACGTCCTAAAAAATCTGTCCAATAAGCATTTTCAATGCTGCTAGGTGATTGGTCGCCTAAGACTAGTGTAGCTGTGGGTGTGTTGCCAACACTTTTTAATATGGTTTTGTAATTTTTAGCGTGCGCAATGTGCATGCCGAATCGTGCCCTTTGTCTATTAATAAGTTTGTTTAAAACACCATTTGAAAGTGGTGTACCAATGCCAATAGCTTGATGTTTAAAGAGTATATTTTGAGCAGTAATTAAAAATTCCCAATTGTAAAAATGATTGCTCATTAAAATGACAGATTGATTGTTGTCATAAAGCCTATCCATTAATTCTGGATTGATCACCTTTAGTCTTTTTTGCAATTGCTTTTTAGAAATCGTTAAATTCTTAATCGCTTCGGCCAACAAGGTCGCTAAAAAACGGTAAAACGACTTTCTAATCGCAAGGCGTTCTTTTTCAGTTAGGCTAGGAAAGGACAGTTTTAAATTTTCATCTACAACTGTTTTTCTATAGCCAATAATGTAGTACAGCAACCAATAGGCTAATTGAGAAAAGCCGTAAAGTATCGTCAGCGGCAACCACGACAGTGGAATTAGCATAAAATGATATAGTAGCCAACTTAGCACTAAACAAAGCTACTAAATTTGGTGTGACAAAAAATTAATTATTGGCAAAATTCAGATCGCCTTTTTTCATTTTTTTGTAGTAGGCCGCTAAATAGCCAAACATTTGTGAAATACTCTGAAAAGCGGCTTCTGTGGCTTCTGAAATCGGTGTTTTTTTAAGACGTAGTATTATTTTACTATATAGGGCATTAAAACCGATTTCAATCAAATTAATATCTGCTGAACCACTTTTTTGCTGAAACTCTTTCAAACTAGGCAAAGCACCTTCAAATACTTTTAGATATTTTGGTTCTTTTATGACATTAAGCAATGTATTATGGAGCAATAACATTTCCATAATGATTTCATTTATATCGGAGGTATGACCTTGTTTTGTAATACCTTCTGATTTCATGGTGCGAATTAAGTCTTTATACCAATTCTGATAGGCCGCTAAGGTTTTCTCGTCTTGAATTTGAGGCTTTAAAATGTTGTTGCTTATGGTTTCTAGGTCGAACTGATTAGCACGAATTAGATCCTCAATTTGAAACATGTAAAGTACATGTTCGGCAATATTGTTTTCTTTGGTAGATTCAGCTATCTTCATGACTATTCACCATCCTCCAAACCTGTAGAGGCTTTGAAGTCTGCATTCATGAGTTCTACAATTTCTTTGGTTATGTCTAAACTTTTATTGTAATACCATGGCGATTGTCCAAACTGGTATGAAAAAATTGCATCATATCCATTCTCTTTGGCATAGTTTTTCGAAAAGTTTGAAATTCGAAGCACAAGTGTTTTCATATAGTCTTCTTGTTCTTGCTGCAGTTTAATCTGGACATTTTGTTCAAATTGCATAGCTTCATTTTGAATTTTGTTGGCTTCCTTAGCGTATTGAGCTTGCTCAGCCGACATCAATGTTCCTTTGTTTTCCCACTTTGCTTTCCAGTTATCAATATCTTTTTGCTTATTACGCATTTTTTGCTCCGCAGCTTTAGCGGCAGCTTCGATTTCTTTTTCTATTTCAGCGTACAATAACAAATTTGCTGTTAAAGTGTCCATATTAAAGAAGGCATATTTGCCAGTAGTTGCCACTGGAATGTCTACAATTTCAGTAGAGTCACTTAATTTCACCACAGGTTCTGTAGTATCGCCTTTCCCAATTTTAGAGAACAGGATGACAATTAATATAATTAAAACAACGTTGATTGCTAATGCAATTTTTGCTAAAGTGTTTTTGTTTTCCATTTTTAGATGGTGAATTAATTAGTTTTAAAATATTCTGCAAAAATAAAAACAAATTGTTAATATGCTTTTTTAACTGGTTTTGTTTTTGTTTTTTTTGTGAATTATTAACAGACAGGGCTGTTGGCATGCTTATGACCAACGTATTTAAATGGCAATCTAACCATCATTTCATAATCTTGACCTAGCTCTAACATATCATCTTCATTTATGTCATAATGCCATTCAACAGTTATCATTTTATGGCTATTTTGAATGGTCTTGAGTTTGTGAAGTAGTACCATTAAATGCTTGGAAGTGGATATGTTAAAGTAATCTAAATTGATGATTAATTGCGTCACCTGATTAG